>NZ_BSTB01000011.1:0-231238 GCF_030269285.1 Micromonospora sp. NBRC 101691
ATACCCTCCGACCGCCGCAGCCGCCGGATCTCCGCCCAGTCCTCCACGCTCAGCACCTCCCGATGCTTCAGGAGGTGGTCCCGATTCAGCCGGAACCACGTGGTCAGTTTTCAGGCGGAACCGACAGGGTCTACGGCCGGCTGCTGCGGCAGGGCTCGGGTGCGCGGTTCCACCGACCTGACGCTCCCTGCGCGATTGTGTGGAATACTCCCTGAAAGCCGGATAATTAGGGCAGATTCACATGGTCGTGCGGGATGGAGCGCCTGAGTTCCCGGGGAGTCGGGAGCCCCCGCAGCGGGCCGGTTTCGTGGAACTGCTCTTCGACGTGGTGCTCGTCTTCGCCTTCAACCGCCTTGCTGACCGGCTGGCCGCGCAGCTGGACTGGCACGGCTTCTACTCGGCCCTGGTGCTGTTGATGGCCCTCTGGTGGCTCTGGTACCGCATGGCCTGGACCGCGAACCGGTACGACCCCGCCCGGCCGATGATCCAGGTCATGGTCATCGTGACCATGCTCGGTGCCCTGCTGATGGCCGCCGCGTTGCCGGCGGCCTTCGAGGACCGCGCGGTCGTCTTCGCGGGGGTCTTCGTCGCCGTCGACGTGCTTCGACATCTCTGGCTCGTGCTGTTCGGCGGGAAGGGGCACGAGCAACTCGTCAGTGCCCGGATCGTCTTCTGGGCATGCCTCGCCGCAGTGCCGTGGATCGCCGGGATCCACACCGACGAGGACACCCGGCTGGTCTGGTGGAGCGTGGCGGTCCTCGTCTCCTACGCCGGCGGGCTACTCGACTTCCCGACCCCGTGGTTGGGCCGGGCGGGTCTGCGGGGCCAGCCGATCGCGGAGGAGCACCTGACCGAGCGCTACCGACAGGTGCTCATCATTGCCTTCGGTGAATCCATCCTGACCTCGGGCATGGAGTTCAGCCCATACGGCTTCGAACGCGAGCGGACAGCCGCACTGGTGGTGGCGTTCCTGATCACGGTGCTGCTGTGGCAGATCTACTACTACCGGGCAGGAGAGTTGCTCTCCCACGCCATCGCCTCGTCCCGGGCTCCGGCCTACGTCGGTAACCTGGCGGCGGGTGCGCACCTGGTCATGGTCATCGGCATCGCGGTCACCGGCGTGGCGGACAAGCTGATCATCGCGCATCCCTTCGGCGAGACCGAGGGGGCCTGGGTCGTGACCATCTTCGGCGGGCCGGCGTTGTTCCTGGCCGGCCGGGCGATGCTGGACTACGTCGCGTTCAGCCGGGTCTCCTGGTCGCGGCCGATCGGGATAGCGCTGCTCGCGCTCCTGGCCCCGCTGACCCTCGCGCTGCCGCCGTTGCTGGTGGCGCTCAGCGCCGCCGTGGTGCTGGCCGGCATCACCACCGCCAACGTGATCTCCTGGCGGCTGTATCCGAGGGAGACGGCTCCGCCGCCCGGCGTACCGCCCGGGAGGTGAGTCGGCCACCACCGTCCGCGCCGAGCTGCGCGCGTCCACGCCAAGGCCGACGGCCATCACGCCTACTGCGCCACCGGCTCCCAACGCCGGGAAAACTGACCTTCTCCACCTGCATGGAGTGAGGCCGTAGTGTCACCCGTACTGTCGCGTCGTCTGGAACGGAGGCTGCCGTGGCCGAAGCCGTGGAACGCTCCCCGAGAGTGCTCGCAATCTCCTGGGGGCGGATGGAGGTTGAAGGTCTGGGCACGGGCAAGGACTTCAAGCTCTATCCCGGCGGCGGCAGGCCGTGGGACTGGTCCGAGACCGGAACCCGCCACAGTCCCGGGATCCAGCCCGAAGACGTCGAGGAACTCCTCCTCCATGGTGCGACGGCGATCGTTCTGTCGCGCGGCATGCAGCTCCAGCTCCAGGTCGACCCGCGGACACTCAAGCTCCTTGAGGAGCGCGGCATAACTCCGCACATCGCCGAGACAACGCAAGCCGTACAGCGGTACAACGAACTGGCGACGACGCAGCCGGTCGGCGGGCTGTTCCACTCGACCTGCTGATTTCGGGCCCGGCTCGATCAACAAGATCAGCGGGCGGGAACCGGCTCGGACGACGGCGGCCAATCCCGTCTGATCAGCCCGTAGACCCACGAGTCGGAGACCTCGCCGTTCACGATGCAGTCTTCCCGCAACGTCCCTTCACGCACGAATCCGAGCTTCTCCAGGACGCGGGCAGACGCCGCGTTGCGCGTATCGGCCTCGGCCTGGACTCGATTGAGGTCCAGCGTGTCGAACGCCCATCGCAACAGGGCGCGCGCGGCCTCCGTCGCGTAGCCGTGGCCCCATGCCGCATCGTCGAAGCAGTAGCCCAGCGAAGCGCTACGGTAGCCCGGATTCCACCGGTTCAGACTGCACCAGCCGATGAAGGCCCCGTCGGAAATGCGGTCCACGGCCAGCCGCGCCCCGGTGCCTTCCTCTGCCATCTGCCGGCAGGCCGTGATGAACCGCTCGGCGCGCACGCGTTCCGTCCAGGGCGGCGCGTCCCAGTAGCGCAGCACGTAGGCGTTGCTGTGCAGCGCGAAGAGCGCGTCGGCGTCCGTGTCGTCGAAGGGACGCAGTCGCAGGCGGGCGGTGGGCAGCGTGGGGGTGTGCAGGGACATGAGTGCCATGTTGCCTCTCTCGGTGGGCGGACAGAAAGACGTGCCCCCCATCGGCATCAGCGCAGCGCTCTCCGGGGACATCGCGCCAAGGTCGATCTTCGTTCCGGTCTCGGCGTGCAGGAGGTCGGTCGACGATCGCCAGCCTGGGCGCTGAGGCCAGGTCCTGGAGCGTCCGCCGCCCCTGACCACTGACCGTCGTGGGCTGAACAATCCGGTGTCCGTTCTGGTCCGTCCGCGTTACCAGCGGCCGGCCCGTGGCGCTCCAACGCTCAGTGGTAGGCCCCGAGCCCGCAGACGGGCTTGGAACTCGTTGTGGCCCAACCGCTGAGCCACAACGAGTGCACCCGGTCGGGTGTGGCTAGGCCGCGACGTAGCCGTTGAACACGTGGACCCCGTCGTACGCGCCGCTTGAGTTCGCCCGGTTGGTGTTGAAGTACAGCTTGCCTCCGCTGATTCCCACGCCTTCGATCTCGAACTTGGACGAGTATGCCGAGGACGTGATGCGGAAAGAGAGGTCAGTGGCAGCAGGCGCGGTCCCTGTCGTCGTCGGCGACACATTCCGGTAGACAAGCACGATGCTGCGGTTGTCCTTGGTCAGCGGGTAGTAGAGAGCCTTCTTGGGCACGTCGTAGAAGAAGCCCTGGTTGACGAAGGTGTTCAGATCGGGCACGGTGGCGCCGTTGACGAGGGCCCCCTCGACCTGCAAGGTGAACGCCTTCGTCAGATCGATGGTCCCGGAGTTGGCGCGCAGCGGGAGACTGCCGTTGTAGATCGTCCTGCCACTCTTGAACATGAACGTGATCGCGCTGCTGCCGACCGAGACCCGATTGATCCCGGACGGCGTCGCCACGGCCCCGTTAAGACGCACCTGGTACGACCCGGCGTGGTAGTAGGTGGTGCCGTCGTAGCGGAGCTTGACGAGCTGCGCGCCGCTCGACCTCATGGTGACCACGAACAGGTGATGCTGTCCGTCGATGTCGACGATCGTCATGTCGTTCGCGTGCCCGAGCCAGGTGTTGGTCGACGTGTTGTTGGTGCCGTTCGTCATCACCACTCGTGCGCCGGTGTCCTTGTGGACACGGTAGATGACGGAAACGTCGTCGTAGTTGGTGCGTGTCTTGACCGAGTAGAGGTAGGTGGCCCCGGCGGCGAAGCCCTGCACACCAGTGCAGCATCCCGTGTCCGGTGTGCTGGCAATGTCGCTGTACGTGTTGTAGTAGGCGGCCTGGGCCGGCTGCCCAGACAGGACCAGAAGACTGAGCACCATCGCGACCGAAAGCGTCAGTCGTCTAGCGAACCGCATGTCGTCCTCCCCGGACTCCCGACGACCGGAGGCCGGGTGCCTCAGAGATCGCCAAGTGCAGGGTCATTTTGCGGCATCGACGGTCTTGAGATCGACATTTGTCAGGTTGTGCCTGGTGGGTGAGGGTGGCGTGGGCAGCGTGGCCGAGGTCACCGGCTGCGGCGCGGGTCAGGACTCCGGCCTGGCGGGCATCGTCGACATCGGTCGTGCCGAGAGACAGCGCGGTCTTCAACATCAGAGCGTCGGTCTACGCGTGTCCGGCGACGCGCCCTCAAGCTGCTCGCGCGGCAGGTCATCCCGGAGCGCCCCCGCGTGCGCGAGGAACAGGGCGTCCTCAGGTCCGTCAGTGTGGACGGGGGGGATCACCTCCGCACGCGGGGAACAGAAGCCCTTGCCGGCCACGTCGAAGGTGAACACGGGATCACCCCAGCGTGCGCGGGGAACAGCACGGCCGACGCGGTAATGGTGCCCGACTCGCCGGATCACCCCAGCGTGCGCGGGGAACAGCTGATCATGGACGGCGAGATGGACGCCATCGACGGATCACCCCCGCGTGCGCGGGGAACAGATTTCTTGACCTGCGGCTCTAAAGATCAACTACTGCGCTTTCATTCACTTTGGCGATTAAGATCGATCCCCGGCGTGGTGGTGGGTGGGCGCTTGGCTTTTCCAAGACGATCGATCGTACGTTGTTGATGATCAAGCCTGATCTATGCGGGCGGCTCGGCTGCGACAAATGAGCCTTTGCCCTGGTGTACCTCGATCCAGCCGCGCTCATCGAGGAGCCGTAGAGCCAGTCGGATGGGCGTCGGGCTGGCCTTGTACTGTTCGCACAGCTCCGAGATCGACGGCAGTTTGTCGCCCGGTTGGAGCGCGCCGGATTTGATCGACGCGATCACGTCGGCGATGACCTGCTCGTACAAAGGTTGTCTGGGCATGGCAGGGCCACCTCTCGTCAGCCCTTTGAGCATGCCAGCCAGCACTACATTCTGTGCATGGTGTGTTGACTCTGTACTCACTGCACTCTAAGTTGCGAGTGAGGTCCTCTCGTCAGCAGCGGAGTGCCTCGGATCCGGGCGGGGTGGTTCCTCCCCGTGCCACCCCGCCCTCCCTCACCGACCCCGAGGAGGCATGGATGCGTGAGCGTCCGCATGACGGGCCGTTGCCGGCAGCGCGCCCGGTGCCGGGTGCCCGGCCGCCGCACCCCGACGGTGACCGGGTGCCGGCCCCGGCCGGCCCGCTCCGCGCGCCGCTGAGCCGCCGGCAGTACGCCTACGGCGTGACGGTCGCGCTGCTCGTACTGGTGCTGCTCGTGGTCGGGATCCTCCGGTGAGCGGGACAGGCCGGCGGTGAACGAGCTGCCGGTGGGCCGCCGGGTCGCCCAGTGGCGGGTCCGGCGCAACATGACCCAGCAGCAGTTCGCCGACCGCCTCGGCAGGTCGAAGAGCTGGGTGGACAAGGTCGAACGCGGGGTGCGCCGGCTGGAACGGGTGTCCAGTCTGCGCGAGGTCGCCGACGCGCTCCGGATCGACCTGGGCGTGCTGCTGGCCGACCAGCCCGGCCGACCGGACCCCGCCGCCGCAGGCGTGGAGGGGGTACGCACCGCCCTGTCCCGGTACCACGTCGAGCCGCCGGCCGGGCCGGTCGGCCTGACGGAGTTACGGGCCCGGCTGGACCACGCGGAGCAGACCTACCGGCACGCCCGCTACCCGCAACTGCTCGCCCTGCTGCCCGGCCTGCTCGACGCCGCCCGTGTCGCGCGGGCCGTCCGCCCCGACCGGACGACCGCCGCGCTGCTGGTGTCCGGGTACGCCCTCACCGCCCTGGCGCTGGTCAAGGTCGACCAGGGGGAGTTGGCCTGGCTGGCCGCCGACAGGGGAATGGCGCTCGCCCTGGCCACAGGTGATCCGCAGGTCGCCGCCGTGGCCACGGTGTCCCTGGTGCAGGCCCTGCGCCTCGGTGACCGGCGACGGTCGGCGATGGAGGCGGCCGTCGTCGCCGTCCACCGGCTGCGGTCGATGCAGTCCGGTGCCCCGGACCCGTCCCTGCTCGGGACACTGCTGCTCCAGGCCGCGCTTGCTGCCGCCGGCCGGGGCCTGGACCGGGACGCGGGACAGTTGCTCGACCAGGCGGCGGAGGCCGACCGGGAGGCCGGGGCCGGTGACGGCAGGTTCGGTCGGGCGGCGGTCGAGGCCGCGCGGGTGGTGGCGGAGACGGCCCTCGGGGACGCCCCGGCGGCGACGGCCCGGCACGAGCGGCTGACGGCCGGCGGCGGGTGGCGGTGGCTGCCGACCGAGCACCGGGCCGCGTACCTGCTCGACGTGGCCCGCGCGTACGTGCTGGCCGGTGACCTGCGGCGGGCGGGCCGGGCGCTGCTCGACGCGGAGCGCACCGCCCGCGGCGAGGTGCACGACCGCCCGGCGGTCCGCGACCTGGTCGCCGTAGTGGCCCGGTCCGCCGCCGCCCCCGCCGACCTGGCCCGCCTCGCCGCCGCCCTGCACGTCACCTGACCTGCTGGCCGCGTTGTGCGGCCGGCACAATCTGCCCGAGCACGAGGAGGTCGATGTGACTGAAGAAGCAGGCGCATCCAAGGCCAACGCCGCCGAGACCCCTGGGCGACGCCTGGTCCGGCACATGAGCGGACGGGGCAGCGCCCGCGAGACCGAGGGCATGACGACGGACGAACTGATGGACACGCTCCGTGGCCGTGATCCTGACGCCGACCGTCCCGTGGACTGACCCGCGTCAGGTGGTGGCGCCGACCGAGCGGTACACCTCCACGGTGCGTTCGGCGATGGCGTCCCAGGAGAAGTGTTCGACGGCCCGGCGGCGGCCGGCGTGGCCGAACTTCTCCACCCGTTCCGGGTCGGCGAGCAGCGTGTTGATTGCCGCCGCCAGGTCGGCCACGAAGCGCTCCGGGTCCAGCGGGGTGCCGCTGCCGTCGGTCGCCTGCTCGATCGGCACCAGCAGCCCGGTCTCGCCGTCGGCGACCACCTCGGGGATGCCGCCGGTGGCGGTCGCCACCACCGCCGTCTCGCAGGCCATCGCCTCCAGGTTGACGATGCCCATCGGCTCGTAGACGGACGGGCAGACGAAGACGGTGGCGTGGGTGAGCACCTGGATCACCTCGTGCTTGGGCAGCATCTCGGCCACCCAGACCACGCCGGACCGCGTCGCCCGCAGCTCGTCGACGAGCCCCTCCACCTCGGCGGCGATCTCCGGCGTGTCCGGCGCGCCGGCCAACAGCACCAACTGCGCGTCCGCCGGCAGTTCCCGGGCCGCCCGGAGCAGGTACGGCAGGCCCTTCTGCCGGGTGATCCGCCCGACGTAGACGACGCTGGGGCGGGACGGGTCGACGCCGAGCCGGGCCAGCACGTCGGTGCCGTGGTCCGGGGCGTACTGGTCGGTGTCGATGCCGTTGTGCACCACCCGGACCCTTGCCGGGTCGACCGTCGGGTACGCGGCCAGCACGTCCCGCATCATCCCGGCGCTGACCGCGATCACCGCGTCGGCGGCCTCGATCGCGGTCCGCTCGCACCAGGAGGACAGCGCGTACCCGCCGCCGAGCTGTTCGGCCTTCCACGGGCGCAGCGGCTCCAGGCTGTGCACGGTCACCACGTGCGGCACCCCGTGCAACAGCTTCGCGGTGTGCCCGGCCAGGTTGGCGTACCAGGTGTGGCTGTGCACCACGTCCGCCCCGGCGCAGCCGGCGGCCATCGCCAGGTCGACGCCCATGGTGCGCAGCGCGGCGTTCGCCCCGGCCAGCTCGACCGGCTCGGGGTACGCGGTGACACCCGGCTCGGTGCGGGGCGCGCCGAAGCAGTGCACCCGTACGTCGGCCAGTCGGCGCAGCTCACGGGCCAGGTACTCGACGTGCACGCCGGCCCCGCCGTACACCTCCGGCGGGTACTCCCGGGTGAGCAGGTCGACGCGGAGCGGGGTGGTGCCGGCGGCGCGCGGCGACGCGGAGTCGGTCATGCCCGCAATGTAGTGCACGCCGGGCCGCGCCACCCGGTGTGGAAGCAGCCGTGAAGTGTGCCCGTACGAGTGGTGGGATCGCACGCGGGTGGTTAGCGTCTGAACATGGCTGAGAAGGTGCTCGTTCATGGCTGAGAAGGTGCTCGCGATCGTCCTGGCCGGTGGGGAGGGCAAGCGCCTGATGCCGCTCACCGCCGACCGGGCCAAGCCCGCCGTGCCGTTCGGTGGGATGTACCGGATGGTGGATTTCGTCCTGTCCAACCTGGCGAACGCCGGGTATCTGAAGATCGTCGTGCTGACCCAGTACAAGTCCCACTCGCTGGACCGGCACATCACCAAGACCTGGCGGATGTCGACCCTGCTCGGCAACTACGTCACCCCGGTCCCGGCGCAGCAGCGGCGCGGCCCGTGGTGGTTCGCCGGCTCGGCCGACGCGATCTACCAGAGCTTCAACCTCATCCACGACGAGCAGCCCGACTACGTGATCGTCTTCGGCGCGGACCACATCTACCGGATGGACCCCCGGCAGATGGTGGAGGAGCACATCGCCTCCGGGGCCGCGGTGACCGTCGCCGGCATCCGGCAGCCGCTGTCGATGGCCGACCAGTTCGGCGTGATCGAGGTGGCCGAGGACGGCCGGCGCATCCGGGCGTTCCGGGAGAAGCCCACCGACGCGGTCGGGCTGCCGGACGCCCCGGACCAGATCTACGCCTCGATGGGCAACTACGTCTTCACCACGAAGGCGCTCTGCGAGGCCGTCGAGCGGGACGCCGAGGACAAGACCAGCAAGCACGACATGGGTGGCAGCATCATCCCGATGCTGGTCGAGCGGGGCGAGGCGAACGTCTACGACTTCCGCGACAACGAGGTGCCCGGCAGCACCGACCGGGACCGGGGCTACTGGCGTGACGTGGGGACGCTCGACTCGTTCTACGACGCGCACATGGACCTGATCAACGTCCACCCGGTCTTCAACCTCTACAACTTCGACTGGCCGATCTACACCGGGCAGCAGACGTACCCGCCGGCGAAGTTCGTGCACCAGTGGGGCGAGCGGGTCGGCCGGGCGGTCGCCTCGATGGTCTCGCCGGGCGCGGTGATCTCCGGGTCGCTGGTGGAGAACTCGGTCGTCTCGCCGAAGGTCAAGGTGCACTCCTGGGCGCACGTCGACGGCGCGGTGCTGATGGAGGGTGTCGAGATCGGCCGGCACGCGGTCGTCCGCCGGGCCATCCTGGACAAGAACGTGTACGTCCCGGAGGGCGCCGAGATCGGCGTCGACCTGGAGAAGGACCGGCAGCGCTACACCGTCTCGGACAACGGCATCGTCGTGATCGGCAAGGGTCAACGCGTCGAGGTCTGAGGCCGCCGTCCCCGACCCGTCCCTGTCCTGTCCTGTCCTGTCAGCTGGAGGTTGCAGAAGTGGTCCACGCCCGTGCCGGACAGCCCGCCGAGCCCGCCGACCTGGTCGACGTGCCCCGGCTGGTCACCGCCTACTACGCCGCGCACCCCGATCCGGCCGACCCGGCGCAGCAGGTCTCCTTCGGCACGTCCGGGCACCGGGGGTCGAGTCTGCGCAACGCCTTCAACGAGCACCACATCCTCGCCGTCACCCAGGCGCTCTGCGACTACCGGCGGGCCAACGGGGTCGACGGTCCGCTCTTCCTCGCCCGGGACACCCACGCGCTCTCCGCCCCGGCGGCGGTGACCGCGCTGGAGGTGCTCGCCGCCAACGACGTGACGGTGCTGGTCGACAGCCGGGACGGCTACACCCCGACCCCGGCGCTGTCGCACGCGGTGCTCACCCACAACCGGGGTCGCACCGCGGGGCTCGCCGACGGCATCGTCATCACCCCGTCGCACAACCCGCCGGACGACGGCGGGTTCAAGTACAACCCCACCAACGGCGGCCCGGCCGACACCGACGCCACCCGGTGGATCCAGGACCGGGCGAACGCGATCCTCGCCGCCGGGCTCACCGAGGTGAGACGCATCCCGTACGCGCGGGCGCGCGCCGCCGACACCACCGGTGAGTACGACTTCCTCGCCGGCTACGTCGACGACCTGCCCGCCGCGCTGGACATCGCGGCGATCCGGGACGCCGGGGTGCGCATCGGCGCGGACCCGCTCGGCGGGGCGAGCGTGGCGTACTGGGGCGAGATCGCCGAGCGGCACAAGCTCGACCTGACCGTGGTGAACCCGACGGTCGACCCGACCTGGCGGTTCATGACCCTGGACGGGGACGGCAAGATCCGGATGGACTGCTCCTCGCCGAACGCGATGGCCTCGCTGATCGCCGCCCGCGCCGACTACCAGGTCTCCACGGGCAACGACGCGGACGCCGACCGGCACGGCATCGTCACGCCGGACGGCGGTCTGCTCAATCCCAACCACTACCTCGCGGTGGCGATCGCCCACCTGTTCCGTACCCGTACCGAATGGGGGCCGGACGCGGCGGTCGGCAAGACCCTGGTCTCCTCCTCGATGATCGACCGGGTCGCGGCCGACCTCGGGCGACCGCTGCTGGAGGTGCCGGTCGGCTTCAAGTGGTTCGTGCCGGGCCTGCTCGACGGCACGGTCGGCTTCGGCGGCGAGGAGAGCGCCGGAGCGTCGTTCCTGCGCCGGGACGGCAGCACCTGGACCACCGACAAGGACGGCATCCTGCTCTGCCTGCTGGCCGCCGAGATCATCGCCACCACCGGCCGGACACCGAGCCAGCATTACGCGGACCTGACCGAGCGGTTCGGCGCGCCCGCGTACGCCCGGATCGACGCCCCGGCCAACCGGGAGCAGAAGGCGGTGCTCGGGAAGCTCTCCCCGGAGCAGGTCACCGCGACCGAGCTGGCCGGTGAGCCGATCACCGCGACGCTCACCACCGCCCCGGGCAACGGGGCGTCGATCGGCGGCCTGAAGGTGACCACCGCGTCGGGTTGGTTCGCCGCCCGGCCGTCCGGCACCGAGGACGTCTACAAGATCTACGCCGAGTCGTTCCAGGGTCCGGAGCACCTCACCCGGATCCAGGAGGAGGCGCGGGAACTGGTCTCGACGGTGCTCGGGCAGGGCTGACGCCCGGGTCGGTTCCGTCGTCGGCCGGCGTCACCGCACGGGCCGTCCCCTCGTTGGCCCCTCCGTGGCGTCGACGAGGGGAGCACGACCGTGACCAGGGTGATGACCGTGGTCGGCACCCGGCCGGAGATCATCCGGCTGGCCCGGGTGATGGACCGGCTGGACCGGACCGTGGACCACGTCCTGGTGCACACCGGGCAGAACTGGGACCACTCGCTCTCCGAGGTGTTCTTCAGCGAGCTGCGGCTGCGCCGGCCGGACCGGTTCCTCGACGTGGACACGTCGTCGCTGGGGCGCACCCTCGGCGGCGTGCTGGTCGGCATGGAGCAGGTGATCGCCGAGGTGCGCCCGGACGCCCTGCTGGTGCTCGGCGACACGAACAGCTGCATCGCCGCGCTGATGGCCCGCCGGATGCGGGTGCCGGTCTACCACATGGAGGCGGGCAACCGCTGCTACGACCTGAACGTGCCGGAGGAGACCAACCGCCGCCTCGTCGACCACGTCGCCGACTTCAACCTGGTCTACACCGCGCACGCCCGCCGGAACCTGCTCGCCGAGGGGCTGCACCCGCGCCGGATCCTGCACACCGGCTCACCCATGCGGGAGGTGCTGGAGCACTACCGTCCGGACATCGAACGGTCGACCATCCTGGACCAGCTCGGCCTGGCCCCGGGCGGGTACTTCCTGGTCAGCGCGCACCGGGAGGAGAACGTCGACGCGCCCGCCCGGCTCGTCCGGCTGCTCGACTGCCTGCGGGCGGTCCGGGACGAGTGGGGACTGCCGGTGCTGGTCTCCACCCACCCCCGGACCCGCAAGCGGCTGGAGGCGCTCGCCCCGGACGACAGCACCCTGGACGGGATCACGTTCCACGAGCCGTTCGGCCTCTTCGACTACGTCCGGCTCCAGCTCGGGGCCGGGTGCACCCTCTCGGACAGCGGGACGATCAGCGAGGAGGCGGCGATCCTCGGGTTCCCGGCGGTGACGCTGCGCGAGTCGATCGAACGCCCCGAGGCGCTGGACGCCGGGGGCATCATCATGACCGGACTGGACCCGGCCGGCGTGGTCGAGGCGGTCCGGGTGACCGTCGACCAGGTGACCGTCGACGGGGTGCCCTGCCCGGACGACTACCGGGTGCCGGACACCTCCCGTCGGGTGGTCGACTTCGTCCTCTCCACGGTCCGCCGGCACCACGCCTGGGCCGGCGTCCGCCGCTGACACCCCCGCCCCCCGCCGTCCCGCCCGCCGTCAGTCCCGCCCCCCCCGGGTCCCGACCGTCCCGCCTCGCCTCGCCCCCGCCTCGCCTCGATGATCGACTCGTTGTGCGGCATGTCGGGGTGTCCGAGACCTCCGACACCCCGATATGCCGCAAGTTGTGTCGATCATCGACCCGAGGCGCGACGAGGCGCGACGAGGCGCGACGGGGTGGGGCGGGGCGCGGCGCGGGTGGGGCGGGGACCGCGCCGGGTCAGGGGCGGGGGCGGGTGAGCAGGTGGGTGAGGGAGCGGGCGATGAGGTCGTTCCGGGCGGCCGGGGCCAGTCCCTCCAGCCCGAACCCGAGGTAGACGGTGTCGGCGGTGACCACCGCCGCGCCCTCCTCGAAGGCCCGCTGGCTGCGGGACCAGTCGTTCGAGCCGGGCAGCGAACCGGGGGGCGGCCCGGAGACCGTCCAGCCGCCCAGGTCGGCGGTCTCGAACGAGGTCTCCGCGACGGTGGCCCCGTCGACGATCACCCGGGCGTCGTCCAGGAAGACGCCGAGCCCCTGGGTGCCCCAGTCCGAGACGTACGAGATCGACACCTCGACCTGCTTGCCGGCGTACGCCGTCAGGTCGACCGAGAACTCCTTCCACCCGTTGGAGGCGCCGGTGGCGGCGTGCCACTGCCCGGTGGTGCCGGTCGGCGAGCAGTCCGTGCCCTGGTAGTGCAGGAGGAACGGGTGCAGCTCGGTGGCCAGGCCGCTCTCGCAGCTGTCCCCGGTGTCGGTGCCGGTGTGGCCGTTGCGGTCCGGCAGCGTGGTCCAGTTGTCGGTGCCCACCTCGTGCGCCTCGACGATCATGAAGTCCCAGTTCGGCTCGATGTCGTACGAGGCGAAGAAGCGCAGCTCACCGCTGGTGGCCGAGGTCAGGTCGACGGTCCGGCTGAGCCGCTTGTACGCCTCGTCGGCCCGCCCGCTGTAGACGTACCAGTCGCCGGTGCGGGGGTCGAAGGGCGCGCCGCCGGGGCGGACCCAGTCCACCGTCGTGGCGGCGGCGAACTGCGGGAACTGGTCCGGCGGCAGGAAGCTCGACGTGCTGAGCAGGGACGCCGTGTGGTCCTGGTTGCCGGCCGAACCGGGGGCGTTGAGGGTGCCCTGGAAGCCGGCGAACGGTCCCTCGGAGCCCCGCACCGGGTACGGGGTGCCGTCCGCGCTGCCGCCGTCGCTGACGTAGTTGTACGCGCCCAGCCAGTACTGCGGGAAGTCGTTGGAGAGCGGCAGGCAGGTGGGGTCGTCCGGGTCGGTGCACTCGGCGGGCCCGGTCGGCTGGTAGACGTACGCCCCGTCGCCTGCCTGCGCGTACAGCGCGTACTTCCCGCTGACCAGCAGCTTGCCGCCCTCGTTGAGGTAGTCCCGGACGGCCAGTTCGGTCTCGGCCGCGGCGCGGGCCGCCGTGCCGGGCACCTGGCCGGGGGAGCGGGGGATGATGTCGTCGCCGGTCTCCCAGACCACCGCCCGGTAGTGCGAGAGCACGCCCAGGTGGTGCGGGGCCGTCCGGCCCATCCGGTCGATGTCGTAGACGTCGCTGGTGCGGCCGGCGGCGGTCAGGGACGCGGCCACCTCGTCGGCGTACTTCGCGCCGGTGCCGTCCTGCCCGGGGCTGAGGCCGGTGACGTCCTCGGCGGCCAGCACCAGCACCTCGCCGCCGATGTCGGTGTGCACCCGGTAGGCGAAGTGCTCGCTGGCGACCACGCCCCGGCCGCGCTTGGCGCCGGTGAACCAGACCTCCACCCGGTCGCCGGGCCGGGTGCCGGTGACGGTGCCGCGCAGCTCGGCGTAGTAGTCGTCGTGGGTGTCGCCGTACCGTTCGCCGCCGCGCCACTCACGGGCCGCGACGGTCTTCGGCCGGCCGCCGTTGACCGTGTAGTGCATCCGGACGTTTACCAGGGCCCGCCGGGTGATCGCGGCGACCGGCTGGGTGCGGCCGTACGAGGTGTCGAAGGCGTCGACCACGAAGTCCGGGGTGCTCCGGCCGACCACCGAGACCGGGTCGTCCGGGTCGTGGGTGGACTTGGCGACCGCGAGCGCGAACGGCAGGTTCTTGGCGACCTCGGCGGCGATCAGCTTCTCGTCGTCGGGGAAGACGAAACCGCTCACGCAGTCCTCGGGATGCCACTGGTCGTCCGGGTCGGACGCGGCGACCGACTGGCAGGTGGACATCTCCGGGGTGAAGCCGAGCGTGCCGTACCGCACGACGGCGTGGCTGTCGGTGTCGCCGTTGGTGGTGTACAGCTCGGCGGAGAGGTCCGGGTCGTAACCGGGAACGGCCGAGTGGTCGTCGTCGCCGACCATCGCCTGGTAGATCAGGTCGTCCGGGGTGGGCGTGGCGACCTGCCAGCCGAGGCCGTAGAGCAGCAGGTTCGCCGCCGAGTGGTAGTTGACGAAGAACTCGAAGCCGACCCGGCGGAAGAGCCGGTCCAGGGCCTGGGTCTCCGGCTCCGAGTCGGGGCCGGGACCACGGTAGGTGTCGCTGGCCGGGTCGGGGGAGGAGCCCTCGTTGTCGTAGCCCCACCGGAACGCGAAGTTGCGGTTCAGGTCGACCCCGTCGGCGGAGGTGATCTTCCCGTCGCGGTCGTTGTCGCGCAGGTTCTTGCGCCACAACCGGTTGCCGGGGGTGAAGGTGTGGTCGTACCCGTCGGGGTTGGCCACCGGCAGGAACCACAGCTCGGTGGTGTCCACCAGCCGGGTGATCTCCCGGTCGCGGCCGTAGTTGTCCAGCACGTGGTGCATCAGCCGTCGGGTCATCTCCGGGGTGATCCACTCCCGGGCGTGCTGGGTGCTGGCGTAGAGCACCGCCGGCCGTCGGCCGTCCGGCACGGTCCGGGCGTTCTTGGTGACCTTGACGGCGAGGATCGGCTTGCCCTGGTGGGTACGGCCGATGGTCTCCACCTTGGTCAGCTTCGGGTGGCGTGCGGCGGTGGCGGTGATCTCGTCCCGGATACCACCGGGGGCGGAGTAGGGGCGGAACGCCGTCCAGCCCTCGGCGGCCTGTTCGCGCAGCGCCCGGGAGGCGTCCCGGCCGTCGACCCGCTTCACCCGTAGCGGGACGCCGCTGCTGGTCAGCCGGTCGGCCTGCCGCCGGGTCAGCACGGTCTCGACCGTGGTGGCGCCGCCGGGGCCGGTGTCCCGGTGGTCGTGGCCGAGGTCGACGCCGGCCGCCCGCAACTGTTCGCGCTGCTGCGGGTTCACCGTGCCGACGTACACCTCCAGGCCGTCGTCGCGGCCGGCCGCCTCGGACGCGGGCCGCGCGCTCGCCGGAGCGGTCAGCGTCAATGCGCCGACCAGGGTGAACACGCCGACGACCGCCAGTCGTGTACGCCGCATCGCGCGCTCCCTTCGGTGGGGAAGGACCTCTGCTGGCGAGCCTTCCGGAAGCTCTCGACGCATGTCAATGAGTCGATCGGGTCGTCACCCGGCCCGGCCCGGTTCGTTGGCCGAAGCGGAGACATAGGAGCTGATCACGGCATGCGCGCGATCGAGACGTACCACCCGTCACCCCGGCCGAGGTCGCCGGTCGGCCGGGGTGGTGAGCTGGCCCGCCGCCCGCAGCCCGGACGCCGGTGGTCGATCTTCGTCCTGCTGGCCGGCTACGTCGTCCTGCTGCACCACGTGTACCAGCACGAGGTCGCGCCCCTGTTCGAGTACCTGAACCTGGTGTACCGCGCGCCCGACCCGTGGAACTACGGCCTGGTGCTCGGCATGCTCGGACTGGTCGCCCTGGCGATGCCGCAGCGGATCCGCCAGCCGTCGGACTTCGTCCTCTGGATCCTGTTCGTGACGGTGGTGACGCCGAGCCTCGTGGTTCCGCAGTACGCCGACATCCTGTCGGCCGCCGCGTCGCTGGAACTCGCGGCGGTGGTCGCGGCGGTCTTCCTGCTGGTGATCTGGGGCGCGCGGATCGGCCCGTCGTGGACGCTGCGGGTCCGGGGGGTGCACGTTCTCGACGTCTGGTCGATCGTGGTGGTCCTCTCCCTGCTCACCTACGTCTACATGGCGGCGACCGCCGGGCTGAGCTTCCGGCTGGTGGGCCTCGGCGACGTGTGGGAGATCCGGTCGGCGTACCGGGACCAGGTATCCGCCAGCGGCCCCGTGCTGGGTTACCTGGTCCGGCTCCAGGGCAACGTGCTCAATCCGCTGCTCATGGCCCGGGGACTCTACGCGCGGCGCTGGACGATGGTGCTGCTGGGCGGTGTCGGCCAGATCCCGATCTTCGCGGCCACCGGGTTCAAGCTGACCCTGCTCTCGATTCCCGCGATCCTCCTCCTCGCCCTGCTCTTCCGCTGGCGGGCCCGACCCCGGGCGTGGACGATCCTGGCCGGCGTCGTCGCGGTCATCGTGGCCGCGCTGGTGGCCGACGCGCTGCTGGACTCCCTGCTCTACACCCAGGTCTTCGTCAACCGGATGTTCCTCGCGCCGGGGGTGGCCACCGCCGCGCACGTCATGGTCTTCGAGGATCTGCCCAAGGCGCGGTGGGGGTACAGCTTCCTCCGGCCGTTCGTCGACTACCCGTACGACCAGGTGCCCGACCACATGGTCGGCGCGGTGATGTTCGGACGGCCCGAGACCTCGGCGAACGCCAGCCTCTTCGGCGACGGCTACAGCAACCTGGGGTACGGGGGCGTGCTCGTCGAGGCGGTCGTCCTCGTGCTGCTGCTCTGGGCGATCGACGGCGCGGCCCGGCACCTGCCGCTGCGGGTGAGCGCCGCGATCCTGCTGGTGCCCAGCATCGCGCTGGCCAACGTGAGTGTCTTCACCAGCATCCTGTCGAACGGCTTCGCCTACGCGATCGTGCTGATGGCCTGTCTGCCCGCCGTCGGATGGACCCGGGGCGAGTCCGGGTGGGGCAGGCACGCCGCGTCGACTCCTGTCCGATCCGTACCTTATTGAGGCGCTTTGTCGTTGTGGGGGAGTGCGCGCCGGACAGGAGGGGAGGCGCGATGAGCGTCGGGCACGAGAGTTCGCCGCCGTTCGTGCCCGACCGCGCCGGCCGTCGGCCGTCCGTGCGACCGGCCGCCGCCGGGACGCCCGCGCCGCCCGGCGTGCGCGTCGGGGTGCGCGACGTCGCGATGGTGCTGCCGGTCGTCGCCTTCCCCGCCGCCACCGCGTTGGACGCCTCGGGCGTGCTGACCGATCCGGCGGGGCCCCTGGTCGGCGGGGCCGGTCCGCTGCGGCACCTGTTCCTCTACGCCGACCTCGCCGCCGTCGCGGTGCTGATCGTGGTGACCTGGGCGGCCCGGGGCTTCCGGGCGCCGGCGGGAGCGTTGCCGTTCCTCGTGCTGTTCCTGTCCTTCCTGCCCGGCTTCGCGTTGACGTCGATCGGGGGGTACCAGTCCGGCAAGACGGTGCAGATGCTGACCACCACCCCGGCGTTCGTCGTCGCCGCGCTCCTCGTGGTCGACCGGCCGGCCCGGCGGATGGCGCTGCTCTGGGCCAGCGCGGGCATCGGGGTGCTCGTCGCGCTGCTGGCGCTGTTCCGGCCGGATCCGGCCTACCAGGCCCTCGACACGGTCGTTCTGGCCGGCACCGTCTCGATCACCACGGCCCGGCTCATCGGGTACGGCGTGGTCGGCCTGCTCTGTCTGGGTGTCCTGGTGCGCCGGCTGCGGCTGGTGGCGCTGCTCGGTGCGGTGGCGCTCGCCGTGCCGCTGCTGCTGACGGGCTCCCGGGGGCCGCTCGTCGCGTTGGCCCTCGCCGGCCTGGTCCTCGCCGTCACGGTCAGTGGCACCCGGCGCTGGCAGCTGCTGCCGCCGGTGGCCGGTCTGGTCGGCGTCACCGCCCTGACCGTCGCGACGGCCCTGCCGGAGGCGTTGACGTCCCGTTTCGCGGTGCTCTGGGGCGGGCCGCTGGACGCCTCCGCGGAGACCCGGGTGATGCTCTCCCGGCTGGCCGCCGAGGTCTTCCTGGACCGCCCACTCGGACTGGGCTGGGGCGGCTTCGGCTCGGTGGTGCCGGGTGGTTCGCTGATCGTCCTGCCCGGCCTCGAGGACGCCATCTACCCGCACAACCTGCCGCTCGAAGTGGCGGTGGAGGGTGGCCTCGTCGCGCTGGCCGGTCTGGTGCTGCTGCTGGTGTCCGCCGGCCGGGTGCTGTGGCGGTGCCGGACGGATCCCTCCGTGGTCGCCGCCGCCGCCCTGCTGACCTTCGCCTTCGTCAACTCGCTGTTCAGCGCGGACCTCAACGGCAACTACCTGGTGTGGGTGTTCGCCGCCGCCGTACTGGCCGGGGGACGGGCGTCACGGCCGCAACCGCCGGAGGGGGCGCGCCGGCCGGCGGTGGTGGTACCTCCGCAGGTCCGGGCACGATGAGGCATCGCGCCGTGGCGCTGCCCGTGCCGAGCCGGGACCGGGTGCAGACGGCCGCGCTCATGATGGCGGCGCAGGCGGTGAACCTGGCCGGAATCCTGCTGGTCACCCGTCTCTACACCCCCGCCGCGTTCGGTCGTTACGCGGCGGTGGCGGCGGTGGCGGCGGTGGTCGGCGGAGCTGGCGCGCTGCGACTCGACGTGGCCGCCACCACCGCCGCCGAGCGGGACGCCACGCTGCTCCTGCGGATCGCCGCCCGGCTCAACGGCGTCGTCGGCGTCGTCGTGGCGCTCCTCGCGGTGGCCTGGGCGGCGGTCGTCGGTGACCTCGACCGGCCCGCCTTCGCCGAGGCGGTCGCGCTCGGTGCGCTGACCACGGCCCTGGGTCTGTCCGGCACGATGGTCTACGCCCGGGTCCGGGACCGCCGCTACCGTCTGGTCGCGGTGGCGAAGCTGGTCACCACCCTGGTGCAGAGCGTCGCGATGGTGGCCTTCGCGCTGCTCGGTGACCGTTCGGCGACCGTGCTGCTGGCCGCCATGGCCCTGGGCTACGCGACCGGCGCGCTGCTGCTGTTCCGCCCGCGTCCACCGGCCGCCGGGGTCGGCGTCCGGGACGTGCTGCGGCGGCACCGGCCGTTCGTGACCGCCTCCGCCCCGGCGAGTCTGATCAACGGCCTGACCCTCAACGTCCCCCTGTTCTTCGCCGCCGCCGTGAGCAGTGTCGCCGCGGCGGACCTGGCCCTGGCCCTGCGGGTCGGCGCGCTGCCGTCCGCGCTTCTCGGCCAGGCCCTGATGCCCATCCTGTTCGGTGAGATCGCCCACCAGTTGCGCTCCTCTCCCCGCCGTGCCCGCACCAGCTACGACCGGGCGCTGGTCGGACTCTCGGTCGCCGGTGTCGTGCTGTTGACGCTGCTCGCGGTCGGCACGCACGTCGCCGCGCCGCTCGTGTTCGGCGCGGAGTGGGCCGGCGCGGCGACGGTGCTGCTGCTCCTGCTGCCGTTCCTGGTCGGGCAGTTCGCCGTCGTCCCGCTCAGCCAGACGCTCGCCGGCACCGGCGGCAACCGGCAGCAACTGCTCTGGGACGTCGGACGACTGCTGACGACGGGGCTGGTCTTCCTGCCGGCCCTGGCCGGCTGGATCAGCTGGCCGGCGTCCCTGCTGGCGTTCTCCCTCGCGATGGTCGGCTGGTACGGCGGGCACGTCCTGTTGACCCGCGCGGCCCTGGCCCGCACCCGTCCCGTGGAGAACGGGCCGACGGACGGGGAGCGCCTCGCCGAGCGCCCACCGGTCGGGGACCGCGTCGCGGGCCGTCCGGAGGGGGCCGCCCGGCGGGGCGCGGCGGATCCGCTGGCGCCGGTCGGGAGCAACCCGACCGGCGGCGAGCAGGCGTGACGAAACGACGCGGTGTCCCGCACCACCCCGACCAACCCACACGGAGGAGACATGATCGTTGACGCAGACGTGATCACTACCGAGCACTGGCGGCTGCGCGCGCCGACGGTGGCGTCGGCGGGCCGGACGGTGTGCGTGCCCACCGTCCACCCGGTCGGCGACCGGCGCGTGCTCCGGTGCGCGCAGGCGGTGCTGGACGCCGGTTTCGACGTCCACCTGATCTGGCTCGGGGGAGAGCCGGGCGAGTCCCGTCCCCACCCTCGGGTGCGGGAGACCCGGCTGCCCGAACCGACCTCGGCGCGGCAGCGGCTGCGGCTGGTGCCGGCGGTCGCGGCGGTGGCCCGACGGACCCACGCCGACCTGTGGCACATCCACGACTACTACCTGCTGCCGCACGCCCGGCGCTGGTCCCGCCGCACCGGGCGACCGGTGCTGTACGACGTCCACGAGTACTACCCCGAGTACTACTCGCAGCGGTTCGCCGCCCCCGCGCCGGTGCAGCACGCCGCGCGCCGGCTGGTGGCCGGGGCGGAGCGGTGGTACGCCGGCCGGCTCGGGGCCGCCAACGCGGTCAGCGAGCAGTTGGCCGACCGGTTCCGGGCGCTGGGCCTGCCCGCCGTGGCCACGCCGAACTACCCGTCGGCCGACGCCTTCGCCCGACCGGCCCGGCCCCTCACCCCGGACCTGCTGCGCCGGGTCGTCCACACCGGCAGCCTGACCACCGACTACGGGGCGGACGTGCTCGTCGGCCTGGCCGTGGAGTTGGCGCAGCGGGCGCCCGACGTGGAGGTGCTGGCCGTCTCCCGGTTCCCCAGCGAGGCGGCCCGGCGGCGGTTCACCGAGGCGGTGGCGCGGGCGGGCCACCCGCCGAACCTGAGGATGCTGGATCCGGTGCCGGCACACGAGGTGGCCGACCTGCTGGCCACCTGCGGCATCGGCCTGTCCCTGATGCAGGACGTGGGGGAGGCCCGGCTCTCGGTCAACTCCAAGTTCTACGAGTACGCGATCATGGGGCTGGCGGTGGTCACCTCGGACCTGCCCGCGGCCCGTCACTTCGTCGAGGAACACGCGGTGGGGCGCTGCGTGCCACCGGCCCGCCCCGACCGCTTCGCCCAGGCGATCACCGACCTCGTCGCCGACGCCGAGGCGACCTGCGCCGCCGTGGACCGGGCCGCCGCGCGGGCCCGCGACGAGTTGTCCTGGGAACGGACCTGTGCGCCGCGACTGCGGGCGATCGTCCGGCACCTGCTGGACGTGGGCGGTGGGCTGCCCGGTCACGCCGTTCCCCGGCCCGCCCCGGTCGGCGTCGAGCGGGCGTAGCGACCCGGGGCACGGTCGTGGCGGTCGGGGAACTCAGAGGCGTGGCGTGGCGCCGGGGGTGGGACTCACCGCGTACACCAGGTTGTTCCCGGTGTTGCTCCCGACCCCGTCCGCTCCGGCCGCGACGTAGCAGTCGTGCAGGCTGTTGCCGGGAGCCTCCAGGATCCATCCGAAGCGGACCCGGAAGGCGACCCCCGTGATCTCGTTGCCCCGGCAGGGGGCCACCGAGCCGTCGGCGGTGGTGCCCTGTGACCCGTTGGCGAACGAGACGCCGTACCCGGGGCTGGAGATCGTGCCGGTGACGAACCGGTTGTGGCTCCCGCCGACCACCGCCAGGGCGGGAGCCCGGGAGTCGGTGATCCGGACGGTGAAGTCGGTGACCAGGTTGTCGTCGTTCGGGCCGTCCCAGCCCTCCTCGGCCGTCGTGGTCCGGTCGTCCAGGTAGACGGCCGTCCAGGTCGGTCCGGTGACGCAGACGCCACGGACCCGGTTGCGCCGGCAGCCCTGGTACAACCACAGCGCGCTGCCCTTGACCGTCTCCGGGGTGCCGCACGCGTGCAGGTGCAGGTCCACCAGGGTGCAGTCGCTGGCACCCCGGATGAGCGCGAAGCCGTTCTCGGCGTTGCGGACGGTCACGTTCTCCACCCGTCCCCACCGGACCTGGCGCCAGGTGACCGCGAAGAGGGAACGGACCGCGCCGCCCCAGACCTTGTTCCCGTCGACGGTGAGACCGTCGATGGCGGGTCGTACACAGCCGACCGAGACGGCCACCCCGGTGGCGCCGGTCAGGGCGGGTGTGTCGATGGTGACCGTCGTGCCGGTCACCGCGACCACGAGGGCGTACAACCGGCGGGCAACCCCGATGGACGTGGTGCTGGTGTGCGCGGCGGCGGTCGTGCCGTACGCGCCGCGGGTGACGCCGGTCAACGTGGCGCCGTCGAGTCCGGTGTACCTGACGAGTTCGCTGTCCACCTGGAGGGTGCCGGCCACCGGGAACCCGGTGGCGGAGGCCAGCGTGAGGCCGGTGGTCTGCGTCGCGGTGACCGGCTGGACCAGGCGGGTGAACTGGGTGTCCAGGATGCCGCCGACCGCCTGCACGGCGACCACCGCGTCCACCTGGATGCCGGCGGCGGAGACGACGATGAGTTGACGGCCGCCGGCCGCGATCGAGCCGGTGGTGGTGAGGACCCGGGTGGTGAGCACCTCGGGCAACTGTCCGTCCGGGCTGCGCATCGTCACCCCGGGCAGGACGAACCCCACGCCACCGTCCTGGACGACCCCCTTCACCTGGTAGGTGCCCGGCGGTGCGGTGACCTGGCCGCCCCCGGCCTTCCGGGCCGCGTCGTTGGCGGCCTGGAAGGCGTCCCGGTTCACCGTCCAGGTCGCGTCGGGGCTGGCTCCGAAGTCGGCGGCGTCGTACAACGGTCCTCCTCGGGGAAGCGGCGGATGCCCGCCGGTGCCGGGTCCACGCAGGCTATGGAGCGCCGCCCGTCCCCTGAGTCAGCTTTTTGACTTTGTAGTCCGGGTAGAGATGATTTGCCTGGTATGCGTTTCTTCGCGTCTTCGGTGGTCGTTGTTCCGGCGTCATGACATGTGTGAACGACGAAACGGGGGCCTCCGCGTGACCGTGTTGCCTGCCGGATGCCGAGTGTTGATCACCGGTGGTACCGGCTCCTTCGGACAGACGATGGTGCGACGCCTGCTCGACCACGACGTCGCCGAGATCCGGGTGTTCAGCCGCGACGAGGCCAAACAGGACGCCATGCGCCGGGTGCTCGCCGACGACCGGATCCGCTACCACGTCGGCGACGTCCGGGACCTCGACTCGGTCCGGGCCGCCAGCCGGGACGTCGACCACGTCTTCCACGCCGCCGCGCTCAAACAGGTGCCGTCCTGCGAGTTCTTCCCGCTGGAGGCGGTCCGGACCAACGTCCAGGGCAGCGCCAACGTGATCGAGGCGGCGGAACGCCACGGCGTCGGGTCGGTCGTGCTGCTCAGCACGGACAAGGCGGTCCACCCGGTCAACGCCATGGGCATCAGCAAGGCGCTGATGGAGAAGGTCGCCCAGGCGTACGCCCGGAACAACCCGCGCAGCCGGACCACCGTCTCCTGCGTCCGGTACGGCAACGTCATGTACTCCCGGGGCTCGGTGATCCCGCTCTTCGTCGAGCAGATCCGGGCCGGGCGCGCGCCGACGGTCACCGACCCGGCGATGACCCGGTTCCTGATGTCGCTGGACGACTCGGTCGAACTGGTCGAGCACGCCTTCACCCACGCCCGTCCCGGCGACGTCTTCGTCCGCAAGGCGGTGGCCTGCACTATCGGCGACCTCGCCGAGGCCGTCTGCCAGCTCTTCGACGTGCCCGCCAAGATCGAGACGATCGGCGTACGGCACGGCGAGAAGCAGGACGAGACGCTGGCCAGCCGGGAGGAACTCGCCCGCGCCGACGACTTCGGCGACTTCTTCCGGGTGCCGCTGGACGCCCGCGACCTGAACTACGCGCTCTACGTCACCGAGGGCGACCTCGGCGGCTCCCCGGCCGAGGACTTCACCTCGGCCAACGCGCCCCGGCTGGACGTACCCCGGATCGTGGACCTGCTCCGGACGCTGCCCGAGATCCGCGCGGAGCTGGCGCTGCGCGATCCGGTGCTGGCGTGTTGAGGGTCGCGGTCACCGGCGCGGGCGGCTTCCTCGGCTGGCACGTCCGGGTGCTCGCCCGCGCGCTCGGCTGGCCGGAGCCGGTGGTGCTCACCCGCGCCGACCTGACCGACCCGGCGACCGTGGCCGCCCGGATCGCCGGCGTCGACCGGTTGCTGCACCTGGCCGGCGTCAACCGGGGCGACCCGACCGAGGTCGCCGCCGGCAACGTCCGGCTGGCCGCCGCCCTGGCCCGGGGACTGGAACGCTGCCCGCAGCCGCCGGGCGCCGTGGTCTACGCCAACTCGACGCAGGCCGGCAACGGCACCCCGTACGGCGACGCGAAGGCCGTCGCCGCGGCCTCCCTCGCCGCCGTCCGCCCCGACCTGGTCGACCTGCGGCTACCCAACCTGTACGGCGAGCACGGCCTGCCGTACTACAACTCGGTGGTGGCCACCTTCTGCCGGCTGCTCGCCGAGGGCGGCCGACCCGAGGTGCACCACGACCGTGAACTGACCCTGGTGCACGTCACCGACGCGGCGGCCCGGCTGCTCGGCGCGCCCGACGGCCACCCCTGGGACGCCACCATGCCGGGGCTGCGCATCGGCGTGCGGGACCTGGCCACGCTGCTCAGCGGCTTCGCGGCCGGCTACCGCACCGGGGAGATCCCCGACCTGCCGGACCGGCACGCGGTACGGCTGTTCAACACCTACCGGTCGCACTGCTTCCCGGGGCACTACCCGGTGCCGCTGGTCCGTCGCTCCGACGCCCGGGGCGACCTGGTCGAGGCGGTGAAGGCGCACGGCGGCGGCGGACAGACCTTCTGTTCCACCACCCGCCCCGGCGCGGTGCGGGGGGAGCACTTCCACCTGGCCAAGCTGGAGCGGTTCTGCGTGCTCCAGGGCACGGCGGAGATCCGGCTGCGCCGGATCGGCGACGACCGGGTGGTCCGGTTCCCGGTCGGCGGCGACGAGCCGGTGGTGGTGGACATGCCGACGATGTGGACGCACCACATCGTCAACACCGGGCGGGACGACCTGCTCACCCTCTTCTGGACCAACGAGGTCTTCGACCCGGCCCGCCCGGACACCTGGCCCGAGCCGGTCGGGCAGCCCGCCCCCGAGCCGGCCGCCGCCCTGGCCGGCTGACCGCCCACCCGGCCGAACGCCCGGAGCCCCGCCGACCGTCACGGTCGGCGGGGCTCCCGCCTTGCCCTGTGCGCGGGGGGATCAACTCCAGTTGCGGCATGTCGGGGCCTCGGCTCGGCCGGAGACCCCGACCTGCCGCAACTCGCGTGGAACACCGGGTGCGGCCGGGTTGGGTCAGCGGCCGAGGACGGCCTGCACGGTGCGGGCCAGGATCAGCAGGTCGCCGAGGAAGCTGCGGGTCTCGACGTACCGCACGTACAGCTCCACCTTGCGCGGCAGCACCACCGAGACGTAGTAGTCCTCGGGGCGGTCCGCGCGGGCCAGCTCCGCCGACTCGTTGCGGTACGCGATCGACGCCGGGTCGGTGATGCCCGGCCGGACGGACAGGATGCGCCAGCGGGCCACCGACGGCCAGTGGTCGACGTAGCACCGGACCTCGGGACGGGGGCCGACCAGGCTCATCCGGCCGAGCAGCACGTCGTAGAGCTGGGGCAGCTCGTCGAGCTTGCTGGCCCGCAGCAGGCGGCCGACGCGGGTGATCCGGTCGTCGCCGTCCGAGGTGACCTCCGGCCCGGGCGCGGGGCGCATGCTGCGGAACTTGTGGATGTGGAAGGGACGGCCGCGTCGGCCGGTGCGTTCCTGCCGGAACAGCACCGGCCCGCCGTCCTCCCAGCGGATCGCCACGGCGATCACGAGCAGCAGCGGAGCGCAGAGCACCAGCCCCACCGCCGCGCAGACGATGTCGAACAGTCTTTTGATCATTGCAGGACCTTGCTGACGGTACGGATGACGAGATCCACCTGCTCGTCGTCCATGGCCGAGAAGAGCGGCAGGCTGACCACCCGCGCGAACTCCCGGCTGGCGACGGGGAACATGTCGTCGGTCAACGCGAGCCAACGACGCCAGTGGGTGTGCTGGTGCAGTGGGATGAAGTGGACGCTGCACCCGACGCCGAGCCGGGACATCTCCACGATGAACCGGTCCCGGTCGACCGGGGCGTCCGGCCGGAGCCGGACCACGAAGAGGTGCCACGCGTACACGTCCGCCTCCGGCGCGGGGGCCGGCAGGTCCAGCGGCAGACCGGCGAACGCCGCCCGGTACCGGGCGGCGATCTGCTCGCGGCGTCGCCGCATCGACTCGGCGCGGGCGAGCTGCACCAGCCCCATCGCCGCCGCCGGGTCGGTCAGGTTGTGCTTGAACCCGGCGTCGACCACGTCGTACCGCCAGGCGGGCCGGTCGCTGCGGTAGCGGTCGAAGCCGTCCCGGTCGAAGCCGTGCAGCCGCATCACCCGGACCCGGCGGGCGAGGTCGGGATCCCGGGTGACCAGCATGCCCCCCTCGCCGGTGGTGATGGTCTTGGTGGCGTAGAAGCTGAAGACCGTGGCGGCGGTCGGGCCGGCGCCGACCGGCACGCCGCCGCTGGCCGCGGGGAAGGCGTGCGCGGCGTCCTCCACGACGGCCACGCCGTGGCGGCGGGCGAACTCGTGCAGCCGGGTCCCGTCGACCGGCTGACCGGCGAAGTGCACCGGCAGGACGGCGACGGTGCGCCCGGTGACCTTGCGGGCCGCGTCGTCGAGGTCGATGGTGAGGGTCACCGGGTCGACGTCCACCAGCACCGGGACCGCGCCGACGTGCACGACCACCTCGGCGGTGGCGGTGAAGGTCCAGGTCGGGACGAGGACCTCCGTGCCCGGCCCCACCCCCAGCGCCTCCAGCGCGAGGTGCAGGCCGGCGGTTGCCGAACTCAGCGCGACGGCGGTGAGACCCGGCCCGCAGTACGTGGCGAACCGCTCCTCGAACTCGCGCACGAGGGGGCCGCTGGAGAGCCAGCCGGACCGGATCGCCGACGTGACGGCGGCGATCTCCGCCTCCCCGACGTCGGGTAGCGCGAAGGGAAGAGTGCGGTCATCCATGCCGGTCCTCCTGCATATGTGTTTTACGCACCAATTGATGCGGCTGAGGATAAACTGCCGATGTCCGTTAGATGCCTGATTTCACGTATTGCAGTTGTTTGGGAATGAGGTGAGGGTGTGCGGCTCGGCCTGCTCAGCCAGTGGTTCGACCCGGAGCCCGGTCCGGCCGCGCTGCCCGGCGTCCTCGCCCGTGGCCTGGCCGCCCGTGGCCACGACGTACAGGTGCTCACCGGCTTTCCGAACTGGCCCACCGGGCGGCTCGCCCCCGGTTACCGGATGACCCGCCGCGTCGACGAGGTCGCCGACGGCGTCCACGTCCGACGGGTGGCCCTCTATCCCAGTCACGACCGCTCGGCGGCGCGCCGGCTGGCCACGTACGGCTCGTTCGCCGCGTCCGCGCTGGTCTCCGGCACACCCGCGTTGCGCGGCCTCGACGCGCTCTGGGTGAGCAACTCACCGATCACCGTCGCGCTGCCGATGTGGTTCGTCCGGTACGCCCACCGGGTGCCGGTCGTGCTGCACGTGCTGGACCTGTGGCCGGACAGCGTCCGGGCCAGCGGCTTCCTCGACGCCGGACGCGCCGGCCGTCCACTCGCCGAACGGGCGATGCACACCTGGTGCGCGGCGATGTACCGCGCCGCCGCCCGGGTCGCCTACATCTCGCCCGGCGTCGGCGACCTGCTCGCGCGACGGGGTGTGCCGGAGGAGAAACTCGTGCACATTCCGATGTGGGCGGACGAGACCCCGACGCCCCCGCCTTCCGACCTGCGCGCCGAACTCGGCATCACCGCCGACCGGGTCGTGCTGGTCTACGCCGGCACGCTCGGCGAGGCCCAGGGCCTCGACACCCTGGTCGACGCCGCCGCCCAGGTCGACGATCCCCGGCTGCTCTGCCTGGTCGCCGGTTCCGGTACCGCCGAACGGCGACTGCGGGACCGGGCCAGGTCGGTCGGCCTGACCAACCTCCGGTTCCTCGGGCGACTGCCCCGGGAACGGATGCCCGCCCTGATGGCGGCGGGCGACGTCCACTACGTCGGGCTCCGGGCGGGGGGTATGTCGGCGTACACCATGCCGAGCAAGGTGCAGGCCACCCTCGCCGCCGGTCGCGCGCTGCTGGTCGCCGCCGAAGGGGACGCCGCCACGGTCGCGCGGGACAGCGGAGCGGGGATCACCGCCCGACCCGGCGTCCCGGAGTCGGTCGCCGCCGCGATCCGCGAGGCCTGCCAGCTCGGCCGGGAGAAGCTGCACCTGCTCGGCGCGGCCGGTCGGGAGTACTACCGGCGCACCTTCTCCGTCGCCGCCGGGGTCACCCGGATCGAGGCGGCGCTGCGGGAGGCCACGGCGACCGGAGGGCGACGGTGACCGCCGTCGACCTCGCCCCGCTGACCGGCCACGACGTGCCCGCCGCCGCCGACCTGCACCTGCGGGCCTTTCCCCGGTTCTTCCTGTCCCGCTTGGGCGCGCCGTTCCTGCGCGAGTTCTACGCCGGGTTCGTCGACGACCCGGACGCGGTCACCGTCGTGTCGCGGGGCGGGGACGGCCGGCTGCTCGGGGTCGTGGTCGGCACCGTCACGCCGGACGGCTTCTTCGGTCGGCTGCTGCGCCGACGCGGTCACCGGATGGCCGTGGCCGCCGTCCGCCCCGCCCTGCGCGACCCCCGCGCCGTCGGGCGTCTGGTACGCGGCATCGCGTACCGGGGGGACGTCCCGGTCGCGGCGCGCGGGGCGCTGCTCAGCTCGATCTGCGTCGACCCGGCGGCGGCCGGCGGCGGTTACGGCCGGCAGCTGATCGACACGTGGTGGCGGCGGGTGCGGGAACGCGGGGTGTACGACGCCTACCTGAGCACCGACGCCGACGACAACGACCGGGTCAACGCCTTCTACCGGCGGGCCGGGTGGACGCTGGTCGGCGACTACGCCACCCGGGAGGGACGGCGGATGAACTGCTACGCCGTCTCGGTCGGTTCGACCGTCGGATCGGGGACGCGTCGGAACGATCTCTGACGGGTAGAGTGCTGCGGCCGGCGGCAGGTACGCCGCCCGACCGCAGGGAGCCCGTCCGTGCTGCACTTGAGGATCATCACGCCGGCCGACCGGTCCGAGGCGGTGGCCGACCTGCTCGCCGCCGATCCGGGAGTGGCCCACCTGGCCGTCCTCCCGGGCGCCGCCCGCCAGCCGGTCGGTGACCTGATCCTCTGCGACGTGGTCCGGGAGAGCGCCGACCACGTGCTGCACCGCCTCCAGGAACTCGGCGTGGAGGCCCGGGGCGGGGTCAGCGCGGACGACGTCGAGCTGACCCTCTCCTCGGCCGCCGAGCGGGCCGCCCGGGAGGCCCCCGGGCACGCCGACGACGCCGTCGTCTGGGACGAGATCGCCGCCAAGACCGGCGAGCAGACCGAACTGTCCGGCACCTACCTCGTGCTGATCGTCGTCGCCACCATGCTCTCCGGCATCGCGGTGCTGCTGGACCAGCCGATCCTCATCGTCGGCGCGATGGTGGTCGGCCCCGAGTTCGGACCGCTCGCCGCACTCTGCGTCGCCCTGCTGCGCCGCAAGCCCCGGATCATCGTCCGGTCGGTGCAGGCCCTGGTGGTCGGCTTCCTGGCGGCGATCGTGGCCACCATCCTGAGCACCTGGGCGCTGACCGCTGCCGGCCTGGTCGACCGGGGGATGCTGCTCGCCGAACGGCCGGTGACCGACTTCATCTGGCGCCCGGACGCGCTCTCCTGGGTGGTCGGCCTGCTCGCCGGGATCGCCGGCATGCTCTCGCTCACCTCGAAGAAGTCCGGCAGCCTGGTCGGCGTGCTGATCTCGGTGACCACCGTGCCGGCCGCCGCGAACGCGGCGGTCGCCCTGGCCTACGGGGTGTGGCACGAGGCGGGCGGCTCGATGCTCCAACTCCTGATCAACATCTGCGCGATCGTGGTCTCCGGGCTGCTCACCCTGGCCGTGCAGCAACTCTGGTGGTGGCGCGTGGCCCGGCGCACCGGCCCGGTCACGGCCAGTCGTCCCCCGCGTCGAGCCGCCGGGTGAGCAGCTCCCGCAGCGGGACGGAGTCGCCGTCCCGGCCACCCTCCCCGACGATCAGCGGCGCGGGGTGGGGCTGCGGCGTCGCCCCGAACAGCCGGGACCGCAGGCCACCCGGAACGGTCAGCAGGTAGAAGCGCCCCTCGACGTCCACCGCCCGGGTCCCGGCGCGGTCGACGTACCAGCCGGTCAGGCCGGTGCGGTACCGCCCGCTGCCGGAGTAGGAACCGGCCACCAGCGGAGTCGTCCGCAGCCCGCGCCGGGTCGCCTCGTCGACGAACCCGGCGACCAGCTGGGCGGCCTCGGCCTGCTCGACGGCGCGTCGCCGCTCGTCCGCGGCGGCGTGCGCCCGCACCGCGCGCTGCCGCTGATCCCGCCACTCCCGGCCGTCGCCCTCACCCACGCCCCCGACGGTACGCCGCCGCGCGTCCGCCGGCGGCGCGGGCTCCCGGGCCGGTCCCGCCCGGCGGCGTCCTCACCGGCCCGAGCGGGTGATGCGATTCCGCCCCGGTCCAACGTCGGTACGGTCCTCCGGGCCCGCTGTGGTGCTCCCGGCTCCGCCTGAGCCAGCCGTCAGGCGAGGGGCGGGGGAGCAGGGTGGGGGGTAGCGTCCTTTAGAGCTGCCCCGTTCGTGCGCCCGATGTTCGTGCGCCCGATGTTCGTGCGCCTGCTGTTTCTGCGCCTGCTGTTCGTGCGTCCGCTGTTCGTGCGCCACTCCGTGTGCGCCCGCCGTCAGTTGGCTCTGCCGGCCGGGGTGCACTTCCGGCGGCGAGAGGCAGAGGACAGCCTGCCCACCGGCCTGTGCTCTCCCGCCTGTGCCCGTCCGGGTGCAGGACGATGCCCTGATCGGACCACGGGGACCGGCGGGGCCACGGTAGGGGCCGCCCACGGCGCCGTGGTGGTGCGCGAGGTGCCAGACCCTCTGCCCCGTCTGTGCGGGCAGCTCCAAAGGACGTGGTGTGCCACCTCGCCGCCCCCGCCGAGGCAGCCCACGCGGCTCCGCGCCGAGGCAGCCCACGCGGCCCCGCGCGCCGAGGCAGCCCGAGGGTCGCCCTGACCGGCTGGACGGGGCTCCAGCCCCGGCCCGAACGCCGGCTGATCTCCGCTGGCCCAGGGCTGACGCCGGCTGACCCTGGCCCGCCCGCTCAGGTGGCTGCCCCGGCCGAGTTGGACGGGACCCGGTCGTCGGATCCGGATCCGACGACCGGGGTCAGCTCCGAGTTGGTCGGCCGCAGGCTCAGGCCAGGCCGGCGCGGCGGAGGGCGTCAGCCATCGCCCCGGACGGCGGCGGGGTCGAGCTGCCCCGCCCCTGGCGCTGTGGCGCGCCGCCGCTCCGCGAACCCCGGGCGCCACCCCGGTCCGCCGTCGAGGCGTCCCGGTCGCCGCGTCCGCCCTGGTCCCCTCGGGCACCGCGTCCACCCTGGTCGCCCCGGGGGCCGCCGCGTTCCCGCCGGCCACCGTCGGCCGGCCCGCGACCGCCGGGCGTGCCCGGCTCGTCGTCCAGCCGCAGGGTCAGCGAGATCCGCTTGCGCGGCACGTCCACGTCGAGGACCTTGACCCGGACCACGTCACCGGACTTCACCACGTCCCGGGGGTCCTTGACGAAGGTGTGCGACATCGCCGAGACGTGCACCAGGCCGTCCTGGTGTACGCCGACGTCGACGAACGCGCCGAAGGCGGCCACGTTGGTGACCACGCCCTCCAGGACCATGCCCGGGGTGAGGTCGCCGATCTTCTCCACGCCCTCGACGAAGGTGGCCGTCTTGAACTCCGGTCGCGGGTCGCGGCCCGGCTTCTCCAGCTCGGCCAGGATGTCGGTGACCGTGGGCAGGCCGAAGGTGTCGTCGACGAACTCGGTCGCCTTCAGTCCACGCAGGATCGTGCTCTTCCCGATCAGCGAGCGCAGGTCCTGCCCGGTCGAGGCGAGGATGCGCCGCACCACCGGGTACGCCTCCGGGTGCACGCTGGAGGAGTCGAGCGGGTCGTCGCCGCCGGGGATGCGCAGGAAGCCGGCGCACTGCTCGAACGCCTTCGGTCCGAGCCGGGCCACCTTCTTCAGCTCCGCCCGGGTCCGGAACGGCCCGTTGGCGTCCCGGTGCAGGACGATGTTCTCGGCCAGCCCGGCGCCGATGCCGGAGACCCGGGTCAGCAGCGGGGCGGAGGCGGTGTTGACGTCCACGCCGACGGCGTTCACACAGTCCTCGACCACCGCGTCCAGCGAGCGGGAGAGCTTCACCTCGGACAGGTCGTGCTGGTACTGCCCGACCCCGATCGAGCGCGGGTCGATCTTGACCAGTTCGGCGAGCGGGTCCTGGAGCCGGCGGGCGATCGAGACCGCCCCGCGCAGCGAGACGTCCAGGCCGGGCAGCTCCTGCGAGGCGTACGCGGACGCGGAGTAGACCGACGCGCCGGCCTCGGAGACCACCACCTTGGTCAGCTTCAGCTCCGGGTGCCGCTTGATCAGGTCGGCGGCGAGCTTGTCGGTCTCCCGGCTGGCCGTGCCGTTGCCGATGGCGACCAGTTCGACGCCGTGCGCGGCGGCCAGCGTGGCCAGCGTGGCGATCGAGGCGTCCCACTGCCGGCGCGGCTCGTGCGGGTAGATCGTGTCGGTGGCGACCACCTTGCCGGTGGCGTCCACCACGGCCACCTTGACCCCGGTCCGCAGCCCCGGGTCCAGGCCCATCGTCGGGCGGGTGCCGGCCGGCGCGGCGAGCAGCAGGTCCCGCAGGTTGGTGGCGAAGACCCGCACCGCCTCGTCCTCGGCCGCCTGCCACAGCCTCATCCGCAGGTCCGCGCCGAGATGGATGAGGATCCGGGTCCGCCAGGCCCAGCGCACCGTGTCGGCCAGCCAGCGGTCCGCCGGTCGCCCCTGGTCGCTGACACCGAAGCGTCCCGCGATGGCCGCCTCGTAGCGGGTCGGGCCGGTGACCGGGGCGTCGGCGTCGCCGTCGGACTCCGGGTCCATGGTCAGGTCGAGGATCCCCTCCTTCTCGCCCCGCAGCATCGCCAGGATCCGGTGCGAGGGGAGCTTCGGGTACGGCTCGGCGAAGTCGAAGTAGTCGGCGAACTTCGCGCCGGCCGTCTCCTGCCCCTCGCGTACCCGGGCGACCAGCCGGCCCCGCGACCACATCTGCTCGCGGAGCGTACCGATCAGGTCGGCGTCCTCGGCGAACCGCTCGATGAGAATGGCCCGCGCGCCCTCCAACGCGGCGGCCTGGTCGGCGACGCCCTTCTCGGCGTCGACGTAGCCGGCGGCGACGCTCTTCGGGTCCTGCGTCGGATCGCCCAGCAGCGCGTCGGCGAGCGGCTCCAGGCCCGCCTCCCGGGCGATCTGTGCCCGGGTCCGCCGCTTCGGCTTGTACGGCAGGTAGATGTCCTCCAGCCGGGCCTTCGAGTCGGCGGCCATGATCTGTGCTTCCAGGGCCTCGTCGAGCTTGCCCTGGCTGCGGATCGACTCCAGGATGGCGGCGCGCCGCTCGTCCAGCTCGCGCAGGTAGCGCAGCCGCTCCTCGAGGGTGCGCAGCTGCGCGTCGTCGAGCAGGCCGGTGGCCTCCTTGCGGTACCGGGCGATGAACGGCACGGTCGCGCCGCCGTCGAGCAGCTCCACGGCTGCGCGTACCTGACGTTCGGTGACGCCGAGTTCCTCGGCGATCCGCTGATGAACGGACTGGGTCACGATCTGATCCGCCTTCTCGGGTGGGGTACGCCCTGCATTGTGCCGTCCTGCCCCGACAGCACCGTCGTCCGGTACGTGGGCGCGCCGGCGGGACCGCCGCGCTAGCCTTGTGATCATGGAACAACCTGCGGACCCCCGGGCCCGGCGGCTCTTCGGCGGGAGCGCCCGTGCCCTGGGTGACCTCGCGGCGAGTCCGTTCCGCGCCGACCGGGACCGGATCGTGGGCTCACCCTTCTTCACCCGCCTCGGCGGCGTGACCCAGGTGGTCAGCCCCGGCGGCTCCGGGCTGCTGGTGCACAACCGCCTCACCCACAGCCTGAAGGTCGCCCAGGTGGCCCGGGCCATCGCCGAGCGGCTCACCGCCGACGACCGGTACCGGGACCTGCTGGCCGCCCTCGGCGGCTGCGACCCGGACGTGGTGGAGGCCGCCGCGCTCGCCCACGACCTCGGACACCCGCCCTTCGGGCACCTGGGGGAGCGGGTGCTGGACCGGCTGGCCCGCCAGCGCCTCGGCCTGCCCGACGGATTCGAGGGCAACGCGCAGTCGTACCGGATCGTCACCTCGACCGAGATCGGCGGCGCGGCCACCATCGGCCTCGACCTGACCGCGGCGGTCCGGGCCGCGATGCTGAAGTATCCGTGGACGCGGCTGGACCACCCCGACCCGCACCCCCGGCACCTGGACCCGCCGCCCCGGGGGGCCGCCGCCCCGCCCGACGATCCGGCCAGCGGCTCGGCCAAGTTCGGCGCCTACCGCACAGAGCTGGACGACCTGCGCCAGGCCCGGGAGCCGTTCGCGGGTCGGATCGCCGACTGGCAGCAGACCGTCGAGGCATCGGTGATGGACACCGCCGACGACATCGCGTACGCCATCCACGACGTGGAGGACTTCCACCGGGTCGGCGTGCTCCAACAGGGCGCGGTGGCCGCCGAGCTGATCGCCTGGCAGCGGGAGCACGGGCACTACCGGTCGGTCACCGACGCGGCGCTGGCCAGCCCCGCCCGGCGCCCCGGCGCGGCGATCGAGCGGCTGCGCCGGCAGCTGCACCGCAAGGACGACTGGATCGCCGACGACGAGGCGTTCGCCGCCGCCGTCGAGCACGTCCGCCGGGAAGTGGTGGAGGGGCTGCTGGCGCTACCGTTCGACGGCTCGATCGAGGCGGAGCAGTACGTGGCCCGGTTCTCCGCCCGCTGGACGGCCCGGTTCGTCGACGCGATCCGGGTGGTCGAGAAGCCGTCGGTGCGCTCCGGACACGTGCAGCTCGCCGCGCCGCAGTGGCACGAGGTGCAGGTGCTCAAGTTCGTGCACCACCGGTTCGTGCTGGCCCGCCCGGACCTCGCGCTGCACCAACGCGGCCAGGCCCGGCTGCTCGGCTCGCTGGTCGAGGCGCTCTGGGAGTGGCTGCTCGACCCGGAGGAGGAGTCCCGCCTGCCGCGCCGCCTGCACGACCTGGTGGAGTTGGCCGAGGCGGAACTGCACCCGCGTACCCCGGACCGGTCGGCGCGGGCCCGGGGGCGGGCCATCGTCGACTTCGTCGCGCTGCTCACCGACTCGCAGGCGGTGGCGATGCTGGACACGCTCTCCGGTCGCTCCGGCGCGCTCTGGACCGACGCCTTCGTGCTCTGAGCGGCACCGCTCAGGCGACCTGGTCCCACCAGGCGTCCACCGGTGGCGGGGCGTCCACGGTCACCCGCTCGCCGGGGCGCGGCACGGCGAGCCGGACACCCCGGGCCTTCGCCTCCCGCCAGAGCCGGTTCACCGGCTCGGCCCAGTCGTGCAGGGCCAGGTTGAAGGTGCACCAGTGCACCGGCACCAGCAGCCCGCCGCGTACGTCGAGGTGGGCGGCGACCGCCTCCTCCGGGAACATGTGGATGTTCGGCCAGGCCCGGTCGTACGCGCCGATCTGGGTCAGCGTCACGTCGAACGGCCCGTACCTCTCGCCGATCTCGGCGTATCCGGGGAAGTAGCCGGAGTCGCCGGTGTAGAAGACCCGGCGGTGCTCCCCGGCCACCACCCACGAACCCCAGAGCGTGCCGTCGCGGCGTAGGCCCCGGCCGGAGAAGTGCTGGGCGGCGGTGGCGGTGACGGTCAGCCCGGCCACCCGGTGGCTCTCCGCCCAGTCCAGCTCGACGATCCGGTCCGCCGGCACCCCCCACCGGTCCAGGTGCGCGCCGATGCCGAGCGGCACCAGGAACGGGGCGGACTGGGTGTCCCGCAGGCGCATCACCGTCGCCATGTCGAGGTGGTCGTAGTGGTCGTGGGAGATCAGGACCGCGTCCACCGGGGGCAGTTCGTCGAGGCGTACCGGCGGGGCGTGCAGCCGGCGCGGGCCGACCACCTGCGACGGGGAGCAGCGGTCGCTCCACACCGGGTCGACGAGCACCCGCCGTCCCTCGATCTCGACCAGCGCCGACGCGTGGCCGTACCAGACGACGGCGAGTTCCCGTTCGTCACCGCTGCCGGGGCTCGGACGTCTCAGCGGCACCGGCCGCGCGGGCCGGCGGCGCTGCTGCCCGAAGAGCAGTTCCCACACCAGGTTCCGGCCGGGGTCGGCGATCGTGGTGCGGACGTCGGCGGGATTGTGGAACGCGCCGTCGTGGAACTGCGGTGAGCGGCGGACGCGTTCGGCACGGGCACCGGCCAGCCGGCCACCCAGGGCGGCCGGCACGTCCCGGGCGGCCCAGGCCAGGGCGGCCAGCGCGGCCAGTCCCAGCACCCCGGCGACCCCGCCGCCCCGGCCCCGCCGTGTCCGCTGCGCGCGTCCCCCCATGATCGTTTTCCCCTCCGCCCGGTGGATTCCGGGTGCCCACGGTAGCCCCCGGCGCGTCAGCCGCCGTTGCTCGGGCGCTGCCGGGTGACCCGGTGGGCCGTCCCGGTGCCGGTCAGCCCGTCCACCGCGTCGAGGAAGCTCCGTCCCATCTTCGCCCGTGCCGTGACCGCCGGGTGGGTTCCGCCGAAGTTGCCCGGGTCGGCCTGCCCGGCGGCGAAGAGGGCGTACGTCAGCACCGGCGCGCCGGCCCGGTCGAAGATCATGCCGGCCTCGCAGCGGGCGCTGGCGTACCAGCCGCCCTTGCTGGCGATCCGGGCGCGCTCGTCGGAGGACATGGTGCGGCGGACGCCGTCGGTGTGCGCGATCGGGGAGCGCAGCTGCCGCAGCAGGAACGCCGTGGAGGCGGGCGAGAGCAGGGTGCCGGCGACCAGGGCCCGGAGCAGGTCGTGGGTCTCCCGGGGCGTGCTGGTGCCGAGGTAGAACCGGTAGGGGTTGGCCACCGGCTGCACCTGCGTGTTCGGGAAGCCCTTGGCGACCAGGATCGCGTTCAGCTCGGCGGCCGGGCAGACCGAGCCGCAGAGCCGTACCGCGGTGTCGTCGGAGACGGTGAGCAGCGCGGCGAGAGCGTGGCCGAGCGTGACCGAGCTGGGGTACGCCCCGTCCAGGCTGAAGATCCCGTCCCCGCCGGGGACGACGATCGCCTCGGTGACGTCGACCCGCTGGGTGAGGGTGAGCAGTCCCCGGTCGACCTTGTCCAGCACCGCCGTGGCCACGGCGATCTTGTTGACGCTGTACGCCTCCAGCCGCAGGTTCGGCTCGTCGCTGACGGCCGGCAGGGGCGCGCCCGCCGCGTCGGCCACGCTGACGTACGCCTGCCAGCTGCCGCCCGCCTCGGCGATGCGCTGCTGGTACGCGGCGGCGACCAGCGCCGCGGCCTGGGCGGGGGTGCTCGCGGTCGGTGTCACGCCACGCTCCTCGGCCGACGCCGGTGACCCGTTGCCGAACACCGCGCCGGCGGTCGCCGCGGTGCCCAGCCCGAGAGCGGTCCTTCGGTTCATCCTGGCAGTCAAGCGCGTCTCCTCGTCGTGCGGCCGGGTGTCCCCGGTCACCCTAGGCGATGAGACGGTTCCGGTGGGTGCCCTGCCCGGCGGTGGGTGGGGCACCACCGGACTCACGGGGCGAGCACGACCTTGACGCAGCCGTCCTCCTTCTTCTGGAACATCTCGTACGCCTTCGGCGCGTCGCCGAGCGGCAGCCGGTGGGTGCGCAGGTCCTCCACGCCCAGCGGGTCGTCGTCGCCGGCCAGCAGCGGCAGGATCTCGTCGGTCCAGCGGCGGACGTGGCACTGTCCCATCCGCAGCTGCACGCCCCGGTCGAACATCTCCATCAGCGGCAGCGGGTCCACCTCGCCGCCGTACACCCCGGAGACGGAGACGGTGCCGCCCCGACGGACGGCCTTGAGCGCGGCCTTGAGCACCGTGAGCCGGTCCACACCCACCTTGTCGATCATCGGTTGGGCCAGTTTGTCCGGCAGCAGTCCGGCGGCGGCCTGGGCGAGCCGGCCGGCGGTGGAGCCGTGCGACTCCATCCCGACCGCGTCGATGACCGCGTCCGGGCCGCGCCCGTCCACCAGGTCGATCAGCGCGCCCGGGACGTCGTCCAGTTGGGCCACGTCGAGCACCTCGATGCCGTGCCGGCGGGCCATCTCCAGCCGCTCCGGCACCAGGTCCAGCCCGATCACCCGGCCCGCGCCGAGGTGCCGACCGATCCGGGCGCAGAACTGTCCGACCGGACCGAGCCCGAAGACGGCGAGCGTGCCGCCGGGCGGGGTGTCGGCGTACTTCACCGCCTGCCAGGCGGTGGGCAGGATGTCGGAGAGGTAGAGGTAGCGTTCGTCCGCGCCCGTCTCGGGCACCTTGACCGGCCCGAACTGGGCGTGCGGCACCCGCAGGTACTCGGCCTGCCCGCCGGGCACCGAGCCGTAGAGCGAGGTGTAGCCGAACAGGGCCGCGCCCTTGCCCTCGGCGGTGACCTGGGTGGTCTCGCACTGCGCGTAGAGCTGCCGCTGACACATCCAGCAGGACCCGCAGGAGATGTTGAACGGCACCACCACCCGGTCGCCCGGCTTCAGCCGGGTCACCCCGGGGCCGACCTCCTCGACGATCCCCATCGGCTCGTGCCCGAGGACGTCCCCCGGCTTCAGGTACGGCCCGAGCACCTCGTAGAGGTGCAGGTCGGAGCCGCAGATGGCGGTCGAGGTGATCCGGACGATCGCGTCGGTCGGTTCCTCGATCCTCGGGTCGGGCACCTCCTCGACCCGTACGTCCCGCTTCCCGTGCCAGGTCAGTGCGCGCATACCGGTTCCTCCGCCGTGTCGGGTCGTCCTGTCCAGGACTGCTACCCGGGAAGCGACCGGTGAACCGTCCCGCCGTTCATCCCGCCCCGGGGGTGGGCAGCGAGACGGTGACGACCAGGCCGCCGCCCGGCCGGGGCGACGCGTGCACGGTGCCGCCGTGCGCCCGGGTCACCGCCCGGACGATGGACAGGCCCAGCCCGAAGCCCCGGTTGCCGGCTACCCGCTCCCGGTTCAACCGCCGGAACGGCAGGAAGATCGACTCGACCTCGTATCCGGGCACGACCGGCCCGCTGTTGCTGACGGTCAGCACGGCCCGGCCGTCGGCCGTCGTGGTGGTCACGGTCAGCCACCCGTCCTCGCCGACGTTGTGCCGTACCGCGTTCTCCAGCAGGTTCTGGGTCAGCCGTTCCAGCAGCACCGGGTCACCGACCGTCCGGGCCGGGGCCAGCGTCCGGGAGACCGCCAGTGTCGTCCGGGCGGCGGTCTGGTCGGTCAGGTGGGCGGCCACCTCGGCGAGGTCCACCTCGGTGCGCTCGGTCAGCGTGTTCTCCGACTCGGCGAGGGTGAGCAGCCCGTCGATCAGTCGTTCGTGCCGCTCGTTCACCGTGAGCAGCGTCTCCCCGAGCTGGCGCAGCTCCGCCGGGGCGTCCGGCCGGGTGACGGCCAGTTCGACCAGGGACCGGTTGATCGCCAGTGGGGTGCGCAGCTCGTGGGAGGCGTTGGCGACGAACCGCCGCTGGCCGTCGAAGGACCGGTCGAGCTTCTCCAGCATCAGGTCGAAGGTGTCGGCGAGTTCCTTCACCTCGTCGGTCGGACCGTCCAGGGCGATCCGCTCGTGCAGGCCCCGCCCGGCGCCGTCCGCGCCGGCGATCCGGCGGGCGGTCCCGGTGATCTGGTTGAGCGGCTGCAACGCGCGCCCGGCGACCAGCCAGCCGAACGCGACGGCGGCGACCGTCACCACGGCCAGCGCCACCCCGCCCTGGGTCAGCAGGGAGTCCAGCGCGTCCTGCCGGGCGTCCTCCTGTACCTGCCGCACCAGCCCGCGCAGAGTGTCCGCCTGTTCGGCGGTGATCTTCGTGCCGGACTGCGGCAGCGACGCGTTGCCGCTCTCCCGGCTGCGTAGGTCGAACCCGAGACCGCGGGTGAGGCGCTGGTCGACCAGCACGTAGGTCACGGCGAGCAGCACCGTTCCGGCGAACAGGAACAGCCCGCCGTAGACCAGCGTGAGCCGGGCCCGGATGGTCAGCTTCTTCACCGGATCCGGTACCCCGCGCCGGGCACCGTCTCGATGACCGGCGGCTCGCCGAGCTTGCGGCGCAGCTTCATCACGGTCACCCGCAGCACGTTGGTCAGCGGGTCGATGTGCTCGTCCCAGGCCCGTTCCAGGAGTTCCTCGGCGGAGACCACCGCCCCGTCGGCGCGCAGCAGCTCGGCCAGCACCCCGAACTCCTTGCGGGACAGCGGCACGTGCCGCCCGTCCCGGGTCACCTCCAGCCGCGCCGGGTCCAGCACGATGCCGGCCCGGGCGAGCCGGGGCGGCGCGGCCGGCCGGGTGCGCCGGGTCAGGGCGTGCACCCGCGCGCTCAGCTCGATGAACGCGAACGGCTTGGTCAGGTAGTCGTCGGCCCCGATGGCCAGTCCGGCGACCCGTTCCCGCACCGCGGCGGCGGCGGTCAGCATCAGCACCCGGGTGTCCCGCTCGGAGTCGACCACGGCCCGGCACACGTCGTCGCCGTGCACCACCGGCAGGTCCCGGTCGAGCACCACCACGTCGTACCCGTTGACCCCGAGCCGTTCCAGCGCGGCGTCCCCGTCGTACACGACGTCCACCGCGAATGCCTCCCGGCGCAGCCATTCGGCGATCGCGTCCGCCAGGAGTCGTTCGTCCTCGACCACCAGTACCCGCACCGTTCCATCCTCGCCCACCTCGGCATAACCACGCCGTTAACGGCACTCCGACGTTTACGCCCCGGCTACGCCCCGTGACGTTGACTCGACGGTGGACGCCGGCTCTCCCGCCGGCCACGAAAGATGAGGAGCACGAGACGATGCGGAGACGGCTGACGGGCGTACTGCTCGCCCTGCCCCTCGCGGCGGCCATCGGTCTGGCCGGCTGCGGTGGGGCCGACCAGACCGACGACGGGGTGGCCACGGCCGGTGGCGGCGGTGCGAAGCCGACGGTCGACGCCGCCGCGTTGAGCGACGAGGAGCGCCGGATCAAGTTCACGAGTTGCCTGCGCGACCAGGGGCTGGACGTGGCGGATCCGGAGCCGGGCCAGAACGGGCCGCGCTTCCGGCAGGGCTCCGACGTGGACCGCACGAAGGTCCAGGCGGCCCTCCAGGCGTGCCGCGAGTTCGCCCCGAACGGCGGACAGCCTCGGGAGCTCAACGCCGAGCAGGTCGACCAGGTCCGCAAGCTCGCCCGCTGCATGCGGGAGAACGGCGTGCCGAACTTCCCCGACCCGGACGCCGACGGCCGGATCCAGCCCGGAAAGGCCGACATCGACCGGAAGGACCCGGTGGTCCGGGCGGCCTTCGACAAGTGCCGCGAGGTGATGCCCAACCTCGACGAGCGCCTGGGGACGTCGTGAGCGCGCCCGTGGGGGCCGCCGCCGGGGCCGCCCCGGCGGGCGACGGGGACGGCGCGACGGAGACACCGACCCGGCGACGCCGGTGGCGGCCGGTCACCGTACTGGCCGCCGGGGCGGTCGTCGTGCTGGCCGGCGGAGCGGTCGCGGTCGGCGTGGCCTCCGACGGCAGCGCCGGGGAGTCGGCCGGGGCCGACCCGCTTCCGCCGACCAGCACCACCGTCGCCCGGCAGACCCTCGTCGACCGCGAGACCAAGACCGGCGAGCTGGGGTACGGCACCCCGCGCGCCCTGGACACCCGGTACACCGGCACGCTGACCTGGCTGCCCGCCACCGGGAGCACGGTCGCCCGGGGCAAGGCCCTGTACCGGGTCGACGACGACCCGGTGGTGCTGCTGCACGGCAGCCTGCCGGCGTACCGGACGCTCCGGTCCGGGGTCAGCGGCCGGGACGTCAAGCAGTTCGAGCAGAACCTCACCGACCTGGGCTACACCGGGTTCACCGTCGACAACGACTACACCTCCTCCACCGCCGACGCGGTCCGCCGCTGGCAGGAGGACCTGGGGGTGGCCGAGACCGGACAGGTCGAGCCGGGCCGGGTCGTCTACGCCGCCGGCACCGTCCGGGTGGCGAGCCAGGGCGCCGAGGTGGGGGACACCGTCGCCCCGGGGCGGACGCTGCTCTCGATCACCGGCACCACCCGTCTGGTCACCTGCACCCTGGACGTCGACGACCAGCGGCTGGCCCGCAAGGGCGCGGAGGTGACCCTCACGCTGCCGGACGGAAAACGGACCACCGGCCGGGTCGGCGCCGTCGAGACGGTCGTCCAGACGTCGGCCGGCTCGGCCGGACAGGACCCGGTCAGCGAGACGAAGATCGAGGTCTCGGTGACCGGGGACGACCCGGCCGCCCTCACCGGCTTCGACCAGGCGGCGGTCGACGTCGGGTTCGTGGCGGCGGAGCGGGCCGACGTGCTCACCGTGCCGGTGGCCGCGCTGCTCGCCCTCGCCGAGGGCGGGTACGGCCTCCAGGTGGTGGACGACGCCGGCACCCGGATCGTCGCGGTGAAGACCGGCCTCTTCGCCGCCGGCCGGGTGGAGGTCTCCGGCGACGGGGTCGTCGAGGGGCTGACGGTGGGGATGCCCGGTGACTGACCAGATCCGCGCCGGGACCGACCACGTGGTGCGGTTGCGGGACGTGACCCGGCGGTACGGCGACACCGTCGCCGCCCTCGACCGGGTCGACCTGACCATCGGCCGGGGCGAACTGGTCGCCATCGTCGGTCCCTCCGGCTCCGGCAAGTCCACCATGCTCAACGTCATCGGCACCCTGGACCGGCCCACCTCGGGCACCGTGTCCGTCGACGGGTACGACACGTCACGCCTGACCGACCGGGAGCTGTCCGCCCTGCGGGCCAGCCGGATCGGCTTCGTGTTCCAGCAGTTCCACCTCGCGGTGGGCGTACCGCTGGTGGAGAACGTCGCCGACGGGCTGCTCTACGCGGGCGTACCCCGGCGGGAACGGCACCGGCGCGCGGAGGTCGCGTTGCGCCGGGTCGGGCTGGGGCACCGCCTCGACCACCGTCCGCACCAGCTCTCCGGCGGCGAACGGCAGCGGGCGGCGATCGCCCGGGCCGTGGTCGGCGAGCCGCCGCTGCTGCTGGCCGACGAGCCCACCGGCAACCTGGACTCCACCTCGGGGGCCGGGGTGATGGAGCTGCTGCACGGGCTGCACACGGCCGGCACCACGGTCGTCGTGATCACTCACGACCGGGAGATCGCGGCGAGCCTGCCCCGCCAGGTGCGGATGCGGGACGGGCGGATCGTGACCGAGGACGTCCCGCTGGTCGAGGGGGTGTCCCGGTGACCGCGACGACGACCCGGGCCGCCACGCGCCCGGAACGGCTGCGGCCGGCCCGGATGCACCCGCGCGACGTGCTGCGGGTCGGCGGGGTGGGGCTGCGGACCCGTCCGCTGCGGGCCTTCCTCTCCGCGCTGGGCATCGCCATCGGCATCGCGGCGATGATCAGTGTCGTCGGGATCTCCTCGTCGTCCCGGGCCGACCTGGACCGGACCCTGGCGGCGCTCGGCACCAACCTGCTCACCGTCGCGCCGGGCAGCACCCTCTTCGGGGCCGATGCCCAACTGCCGGTCGAGTCGGTGGAGATGATCTCCAGGATCGGGCCGGTGCAGCAGGTGGCGGCGGTCGCCCAGCTCGCCGACACGCCGGTCTACCGGTCGGACCGGATCCCGACGGCGCAGACCGGTGGCCTGGGCACCCAGGCGGTCACCCTGGACGTCCTGGACACCGTCGGCGGCACGGTCGCCCACGGCACCTGGCTCAACGACGCCACCGCCCGGTACCCGGCCACCGTGCTCGGCGCGGTCGCCGCCGAACGGCTCGGGCTCGGCGCGGCCGGACCGGACATCCAGGTCTACATCGACGGCCGGTGGTTCACCGTGATCGGGATCCTCCGGCCGGTGCCGCTCGCCCCGGAGATCGACTCGGCGGCGCTGGTCGGCTGGCCGGCGGCCACCACCTACCTCGGGCTGGACGGGCACCCGACCCGGATCTACACCCGGTCCGCCGAGCAGCACGTCGAGGCGGTACGGGGCGTGCTGGCGGCGACCGCCAACCCGGAGCAGGCCAACGAGATCCAGGTGTCGCGGCCCTCGGACGCGCTGGCCGCCCGGCAGGCCACCGACGAGGCGTTCACCGGTCTGCTGCTGGGCCTGGGCGCGGTGGCCCTGCTGGTGGGCGGCGTCGGGGTGGCCAACACCATGGTCATCTCGGTGCTGGAGCGGCGGGCGGAGGTCGGGTTGCGTCGGGCGCTCGGCGCCACCCGGGGCCAGATCCGGACCCAGTTCCTCGCCGAGTCCCTGCTGCTGTCCGCCCTCGGCGGGCTGGGCGGGGTGCTGCTCGGGGTGCTCGTCACCACCGGTTACGCCTTCTCCCAGGGCTGGCCGACGGTGGTGCCGGCGTGGGTGATGGCGGGTGGCATCGGCGCGACGGTCGTCATCGGCGCGGTGGCCGGGCTGTACCCGGCGATCCGGGCCAGCCGGCTGTCACCCACCGAGGCCCTGGCCACGCCCTGAGGTGATGGACGCCGTCCCCGGCCCGGGGGACGGGTGCGGCGCCCGACGGCCGGTGGGGACACCGGTCGTCGGGCGCCGCGTGGCGTCGGGTCAGCGTCGGGTCACCTTGACGAGTTCCCAACCGCCCAGGTGCGAGTTCGGGTCGGTCCGCAGGTTCATCGGGTTCGCCATGCCGACGTAGAGCGTGGATCCCTCCGCGACCATGGTCCGGACACCCTGGTTGAGCGGGTTACCGAAGCCGGTCTTGTCGACCGCGCGGGCCGGCCGCCCGGGAACGTCGAACGACCACAGGTCGGAGCCGAAGGTGGGCGGGTCGTATCCGGGCTCGGGCTCGGCCGGCATCTCGCCCTCCAGGGCGATGTAGGCGAAGTCCATGGTGCCGACGTAGAGCCGGCCGGCGGCCACGGTCATCTTCCAGGCGTAGAGGTTGTACGGGTCACCGAAACCGGACCTTCCGTGCGCCGGGGTCACCCCGGTCGGGGTGGTCTCCCAGGCGCCGACCCCGTTGTTCGCCGTCGGGTCGAACGCCGGCAGCTCCGACTCGCCGTAGAGCGTCTCGACCGTCTCCTCGGCACCGCCGAAGTCCCGGCCCCGCAGGACGACGAAGGCCCGCTGGGTGTTCTCCACGGTGGCCTGGAGCTGCTGCTGGTTCTTGGGCGGGTAGACCCGGACGTGCAGCGCGGTGGCCTGGAGCGGGACGTGCATGGTGCCCCAGTAGAGGTACCCGCCGTAGGAGGCGAGGCCGCCGAGCGCGTACGTCCGCCGGACCACCGGGTCCGGCTCGTACTCGGCGGGCGACCAGACCTGGGTCCAGCCGGTGGCGTCCGGCGGGGTGAGGCCCGGCTCCCCGTCGGCCAGCGGCGGGCTCATCCAGAGGCTGCCCAGGTCGGCGGTGTTGTCGGCGGTGGCCGCGGCGCCCTCCACGATGGCCTTCGGCCAGGTGGTGACGTAGAGGCGGCCCTTGTGCGCGGCGATGTCGGCGGCCTGGGTCGGCAGGTCGCCGACCACGGCGAAGGCGAACGGGTTGGTCCGGTCACCGGTCCAGCGCAGGACCCGGCCGGCGTCACCGCCGTTGGTGCCCATTCCGACGCCCGCGTAGAGCACCCCGTCGGCGACGGCGAAGTGCCGGATGTTCTCGTAGTCGGCGAGGTTGGTCGAGCCGAGGTAGTTGCCGGTGAGGGTGTCGAAGGCGAACAGGTTGATGCCGGCGACGAGGCTGGGGCCGGCGAGCAGGACCACGCCCCGGTGGGCGGCGCCGCTGCGCAGCCCGGCCGTCGAGCGCAGCAGGGCGGCGTCCGCCGGCGACGCGTCGGTGACGTCCGCGGTCCGTTCGGTGAGCTGCTCGTCCGTCAGGTCGTAGGTGTAGACCTCCGGCGGCCGGTGGTCGCCGAGGTTGGCCGGCAGGGCGGGGTTCTGCCGGGCCGGCTGGCTGTTGGCGAACTCGCAGGCGTAGTCGTCGTTCAGGATCGGTTCCCGGACGTTGTAGCCCTCCGGCTTGAGGCAGAGGACGTTCGCCCCGGTGCCGAACCAGAGCTTGCGCCCGGCCTTGGCCAGACCCCAGACGTACGACTGGTTGACCTTCGCCTGGCCCACCGCGCAGGGCGGCCCGGCCGGGTAGTCGACGCCGACGCCGGCGAAGCACTCGTCGGCGGCGGCCTTGGCCAGCAGCCGTACGCTCTCCGGAGGCCGGGTGCCCCCGGCCTCGACCTCGGCGGCGGCCGGGGCGGCCGAGGTGGTCACGAGACCCAGTGCGACGAGGACGGTCAGTAGTCGACCTGGTGGTTGGAGCCGACGCATCTGTCTTCCTTCCGACACCGTGCGGGAGCGGCGCGGAGCCCGTGACGGGCCACCGGATTCGCCGCCGAGTGGAGGGGTTGCCACACGACTCGCCGGCTGTGCCCGTGCGTCGGGTTACTGCATTCCGGGAGCGTGCGGGAGAGACGTTAACACGCTCATCAATGGCACTCTATCGATTCTCCCCATTAAATAATTTGGAACGACGGGTGGCCCGTCGATCGATCGACGCACCCGTGCGGAACGTGTGCCGGGAGGCGGTCGCGCGCATTGTCGATCAACCGCGAAAGCCGGCCAAAGGTGCACAAGGTGCCGGTCGCCCCAGAGTAGGTGCAGCCAGGGCGGGCGCGCGTGTCCACAGTGCCTCGGCGTGGCGGCGGGTCGGGTTCGCGCGATTGTCGCCGGGGATTCTGGTGCGGCTATTTCCGGCCTGCGTGAAAAGGACCGTTGTTTACTCGGCATAAACCCGCGCCGTGACCGTTGACCGAGTTCACCACAAGTTCTCGATCGTCCGTGGAATTTCCACCGTCATCCGGTGCAATCTCAGGCGCCGGAGGCGTCGCCCCGCTTCGTCGTCGCCTTCAGGTAGTCGCGGTTCAGTCGGCCGATGGTGTTCAGCGGGATGCCCTTCGGGCAGACCACCGTGCACTCGCCGGCGTTGGTGCAGCCGCCGAAGCCGGCCTCGTCGTGCGCGTCGACCATGCCGAGCACCCGGGTGTACCGCTCGGGCTGGCCCTGCGGCAGCAGCGAGAGCTGGGTGACCTTGGCGGCGGTGAAGAGCATCCCGGAGCCGTTCGGGCAGGCGGCCACGCACGCGCCGCAGCCGATGCAGGCCGCCGACTCGAAGGCGGCGTCGGCGTCGGCCTTCGGGACCGGCGTGGCGTGTGCCTCCGGCGCGCTGCCGGTGGGCGCGGTGACGTACCCGCCGGCCGCGATGATCCGGTCGAAGGCGCTCCGGTCGACCACCAGGTCCTTGATCACCGGGAAGGCGCGGGCCCGCCACGGCTCGACGTCGATGGTGTCGCCGTCGGAGAACTGCCGCATGTGCAGCTGGCAGGCGGTGGTGCCGCGCTGCGGCCCGTGCGCGTTGCCGTTGATCATCAGGCCGCACATGCCGCAGATGCCCTCGCGGCAGTCGTGGTCGAAGGCGACCGGCTCCTCACCGGCGAGGATCAGCCGCTCGTTGAGCACGTCGAGCATCTCCAGGAAGGACATGTCCGGGGAGACGTCCTCGACCCGGTAGGTCACCATCCGGCCCTTGTCCCGGGTGCCCTTCTGGCGCCAGATGCGCAGGGTCAGGTTCACTTGTAGCTCCGCTGCGTCGGGTGGACGTATTCGAAGGTCAGGTCTTCCTTGTGCAGCACCGGGGGCTGGTCGCCGTCGGCGAACTCCCACGCCGCGACGTACGCGAACCGCTCGTCGTCGCGCTGCGCCTCGCCGTCCGGGGTCTGGTGCTCGGCCCGGAAGTGGCCGCCGCAGGACTCCTCCCGGTGCAGGGCGTCGACGCACATCAGCTCGGCCAGCTCGAAGAAGTCGGCCACCCGGCCGGCCTTCTCCAGCGACTGGTTGAGCCCCTCGCCGTCGCCGGGCACCCGGACCCGCTGCCAGAACTGCTCGCGCAGCGCGCGGATCTCGTCGATCGCCTTGCGCAGCCCGGCCTCGGAGCGCTCCATGCCGCAGTGCTCCCACATGATCTGGCCCAGTTCGCGGTGGAACGAGTCGACGGTCCGGTCGCCGTCCACCGCCAGCAGGCGCTGGAGCCGGTCCTCCACGCCACGTCGTGCCTCGACCGCCGCCGGGTGGCTCGCCGTCACCGGCGCGAACGGGCCGGCGGCCAGGTAGTTGGCGATGGTGTTCGGCAGCACGAAGTACCCGTCGGCGAGGCCCTGCATCAGCGCGGACGCCCCGAGCCGGTTCGCCCCGTGGTCGGAGAAGTTCGCCTCACCGATGACGAACAGGCCGGGGACGGTGGACTGGAGGTCGTAGTCGACCCAGAGCCCGCCCATCGTGTAGTGCACCGCCGGGTAGATCCGCATCGGCACCTGGTACGGGTCCTCGCCGGTGATCCGCTCGTACATCTCGAAGAGGTTGCCGTACTTCGCCTCGATGGCGTTGCGGCCGAGCCGGCCGATCGCGTCGGCGAAGTCCAGGTAGACGCCGAGCCCGGTCGGCCCGACCCCCCGACCCTCGTCGCAGACGTACTTCGCGGCCCGGGAGGCGATGTCCCGGGGGACCAGGTTGCCGAAGGAGGGGTAGATCCGCTCGAGGTAGTAGTCCCGCTCGTCCTCGGGGATGTCCTTCGGGCCACGTTGGTCGCCCTTGGTCTTCGGCACCCAGACGCGGCCGTCGTTGCGCAGCGACTCGCTCATCAGGGTCAGCTTCGACTGGTGGTCGCCGGAGACCGGGATGCAGGTCGGGTGGATCTGCGTGTAGCAGGGGTTGGCGAAGTACGCGCCCTTGCGGTGGGCCCGCCAGGTGGCGGTGACGTTGCAGCCCTTGGCGTTGGTGGAGAGGTAGAAGACGTTGCCGTACCCGCCGGTGGCGAGCACCACCGCGTCGGCGAACTCGGAGGTGATCTCGCCGGTCACCAGGTCCCGGACCACGATGCCCCGGGCCCGGCCGTCGACCACGATCAGCTCCAGCATCTCGTGCCGGGCGTTCATCTCCACCGTGCCCAGCCCGATCTGCCGTTCCAGAGCCTGGTACGCCCCGAGCAGCAACTGCTGGCCCGTCTGCCCCCGGGCGTAGAAGGTGCGCTGCACCTGCGCGCCGCCGAAGGAGCGGGTGTCGAGCAGGCCGCCGTACTCGCGGGCGAACGGCACGCCCTGCGCCACGCACTGGTCGATGATGTTCACCGACACCTCGGCCAGCCGGTGCACGTTCGACTCCCGGGAGCGGAAGTCGCCGCCCTTGACGGTGTCGTAGAAGAGCCGGTGTACCGAGTCGCCGTCGTTGCGGTAGTTCTTCGCCGCGTTGATGCCACCCTGCGCGGCGATCGAGTGCGCCCGGCGCGGGCTGTCCTGGTAGCAGTAGGTCCGGACCTGGTAGCCCTGCTCGGCGAGGGTGGCGGCGGCCGAACCGCCGGCCAGCCCGGTGCCGACCACGATCACCGTCATCTTGCGGCGGTTGGCCGGGTTGACCAGCTTGGCCTCGAAGCGGCGGCGGTCCCAGCGGGTCTCGATCGGACCGTCGGGTGCCGTGGCGTCGGCGACCGGGTCGCCTTCGACGTAGAGATCCATGATCAGTCCACCAATCCGGTGAGTACGGCGAACGGGACCGCCAGGTAGCCGGCGCAGAGCGCGACGGAGAAGAGCAGGGCGACGAGCCGGGCCCGGCGCTCGCCACGCGGGGTCTGCTGGCCGAGGCTGCGCAGCGCGCTGAAGAGGCCGTGTCGCAGGTGGAATCCGACGGTGACGATTGCCAGGGTGTAGAAGAGCGTGACGTACCACCGCGCGGGGGCGAAGTCGGCGACCACGTTGGCGTACGGGCGGCCCGGGTCGCCGACCGGGTTCAGCGTCCCGGTGGTCAGGTCGAGCAGGTGGTAGACCACGAAGAGCAGGATGATCACGCCGCCCCAGCGCATGGTCCGGGCGGCGTAGCTGCCCTGCACCTTCTTGCGGTGGGCGTAGCGGACCGGGCGGGCGGCGCGGGCCCGCCGGGCGAGCGCGGTCGCCGCCGCGATGTGCCCCAGCACCGCCACGAGCAGGCCGACACGCATGATCCAGAGGAACCAGACACCGGGCAGGATCGGCGCGCCGATCTCCCGGAGCCAGTGGGCGTAGTGGTCGAACGAGGTCTGCCCGGCGAACATCTTCAGGTTGCCGAGCATGTGCGCGACGAGGAACAGCACCAGGACGATGCCCGTCACCGCCATGACGGCCTTGAGGCCGACGCTGGAACGGACGGGCGACCGGGACGACGTGACTACCACGCGATCGACGCTAGGAGGAACTGCAATCAGTCGTCCAATGCATCAAACTCGCAGCTTGTATAGCTATAAGCTATGTAGATGCAGTTCCATCAGCTCCGGTACTTCGTGGCAGTGGCCGAACTACGACATTTCACGCAAGCCGCCGATCTCGTGGGGATCACCCAGCCATCGTTGAGTAAGCAAGTTCACGCCCTGGAGACGTCACTCGGCACCCCGCTCTTCGAACGTGTCCGAGGCAACATCGCCCTCACCGCCGCCGGTGAGGTGCTGCTCCCGTCCGCCAAGCGGATCCTCGCCGACGTGGAGACCGCGCAGCGCGAGGTGCAGGAACTGGTCGGCCTGCGCCGGGGACGCGTCCGCCTCGGCGCCACCCCCAGCCTGGTCACCTCGCTCGCCCCGCCGGTGCTGGCCCGGTTCCGCGAGGCGTACCCGACCGTGGACCTGCGGGTGGAGGAGGGCGGCTCCCAGGACCTCGTCCGGGACCTGCTCCGCGGCGACCTCGACCTGGCGCTGATCATCATGCCGGGCCAGGGCACCGACCCGGGGCTGCGCGTCGACCCGATCCTGCGGGAGAGCCTGGTGGTCGCCTCACTGGACCCGATCCCGGCCGCCGGCGGCGGCGAGCTGCGCATCGCCGACCTGCGGGACCAGCCCCTGGTGATGTTCCGGCAGGGCTACGACATCCGCGACGCCACCCTGGAGGCCTGCCGGGCCGCCGGCTTCGAGCCCTCCTTCGCGGTGGAGGGCGGCGAGATGGACGCCGTGCTCAGCTTCGTCGAGGCCGGGCTCGGGGTGGCCCTGGTGCCGGGCATCGTGGTCGCCCGCCGCCCCCGCATCCGGGTCACCCCGCTCGCCCCGCCCGGGGTGCGCCGGACCATCGCGGTGGCCCGCCGGCGGGACGCCGTACCCACCCACGCCGGCCGGGAGCTGCGCCGGATCCTGCTCGACCACATCCGGGACTCCTCCGCCCGGGGAAACCTGCCGCCCGGCGTCGCACCGCTCTGACCGCCGGCCGGCTCAGCGTCCCTCGGCCACGTCCATCGCCCGGTAGATCCGCTGCTCGGAGACCGGGTACGGGGTGCCGAGCGCCTGGGCGAAGACGTTCACCCGCAGCTCCTCGATCATCCAGCGGATCTGCCGGACCGCCTCGGCGTTCCGCCGGGTCGGCGGCAGGGCGGCCAGCATGTCCTGGTACTCCTTCTGCACCACCGCGATCCGGTCCTGCTGCTGGCGGTCCCGCTGCGGGTTGCCGGGCAGCCGGTCCAGCCGCCGTTCGATCGCCGCGAGGTAGCGCAGCAGGTCGGGCAGGCGGGCGTACCCGGTCTCGGTGACGAAGCCGGCGTGCACCAGCCCGGCGAGCTGGCCCTTGAGGTCGGCCAGCGCGGCCACCAGGGTCAGGTCGGTGGTCCGGGTCAGTCGCTGCTGCACCGCGTGCGCGGCGGCGAGCACCTTCCGGACCCGGTCCATCACCTCGACCACGGTGTCCACCAGATCGGCGCGGACCTTCTCGCGCAGCGCGGCGAAGCCCTCGGCGTCCCAGGCCGGGCCGCCCGCGTCGGCGACCAGCCGGTCGATCGCCGCCCCGGTCGCGTCGGCGATGAGCTGCTGCACCCCGCCGTGCGGGTTGCGGCTCAGCGCCAGCTTCGCCTCGTTGGAGAGCCGCCCCTGGAGGAACTTCGCCGGGTTCGCCACGGTCAGCCGCAGCAGCCGCCGGGTGCCCGCCCACATCGCCGCCGCCTGCTCGGCCTCCGAGTCGAAGACCCGCACCCCGACCGTCTCGCCCTCGTCGACCAGGGCCGGGTACGCGGTCACCCGGTAACCGGCCCGGACCTGCTCGATGGTGCGCGGCAGCGTCCCGATGCCCCACTCGCGCAGCCCGGTACGCGCCACGTCCGGCGCGGCGGCGGCCACCACCTGGCGTACCTCGGCCTTGAGCTGGCGTTGCAGGGCCGGCAGGTCCTTGCCCTCGGCGACCGGCTTGTTCTCGTCGTCGAGCACCCGGAAGGTGACCCGCAGGTGCGCCGGCAGCTTGTCCGGGTCCCAGGCGTCGCGGGGCACGGTCACCCCGGTCATCCGGCGCAGCACCCGGGTCAGCGCGTCCAGCAGCGGCTCCTCGCCGGGGGTGATCGCGGCCAGGGCGGCGCGGGCGAAGTCCGGCACCGGCACGAAGTTGCGCCGCACCGCCTTGGGCAGCGAACGGATCAGCGCGACCACCAGTTCCTCGCGCAGCCCCGGCACCTGCCAGTCGAAGCTCTCCGCCGGCACCTGGTTCAGCAGCGGCAGTGGGATGTCCACGGTCACCCCGTCGGTCGGGGTGCCCGGCTCGAACCGGTACGTCAGCGGCAGCGTGACCCCGTCGGAACGCCACTCGTCCGGGTAGTCCGCCTCGTCCACCCCGCCCCGGCCGGCGTTGACCAGCAGGTCCCGGGTGAAGGTGAGCAGGTCGGGCTGCTCCCGGCGGGTCTTCTTCCACCACGCGTCGAAGTGCCGGCCGGAGACCACGTCGGCGGGGATCCGCTGGTCGTAGAAGGCGAAGATGGTCTCGTCGTCGACCAGGATGTCCCGGCGGCGGGCCCGGTGCTCCAGCTCCTCGATCTCGGTGAGCAGCTTCTGGTTGTCCCGCCAGAACTGGTGGTGGGTGGACCAGTCGCCCTCGACCAGGGCGTGCCGGATGAACAGCTCCCGGCTCAGGCCCGGGTCGATCCGCCCGAAGTTCACCTTCCGGCCGGTGACCAGCGGGACGCCGTAGAGCGTCACCTTCTCGTAGGCGAGGACCGCCGCCTGCTTCTTCTCCCAGTGCGGCTCGCTGTAGCTGCGCTTGACCAGGTGCTGCGCGAGCGGCTCGACCCACTCCGGCTCGACCCGCCCGGCCACCCGCCCCCACAGTCGGGAGGTCTCCACCAGCTCGGCCGCCATCACCCAGCGCGGCGGCTTCCGGAACAGCGCCGACCCGGGGAAGACCGCGAACTTGGCGCCCCGCGCGCCGAGGTACTCGTGTTTCTGCGGGTCGTTCAGCCCGATGTGCGAGAGCAGCCCGACCAGCAGCGACTGGTGCACCTTCGGGGTGTCGATCTCCTCCGGCAGGTCCGCGCCCCGCTCGCGCCGGCCGCCACCGGACTCCGCCGGGTCGCGTCGCCCGCCGTCCGCCGGTCCGCGCCGGCCCCGTCCCCCCTCACCCGGTTCCGGGGTACGCAGCACCTGGCGTACCTGGCTGACGATGTCCTGCCATTCGCGTACCCGCAGGTAGTTGAGGTACTCCGCCTTGCACATCCGCCGGAACGCGCTGGAGGAGAGCGCGCGCTGCTGCTCGCGCAGGTACCGCCAGAGGTTGAGGAACGTGACGAAGTCGGATTCCTTGTCGGTGAACCGCGCGTGTGCCTGGTCGGCCTGGGCCTGCTTCTCCGCCGGCCGTTCGCGTGGGTCCTGGATGGAGAGCGCGGCGGCGATCACGACGACCTCGGTGGCACAGCCGTTACGTTCGCCCTCCACCACCATCCGGGCCAGCCGGGGGTCGACCGGGAGCTGGGCCAGCCGTCGACCCAGCGGGGTGAGCCGCTTCGCCGGGTCGGTCTGGGTCAGGTCGAGCGCGCCCAGCTCGTGCAGCAGGTTCACGCCGTCGGTGATGTTGCGCCGGTCCGGCGGGTCGATGAACGGGAACGCGGCGATGTCCCCGAGCCCGATCGAGGTCATCTGGAGGATGACCGAGGCCAGGTTGGTACGGAGGATCTCCGGGTCGGTGAACTCCGGCCGGGAGAGGAAGTCCTGCTCGTCGTAGAGGCGGATGCAGATGCCGTCCGAGGTACGCCCACAGCGGCCCTTGCGCTGGTTGGCCGAGGCCTGGGAGACCGGCTCGATCGGCAGCCGCTGCACCTTGAGCCGGCTGGAGTAGCGGGAGATGCGGGCGGTTCCCGGGTCGACCACGTACTTGATGCCGGGGACGGTCAGCGAGGTCTCCGCGACGTTGGTGGCGAGTACCACCCGGCGTCCGCTGTGCGGGGCGAAGACCCGGTGCTGTTCGGCAGTGGAGAGTCGGGCGTACAGCGGCAGGATCTCGGTGCCGAGCAGCGACCGTTTCTTCTCCACCAGCTTGCCCAGCGCATCGGCGGTGTCCCGGATCTCCCGCTCGCCGCTGAGGAAGACCAGGATGTCGCCCGGCCCCTCGGCGGCCAGTTCCTCGACCGCGTCGCCGATCGCCTGGATCTGGTCCCGGACGTTCTCCTCGTCGTCGCCCTCGTCGTCCTCGGCCCCGGACACCTCCACCAGCGGCCGGTACCGCACCTCCACCGGATACGTCCGCCCGGAGACCTCCACCACCGGCGCGGGTTTCCCCTCGGCCGCGCCGTCGGCCGGCGGCGCGGCGAAGTGCCGGGCGAACCGGTCGGTCTCGATGGTCGCCGAGGTGATGATCACTTTCAGGTCGGGCCGGCGCGGGAGGAGCTGCCTCAGGTACCCGAGGATGAAGTCGATGTTCAGGCTGCGCTCGTGCGCCTCGTCGATGATCAACGTGTCGTACTGGCGCAGCATGCGGTCGTTCTGGAGTTCGGCCAGCAGGATGCCGTCGGTCATCAGCTTGACCAGGGACCGGTCGCTGACCTGGTCGGTGAAGCGCACCTTGTAACCGACCACGTCACCGAGTTCGGTGCCCAGTTCCTCGGCGATCCGGTCGGCGACCGTACGGGCGGCCAGCCGGCGGGGCTGGGTGTGCCCGATCAGCCCGTGCACGCCCCGCCCCAGCTCAAGGCAGATCTTCGGCAACTGGGTGGTCTTGCCGGAGCCGGTCTCGCCGGCCACGATCACCACCTGGTGGTCACGGATCGCGGCGGCGATGTCGTCCTTGCGCTCGCTGACCGGCAGACCCACCGGATAGGTCACCGTCGGTACGGCGGCCCGACGGGTGGCCAGCCGCGCCTCCGCGCCGGCCACGTCGGCGGCGATCTCGGCCAGCGCGGCGTCCCGCCGTGCGGGGTCGCGCAGCCGGCGTACCCCGTCCAACCGGCGTTGGACGCGGCGCTGGTCGCGGAACATCAGCGCGGCCACCCGGCGGTGCAGCTCACCGAGGGAGACGGAGGGCTCGCGGACGCTGTCGGGCGTGGCGGAGGCGGAAGGAGTCTGCATGTCGTCGCCAAGGATAGGCAGCCCGCCGCCGGACCGCTCCCGGGTTACCGCCGGTCCCGCCTCCGTCGTCCACCCGGAGGGGCCGACCGGTGGGTGCGGGGAGGGTCACCCCCGGGGACGCGGAGGGTCTACAGTTGGTCGCCGATCGAGCGCGGGGGATGCGATGACGATGCGCGACACCGACCGGGCGTTGGTGCAGGCCGCCGGTGCGGTCGCCCGGCTCCGCTGCCGCGGCGCCCGGCACACCGTGGCCGCCGCCGCCCGGACCCCGGAGGGCCGGGTCCTCACCGGGGTCAACGTCCACCACGCCGAGGGCGACACCTGCGCCGAGGTGGTGACCATCGGCACGGCCGCCACCCAGGCCGCCGGTGAGCTGGAGACGATCGTCGCGGTGGGGGAGCGGGGGCGGGAGATCCTGACGCCCTGCCACCGGTGCCGGCGGTTGCTCCTCGACCACTTCCCGGCCATCCGGGTGATCGTCGGCCCGATGGACGAACCCCACGTGCTGCCCCTGGCCGACCTGCCGACGCCCAGCGCGACGCCGCAACGCTGACCGGGGCGGCCGGGCTTACCGCTGCGGCTCCGGGAAACCCGGGCCGGTCTCCTACCGGTGCTGCGCCGACCGGCCGGCGTCGGAGCCCTCGTCGGTCGTGCTGATTCCAGCCGGCTGGTCGCCGTCGTCCGTGCCCGTGCGGGCGGCGACCGCGCCCACGCCGGTGGTGTGCTCCGGGTCGGTGGCGTGGTCAGGGTCGGCGTGGTCGGCGCGTCGGCGTCGCGCCCAGAGCAGGGCCGCGCCGCCCGCGACGACGGCCAGTGCGATCTTGAAGCCGACCTTGCCGAAGGCGAGGTTGCCGAGGCCGATGACGATCACCCCGGCCCACCAGGAGGGATCGAGGTACCGGTCCCGGTCGGTGGAGAACTCCCAGTCGCGGAGCCACCAGCCCAGAGCCACCAGGCCCAGGGCGAGCACCCCGACGAGGACGGCCGCCACGATCAGTCGGGCTGTGCTGTTACGTGCCGCAGGCATGGCCCGAGACTATGCGCCACCCGCCACCACCCCTGTCAGCCGTCCACCACCCGGTGGGGCGGAGGGCGGACGGCTGGCAGTGCCGGTGCAGGTCGGGCAGTGGCGGGTGGCGCGGGTCGGGCGGTGGCGCCGGGTCAGACGCCGGCGGTGACCGGGGTGGCGGCGCGGCGACGGCCGAACAGCACGTGGTCCAGGCTGAACCGGCCGGCGCCGACGGCGGCGAGCAGCAGCGCCGCCGCGCCGAGAGCGAGGACGAGTTCGTAGCCACCCTGGTCCACGAAGATGCCGTTGCCGGCGTGCACGAAGACGTAGGCGCCGAGCATGTTCAGCGCGAGCAGCACCCCGGCGACCGGGACCGCCAGGCCGAGGACCAGCGCCGCGCCGCCGAGCAGCTCCACGGCGGTGGCGAACCAGGCGGCGAGCGTCGGCAGGGGGACGCCGGACTGGTCGAAGAAGGCGGCGGTGCCGTCGACGCCGTTGGTGACCAGCTTCTGCCAGCCGTGGGCGAAGAACACGACGCCGACGCCGATCCGGGCGAGCAGCATCGCGACGTCACGAACGGAAGCAGGCAGGGACATGGGTGTTCTCCTCGGTTGGGCGACGGTGGGACGCCGGCCGTTCGGGGCCGGCGGAGGCGACGGCCCGCGGTGTCACCGCCGGCCGGAGGAGGGCCGAGCGGCGTGAAAACCAGCGGCGTCGGCAGCTGGACCGCCGGTTCGGGCGGTCCTGCCTCGTCGACCACCGTACCGGGAGATTGTTGAAAGCTCAATGATTGAAACCAGAAGCTTCTTTCTGTCCTGCCTCGTCCGGGACCGGATCCGCGTCCCCGAGGACTTCTGACGTCGGCACCGGGGCTCCTTCCCGCCCGCCGTTGGGAAGGAGCCGCAGCGCCGGACCGTAGGTCGGAAAGGTCCAGGCGGCCGGGTATCGTCGGGGAGGTGACGACTGTCGCGCAGCGGGCCGATCAGGGCCCGACCGTGGGGACCCTGCTCAGGGGCTGGCGTGGGCGACGCAGGATCACCCAGCTCGAACTGGCTCTCAGCATCGACACGTCGGCACGCCACGTCAGCTTCATCGAGACCGGCCGCGCCAAGCCCAGCCAGGCCATGGTCCTGCGTCTCGCCGAAGGTCTCGACGTTCCCGTGCGGGAGCGGAACGCGCTGCTGGTGGCGGCCGGCTATGCGCCGGTCTATCCCGAGACCCCGTTGGCCGCCCCGGAGATGAGGGCCCTGCGCTCCGGTCTCGACAGCCTGCTGGCCGCGTACGAGCCGAACCCCGCCCTGGTGATAAACGGCACCTACGATGTCCTGGCCGCCAACCGTGGAGTGCGGGCCCTGCTGCACGGCCTGCCGTCGTTCCTGCTGGCTCCACCGCTGAACGCGATGCGGCTCATCCTGCACCCGCAGGGACTCGCGTCCCGCATCCGCAATCTCGACGAGTGGCGGGCGCATCTCCTGGAGCGGATCGAACGGCAGATCGCGTTACGCGGCTCGGACGAGCTGCGGGAACTGCACGGGGAACTCGTCTCCTATCCGGCACTGCAGCGGCGGGGCGCCGATGCCGATCGCGTCAGCGGCGGCCACCTCCGTGAGAGCCACGTCTTCGCGCTGCCGCTCCAGGTGGAGGTCGACGGCCAGGTGCTCTCGTTCATCTCGACGGCCACGACGTTCAACACACCCATGGACGTGACCGTCTCCGAGTTGGCGGTGGAGGCATTCCTCCCCACCGACCCGGAGACGGCCAAGGCCCTTCAACGGCTCGTCGACGCGGCGGAGTTCCCGGTGTCCGGATCGACCGCTGACGTCGTCGATTCCGCCCGTCCGCGCAGAGCGTGAGTCAACGGCTGGTTCCGGCGCGTACCTGGCGCAGGGCCAGGTACTGCAGGAGGGCGAATCCGCCGACCACGACCGCCTGCATCGGGATCCAGACCGCGCCCGCGACGTGGAGGTCGCCGAGCCAGACGGCCAGCGCGACGACACTGATCACCACCCACAGGGCATTGGTCGCGATCACGGCCTGGACCGCCGGCGCCGCCGGGCGAGAGTGGCCGGCCAGATAGCCCACCCCGGCGCCGTACAGCGTCAGGAAGACGCCGACGCCCAACAGGAGTGTCCCGTCGACGCCGAGCAGCTGCCCCACCGGCCCGGAGGCCAGGAGGTAGGCGAGCCCGTTGACGCCCGTGACAGCGGCATCCAGCGCGAGAAATCGACGCAGCCACACCACGGAGTTCGTTTCTGCCATCGGTGCCACGCGCAGTCCGTTCGTCGACACGACGCCGACTCCCTTCGAGGTGATGTCCGGTTGCCTTTCGGCATCCCTTGCGCCACTGACGATGCCGCGCGGACCAGGAGGTGTCGATTACCGCCGAGGTAATGCGCGGGCCGGGGCTGGGGCTTCCGGCACTTCGTTCCTTCAGCTTCTCGCCGGGCGCGGCCTCCGCGCAGGAGACCGCGGACCGGTCCGGTATGCGCCCCGCTGGGTCCGATCGGGGGGAGGGCGAATGCCGGGTTTGGGGTGTTTGCTGAGGTCGTGGTGAAGGCAGGGTCTCCGCGTCCCGTTCAGCGACCTGGCACGGGGCCCGCCGTCCGGGAATCGGTCCGGGGGTGGAGGCGTTGTGCATGGTTCGCCTCCGGGCCCGTCGAGCCGAGCCCCTCCAGCCGGATGCCCCGCACCCGGAATGCCGGCCGGCCGGATGGCGTTGTACCAGGCTGGCGCACCCGAGTGGGCCGATGCCCCGGAACCCGCGCCCCCCTGAACTTCCCGCGTGGCGCCCCCGCGCCCGCGACCCCCGTTCTTTTCGCGTGTGACGCCCCCGCGCCCACGCATCCCCCGCAAGCAACGGAAAGGCAGGCACCCCCATGACCACGCTGATCCGTAAGGCCACCCTGACCGCCGCCGGCGCCGCCCTCACCGCAGGCGCCCTCGCCGGCCCCGCCACCGCCTTCGCCGCCCCCACCCACACCCCCACGTCGTCGGTCACCACCGACCGCGGCCACGACCGCACCGACAAGCCCGGCAAGGGCCAGCGGGAACTGAACGTGCGTTACGAGGCGCAGCCGAACTTCTACTACTGCGGCCCCGCCGCCGCCCGTAACGCCCTCACCACCCTGAACAAGGACGTCTCCCAGGACGACCTCGCCCGGGAGATGGGCACCACCGAGAACGGCACCGACAGCGCCCACCTCATCACCAAGGCCCTCAACACCAAGAGCGGCAAGAACGACTGGCGCACCATCGAAATCACCACCCCCAACGCCGACGACAAGCAGACCGACACCCTCCGCCACGACGTCCGCACCGCCGTCGACAACGGACGCGCCGTCGTCGCCAACATCGCCGGCACCGCCACCGACACCAACGGCACCACCCACTCCTTCGAAGGCGGCCACTACATCAGCGTCGTCGGCTACCGCGACAACGCCGACACCGTCAAAATCGCCGACTCCGCCAACCCCAACCAGGCCAGCTACTGGATCACCACCGACGCCCTCGCCGACTGGATCGCCACCCGCGGCTACTCCGCCTGACACACACATAGACACACCCACACCGACACACCCGAACGGGCCGGCCCCCACCACAGGGGGCCGGCCCGTTCGGCGTGCAGCGACCGGGACGGTCGCCGGTGTGGTCAGGCGGCGGTGGACCAGATGGCCCGGAAGGCAGCGGCCTCACCGGCGAGCCACTGCTCGATCTGCTCCGGCTTGACTCCCTCGGGCATCCGGTGCGCCTCGCCCCGGCGGACGTCCACCAGGACCGGCTCGGCGTGCGGCAGCACGGCGTCGGAGTGCCGGCGCATCAGGTGCAGGGTGGCGAGAGTGGCCTCCGTGCTCGGCGCGGCCTCGTCGAAGTGCAGCCGGACCACCTCGGCGCGGCCGTCGGCGTACCGTACGCCGAAGTGGGGGTTGATCTTGACGGGCAGGTCGCCGAGCATGGCGAGCGCGTCCCGGGTCTGGGCCAGGTCGACCTGCCCCGGCTCGCCGAGGGAGTGCAGCCAGCGCGTCGCGCCCGGCGTGAGGGCCTCGTAGAGCGGGCGCCAGCGCGGCTTGACCAGGTCGGCCACGCCGGCCAGGTGGGTGCCCCCGGTGTGGAAGGCGATGTCGGCCTTGAGCGCCTTGACGAACTGACCGTGCGGGTTGAAGCCGGAACGGCTCGCCCGCTGCCTGCGCAGCCCGCCGACGAAGGTCGCCTTGGTCGGGCCGGTGCGGTCGACGTAGCGGGTGAAACCGAGCAGGGTGGCGTACGGCGGAAGGGCGGTGGCGAGAGGTGCGGACACGGGGCGTCCTCCCAGGTCAGTGCCGAGATTAGTACATACATTCTAATCGACGGGTACGACATCGAACAGGGTTGGCGGGCACGGAACGTGTCCGCCTCGGAACCGCTGTGACACACTGACCGCCCGGCCGGGACAGGGCAGGTCGGCCCCGACGACAGGAGCACCATGAACGAGCTGGGCCGGCGCGCCCGTGACCTCGGGATCCTGGTCGGGGCGCTGCCCACCGGGCGGCACAACGCGATCACCGACGTGCCCGGGGTCCTGGTCGGGCACACCACCGTCGACGACGGCGCCGACATCCGTACCGGCGTCACCGCGGTCGTGCCGAGCCAGCTCGGCCCCGGGCGCTGGGCCCTGCCGGCCGCCGTCCACTGCGGCAACGGCTACGGCAAGCTCGTCGGCTCGACGCAGGTCGACGAACTCGGCGTCCTTGAGTCACCGATCGTCCTGACCGCCACGCTGTCGGTGTTCCGGGTCGCGGACGCGCTGCTGGGACACCTCATGGGCCAGCGGCCGGACGACGTCTCGTTCAATCCCCTGGTCGGTGAGACCAACGACGGTCATCTCTCGGACATCCGTCGTCGCCCGATCACCGAGGCCCACGTCCTGGCCGCCCTTGCCGGGGCGTCCGCCGATCCGCCGGCGGAGGGCTGCGTCGGGGCGGGCACCGGCACCACGGCCCTGGGCTACAAGGCCGGCATCGGCACCTCGTCGCGGACGGTCCGGGCGGCCGACCGCCCGGCGACGGTCGGCGTCCTCGTCCAGTCGAACTTCGGCGGAGCGCTGACCGTGCTTGGCGTGCCACTACCGGTCGACGAGCTGGTGCCGGAGGCCGACCACGCCACCCCACCGGGCAACTCGTGCATGATCGTGGTGGCCACCGACCTGCCTCTGGACGCCCGGCAGCTCGGCCGGGTGGCCCGGCGGGCGGTCTTCGCGATGGGCCGGGTCGGGGCGTCCTACAGTCACGGCAGCGGCGACTACGCGATCGCGTTCAGCACGGCGGCAGCGTCCGAGCCGCCGATCCGCGACGGGGACATCGACCCGCTCTTCGCCGCCGTCCTGGACGCGGTCGAGGAGGCGTTGCTCAACTCGCTGCTGACCGCCGTGACCACGACCGGCGTGGGCGGCCGTACCAGTCACGCCGTCCCGCACGACGCGGTGGTCCGGCGGTTGTCGGCGGCCGGCCGACTGGCGTCCCGACCCTGACCGGTCGGTGCCGCGCGGCCGGCCGCCTCCCGTTCAGAGCTGGCCGACGTCGGTGATGCGGACGACGGCCGCGCCGACCTCGTCCGAGGCGGCCAGGTCGATCTCGGCGCTGATCCCCCAGTCGTGGTCGCCCTCCGGGTCGTCCAGGATCTGCCGGACCGTCCACCGCTGCGCCGACGTCTGGTCGATCATCAGCAGCGCCGGCCCACGGGCGTCCGGCCCGGTGCCGATCTCCGGGTACGCCTCGAAGTAGGGCTCCAGCGCGTCGGCCCAGGCGTCGGCGTTCCAGCCGTCCGCCGCGTCGAGTTCGCCGAGCAGGTCCCAGCGGCGCAGGGCGGCCAGCTCCACCCGACGGAACAGCGCGTTGCGCACCAGCACCCGGAACGCGCGGGCGTTACGGGTCACCGCCGGCACCCGGTCGTCCAGCGCCTCGGCGGCCTCGGCCGCGTCCGACGGGTTGCGCAGCCGCTCCCACTCGTCGATCAGGCTGGAGTCGACCTGGCGGACCAGCTCGCCCAGCCACTCGATCAGGTCGACCAGCTCCTCGGTCTTGGCGTCCTCGGGGACGGTCTGCCGCAGCGTCTTGTACGCGTCGGCCAGGTAGCGCAGCACCAGCCCCTCCGAGCGGGACAGGCCGTAGAACTGCACGTACTCGGTGAAGGTCATCGCCCGCTCGTACATGTCCCGGACGACGGACTTGGGGGAGAGCTGGTGGTCGGCGACCCACGGATGCCCGCGCCGGTACATCTCGTACGCGGCCTCCAGCAGCTCGGCGAGGGGCTTCGGCCAGGTCACCTCGTCGAGCAGTTCGAGGCGGGCCTCGTACTCGATGCCCTCGGCCTTCATCGCGGCGACCGCCTCGCCGCGCGCCTTGAACTGCTGCGCGGAGAGCACCTGACGCGGGTCGTCCAGGATGGACTCGACGACGCTCAGCACGTCCAGGGCGTACGACGGGGACTCGGCGTCGAGCAGCTCGACGGTGGCCAGGGCGAGCGGTGAGAGCGGCTGGTTGAGCGCGAAGTCGAGCTGGAGGTCGACGGTGAGCCGGACCCGCCGGCCGGTCTCGTCGGGCTCGTCGAGCTGCTCGACCACGCCCCCGGCGAGCAGCGCGCGGTAGATCGCGATGGCCCGGCGGATGTGCCGGCGCTGGGCGGGGCGGTCCTCGTGGTTGTCGGTGAGCAGGTGCCGCATCGCGGCGAACGCGTCCCCGGGGCGGCCGATGACGTTGAGCAGCATCGAGTGGCTGACCTGGAAGCTGGACGTCAACGGCTCCGGCTCGGAGTCGACCAGCCGCTGGAAGGTCGGCTCGCCCCAGCCGATCGAGCCCTCCGGTGGCTTCTTCTTGACCACCTTGCGGCGCTTCTTCGGGTCGTCGCCGGCCTTGGCGAGGGCCTTCTCGTTCTCGATGACGTGCTCGGGGGCCTGCACCACCACCCGGCCGATGGTGTCGAACCCGGCCCGCCCGGCCCGGCCGGCGATCTGGTGGAACTCGCGGGCCTTGAGCAGCCGGGTACGGGTGCCGTCGTACTTGCTCAGGCCGGTGAAGAGCACGGTGCGGATCGGCACGTTGATGCCGACGCCGAGCGTGTCGGTGCCGCAGATGACCTTGAGTAGACCGGCCTGCGCGAGGGTCTCCACCAGCCGGCGGTACTTGGGCAGCATGCCCGCGTGGTGGACGCCGATGCCGTGCCGGACCAGCCTCGACAGGGTCTTGCCGAACCCGGAGGTGAACCGGAACCGGCCGATGGCCTGGGCGATCATGTCCTTCTCGGCGCGGCTGGACACGTTCACGCTCATCAGCGCCTGGGCCCGCTCCAGCGCGGCGGCCTGGGTGAAGTGCACCACGTAGACCGGGGCCTGCTTCGTGGTGAGCAGTTCCTCCAGCGTCTCGTGCAACGGCGTGGTCACGTACGAGAAGAGCAGCGGGACCGGCCGCTCGGCCGAGCGCACGACGGCGGTGGGTCGCCCGGTGCGCCGGGTCAGGTCGTCGACGAAGCGGGTGGTGTCGCCGAGGGTGGCGGACATCAGCACGAACTGTGCCTGCGGCAGCTCGATCAGCGGCACCTGCCAGGCCCAGCCCCGGTCCGGTTCGGCGTAGAAGTGGAACTCGTCCATGATCACCTGGCCGACGTCGGCCTTCGTGCCCTCACGCAGGGCGAGGTTGGCCAGGATCTCGGCGGTGCAGCAGATGATCGGGGCGTCCGCGTTGACGCTCGCGTCGCCGGTCAGCATGCCGACGTTGTCCGCCCCGAAGACCTCGCAGAGCGCGAAGAACTTCTCCGACACCAGGGCCTTGATCGGGGCGGTGTAGAAGGTCGTCCGGTCGTCGGCCAGGGCGGCGAAGTGCGCCGCGATCGCGACCAGGCTCTTGCCCGAGCCGGTCGGGGTGTTCATGATCACGTTGGCCCCGGAGACGATCTCGATGACCGCCTCCTCCTGGTGGGGGTAGAGGTCGAGGCCGCGCTCCTTCGCCCAACCGGCGAACGCGTCGTACAGGGCATCGGGGTCGGCGCTGTCCGGCAGCGCGGCGGTGAGCGTCATAGCCGTTCCATCCTGCCCGCCGTAACGGCTTTGGTGGTAGCAGGGGCCCCCTGCACGGCAGAAACAGGTAACAGGGGTCCCCTGCTACCACCTCGGCGGGGCGGCTCAGCGGGGGCGGCGGTGGTAGAGCAGGTCGGTGACCGGGCGGCCGGCGAGCAGGGCACGGCGCTCGAACTTGGTGACCGGCCGGTGTGCCGGGCGGGAGGTGTCACCCGGCCGGGTGTCGACCAGATCCGGATCGGCGTCCAGCGTCTCGCGCATCGCGGCGGCGTACTCGGCCCAGTCGGTCGCACAGTGCAGCGTGCCCCCCGGCGTCAGCCGGGAGCGCAGCAGCGCCACGTGGGCGGGCTGGATCAGCCGGCGCTTGTGGTGCCGTGCCTTCGGCCAGGGGTCGGGGAAGAAGACGTGCACCGCGTCCAGCGACCCCTCCGGCAGCCGCCGGAGCAGCTCCAACGCGTCCCCGTCGGCGATCCGGACGTTGCCCAGCCCGTGCCGCTCCACCAACGCGAGGAGGTTGGCGATTCCCGGGGTGTGCACCTCGACCGCGAGATAGTCTCGTTCCGGGTCGGCGGCGGCCATCGCGGCGGTCGCGTCGCCCATCCCGGAACCGATCTCCAGCACCACCGGGGCCCGGCGGCCGAACAGGTCGGCGAGGTCGACCGGGGGTCCGGCCCCGTCCGGCACCGCGAGCCCGTACACCGGCCGGAGACGGTCCAACGCGTCGAGGTGGCGGCTGCTGAGTCGGCCCCGACGCGGATGGAAGGTGCGGACGGTGGCGCGTACCCGGGACGGTGCCGGGGCAGCCGGTTCGTGGTCGATGGGGGTCACAGCGACCCGAGCCTACGCGAGGGCCCCCGACGGGCCGGACGCGGCGTACACCGTCCGCAGGACAGCTCATCTCATACGGCAGGCCGGGTGCTCCCTGCCCGGTCCGGGCCGACGGGCCGGGAGGGGTCATGGTGTCAGTCACGCGCGGGGGCGCGGTGGTGCTGATGGGGCTGCTCCTCGCCGCCGTGGCGGTGCTGTCCGTCGCCGGGCCGGCCCGCGCCGCCGACGTCTACGTGCAGGTCACGCCGAGCCGGGCAGGTCCCGGCGAACTGGTCGGCATCCGGGCGAGCTGCCGTTCCACCCGGGAGGCGGCCAGCGTCGAGTCGGAGGCGTTCGGCATCGTCACCGTCCACCCGCAGCACGGGTACCTCTCCGGCACGGCGACCATCCCCACGCACACCAGGCCGGGCACGTACCGGGTCAAGCTGCTCTGCGTGGAGGGCCCGAACGCCTCGACGATGCTGACCGTGACCGCCGGCGGTCACCAACCGCCCCGGCCGGACGGGCCGCCGCAACCGCACCCCAGCCGGGGGCCGGCGACCGGGTTCGGCGGCGCGGACGGCGGCCCCGACCTCGGTGCGCTGGTCGTGCCCGGCGGGCTGGGCATCACCGTCGCCGGGCTGGTCCTGGCGATGCTGGCCGCCCGCCGCCGGGGACCACGGACCCCCCACTGATCCGCCGCCATGTCCCGCCGCCGCACACCGCGCCGACCCGCCGTCGACATCCGGAGGCTGCCCCGTCAGCCGGACGGCCGTCGCTGGCGGATGCCGCTGGCGGTGGTGCTCGTCCTGCTCGGCGTCTTCGTCACCGGGGTCGGGTTCGGCCGGTCGGCGGGTGGACCGTGGGCCGTTCTGGCCGCGGGCGCCGGGGCGGGGCGGGCCGCGACCGATGCGTTGCCGGCGAGCCGCCCGGTGAGCCTGAGTGTGCCGGCGATCCGGGTGACCGCCCCGGTTGCCCCGGTCGGGCTCGCCCCGGACGGGACCATCGCGGTGCCCCCGCTGGAACGGCACCGGGAGACCGGCTGGTACGACGGCGGTCCCACGCCGGGGGAGAACGGGCCGGCGGTCATCGTCGGGCACGCGGACACCACGGCGGGCCCGTCGGTCTTCTACGACCTGCGCCGGCTCCGCCCCGGGGACCGGATCGAGGTGACCCGCCAGGACCGGTCGGTGGCCGTCTTCGAGGTCACCTCGGTGGAGCGGTTCGACAAGAACGCCCTGCCCGGTGAGCGGGTGTACGGCGACCACCGGGGCTCCGGGCTGCGTCTGATCACCTGCGGTGGCCGGTTCGTCGGCGGAAGCATCGGCTACGCCGACAACGTGATCGCCTTCGCCACCCTGGTCGGCTCCCGCGACTCCTGAGCCGCCCCGTTACCTGTTTGATCGTCCCCAGCCGGGGACTCCTCGGTCGCCCGGCCCGGCGGCGAGCGCTGCCGCAAGGTCGGTAGCGGCCTCGTACGCAGCAGCAGCCCGGGTAGCTTCGTCCGCGCTCAGAACGACACGGTCGACACGGGCCAGCATCTCGCCCGCCGTGGCCGGATCGTTCAGGACCATCGCAACCTCAGCGCGGTAGACGAGCACCTCCACCAACGCGACCGGGTCGTCGTCTGCCGCAGGGTTGGCCAACGCACTGTCGAGGATCCGAGCCGCCTGCCGGGCGTCCCCTCTGGAGTCGGACTGCACGACGGCGTTCGCCATCGCCTTACCCAGTCGCCCAGTCGGTGCCGGCGCCGGCGCGGGGGAGGCCGGGGCGTTCTGGAAGACGCGGATCCAGTTGCCGCCTGGATCGATGACGCTGAAGCCGCTCAGCCCGTCGGCGTTCTTCCGCGCCCGTGGCCGGGTCATCCGCGGCGTCCCGGAGACCAGCACCTTGCCGTACGCGGCGCGCATTCCCGCCGCGAAAGCCCGGTACAGCTGCCCCGTGTCCGAGGTCAGCACGAGACACGAACCGTAGGACTGCGCCGGATCGAACCCCGCGATCTCGAAGAACTGCAGATGTAGATCTTCACGTCGCAACCCTGCGGCCGGGTTGGGCTTGCGCTGCTTGTAGGTGGTGTGGAAACCGAGCACCTCGTAGAAGGCGACGATGTCGTCGATGGACGCGCAGGGCAGCAGGGGAACGGTTACCTCGTTGGTCACCCGTACTTCGTAGCCGTCGTGAATGAGCACACGCACATGGAAATGGCCGATCGTCGGCCACGGACGACTGAACGGCCGATACATCCCTGGTTCGCCAGCGGGCCCTGTCGTCGGCTGTCGCCCAGGTCGACAGCCGGGGGCGCGGGGTGGGGTGGTGGCCGGAGGTTGGCCGGTGGGGAATGGCTGGTGGGGGCGGGTGGGTTGTGCCCTGGTGCGGCCTTAGCTCTCCCCGATGGGTGGGCTGGTGGTCGGTTGGCCTCGGGGAATGAGGTCGGCCCGTCGGTCGTTACACCATGTCGACGCCGTTGGAGCAGCCCGTAGCGCGGGCCTGGTAGATCCCCCGATCCCCTTCTCCGGCGCGGTGACGTTCCCCCTGGATCTTTCTCAGAGCGCCCGTACGCGAGGTGCTTGCACACAAATCCCCGTGCCTGCCCACATGGGTGGTGTGTCCGGGTGTGTGCGTCAACCCCCGAATGGAGCTTTGATCATGAACAAGCTTATTCAGCGTGGTGTGCTGTCCATCGCCGGTCTGATCGCCGCAGCCGGAATGGCCGCTGGCCCGGGTCTGTCGCAGGGCATGACCCCCGCGGTGGCGAGCAAGCCGGTGGCGGCGACCCAGCAGGTGTCGGTGGACAAGCTGCTGCCCTATGGTGTGCCGGCCGGGCAGTCGACGGTCCCGCTGTCGGGTGAGCAGAAGGACAACGCCAAGGCCATCATCGAGGCCACCAAGAAGGCCGGCATGGACGAGCGGGCCGCCGTGGTCGCGATCGCCACCAGCCTCCAGGAGTCCAAGCTGGAGAACCTGGGCCACCTCGGTGACCGCAACGACCACGACTCGCAGGGCCTGTTCCAACAGCGCCCGTCCAGCGGATGGGGCACGGTCGAGCAGATCACCGACCCCGCCTACTCCACCACCGCGTTCCTGAAGGGCCTCAAGCAGGTCGACGGCTGGCAGGACATGCCGCTGACCCAGGCCGCCCAGACCGTGCAGGTCTCGGCCTACCCCGACCACTACGCCCAGTGGGAGAAGCAGGCCGCCGACCTGGTCGCCGAGCACTGGAACAGCTGACACACAGAACAGGCTGAGGGCCCCTTCCCGTTCGGGAAGGGGCCCTCACCCCTTTCCACGCCGCCCGCCTTGGCCGACCGGCGGGGGTGTGGCGGTGAGCAGCTGCTCGTGTCGGTCGGTGGCGGCTGAGGCCGGGAGCTGCCGGGGTGGCGTGAGTTCGGGGAGGGCCTTGTAGAGGGTGGAGCCGGAGACGCCGAGGAGTGTGGCGGTGGAGGACCGGGACCGGTCGGGTTCGGCGAGCAGATGGAGTGCGTGGGCGACCTTCTCGGGACGTCCCGGCGTGGCTCAGCCGGTGGGACGGCGCGGCGGGCGGGCCCACCGGACGAAGCGTTCGATGACGTCGGTGCCGTCGTCGGGCAGATCGCGTACCGCCTCGGCCATCGTGACGCCGAGCCGCGCCATCAGGGCGAGCCGGTCGTCCGCGTACGCGCGGAGCAGGCGCAGCTTCGCCGGCTGGCACGGCCACGGCGCGCCGCACGCCCGGCAGCGCCAGGACGGCCGGGCGGCGACGTGGTCACGACCGGTGCGGCGGGGCATCCGGCCCTGCCTCGGGCATGACGGACCGGACGGCCCGGCAGGTGCCCCTCGCCGACCGCGCGCCCGCCGACCGCACGCCGGCTGGCCGGACGATCCGGGTCGTGCCGGCCGCCGGCCGGTGGCGGGCGCACGGCAGCGAGAACGGCCCGATCGGGTACGGCGGGACCGGTGGGCGCGGTTCGGGGTCCGGCTCGGGCCGGCGTGGTGGCTCCGGCTTCCGCTCGGGCTCCCGGCCCGGCCGGTCGGCGGAGCGGGCGAGCGGTCCGGCGGGGGTGGGGGTACGGCGGTCGGGGCAGCGCCGCCAGGACGCCAGTCCACACGAGCAGGCGATCTGCCAGGCGCGTAGGACGGGACGGTGTCGGGGAGCGAACGGAACTGGCTGGTTGCGTCGGGTTCGTGACATGATCCGAGCTTGCCGAGAGTTGTCGGACGATCACACTACGTAGGTGTATGGTGTGCGAACGCCCGGGACGTCCTGAAAGGACGAAGTGTGAATCGTGTGTTCGTGACGGCGATGACCGAGGCCGGGATCACCGCCGAGACCCTCGCGGCCCAGACCGGGGTCGATCCGAAGACGGCGGCCCGCTGGGCGAACCCGGGGCGGATTCCCCAGACCCGCCACCGTGCCCAGGTGGCCGCCCTCCTCGGCAAGGAGATCACCGAGCTGTGGCCGGACGTCGTGCGACGACGCGAGCCGGTCTGGTTCCGGCCGTGGACCGAGATCGAACGCGAGGCGGTCTCCCTGCGTAGCTTCGAACTCGCCTGGGTGCCGGGGTTGCTCCAGACCGAGGCGTACGCGCGGGCCACCCTCGCCGGTGAGGCGCTGACCCCGGCCGAGGTGGACGACCTGGTCGCCGCCCGCCTCGCCCGGCAGGCCATCCTGCACCGGGCCCGCCCGCCCCTGCTCGTCGCGGTCGTCGACGAGATGGTCCTGCGCCGGACGGCTGGCGGGGACCGGGCGATGATGCGCGAGCAGTGCGAGCACCTGGTCCGGTGCGCCGCGCTGCCTGCCGTGCAGATCCATGTGGTGCCGGCCGACGTCGGCATCCATCCCGGTCACGGCGGGCCCTTCACCATCGCCGAACTGCCCGACGGCGGGCGGGTGGCGCATGTGGACGGGCAGATCCGCGCGCAGATCGTCGAGCACCGGCTGGACGTCGCTACCCTCGACCGCCGGTGGGCGCGTATAAATGGGGAGGCACTTCCGCGAGCCCTGTCACTCTCCCTGATCACGGAAGCGGCGAAGACATGGACCTGACCGGCGCGCAGTGGCGTACCAGCACCCGTAGCGGCAACAATGGCGGCAACTGCGTCGAGGTGGCCGACAACCTGCCCGGCGTCGTCCTGGTGCGGGACACCAAGAACCGCGACGGCGGGACGCTCGCCTTCCCGCCGACGGCCTGGCGGGCGTTCGTCGCCACCGTGGCCCGCCACGCCTGACGCGCTCGCCGGGCCTGACGTGCCCGCCAAGACTGACTCGCTCGCCGGACACGAACAGCGTCGGATAGCCGACGGCCCGGCAGGTCGAGCCCGTCGGAAGCGGCAACCGTCCATCATGGAGTGATGTCGGGCGTGCGGAGGACCGTGGTGTGGGCCGGGCTGCTGGCCGTCGGCGTCGGGATGGTCGGGCTGGGCGTGTTCCTGGGCGTGACCCGGCTCGACGACGCGGACAAGTGGGGCAGCGTCGTCGCCGCGACGGTCGCCGTGCTCGGATTACCGCTCACCGCGTACGGGGTGCTGCTGGCCCGCCGGCAGAGCAGCGGCACGGGCGGGCAGTCCGTGAGCGGCTCCGTCGTCGGGGGCGGTGTCGCCCAGGTGCGGGGCGTACGCGGGAACGTGCGGATCGGCACCTCCGCATCGCCGGCACCCGCCGCTGCCGACCCGCCAGCGGCGGCCGCCGGACCGCCCACGTCGGGGGCGACCGACCAGGGCGGGTCCGGGGGCCAGTCGGTCACCGGGTCGTGGACGGCCGGCGGGGTGCGGCAGGTCGACGACGTCGGCGGAGACGTGGACGTGGACCGGTGAGCTGGCGATCCCCGGCGCGGGACGCGCAGACGGTCACGGCCAGCATGGTGTTCGGCCCGGTGATCCAGATTCGTGACGTCGCCGGCAACGTCACCGTCGTGGCGGACCGGCCGCCGTACCAGATCGGTGACTTCCGGCCGGGGGCCGTGCCGTTACCGGTGGGCACGGCGCGGCGGCAGCCGAGCCGACTGTTGCTGGCCCGGCACCAGGTGGTGCCGTTCACCGGCCGCGACGCCGAACTCGACGCGCTGAACGCATGGATGGGCGGCGCGGAGCCGGTCTCGGTGCGGTTGGTCCATGCCGCTGGTGGGCAGGGCAAGACCCGGCTGGCCCGGCACGTCGCCGCCCAGGCCCACGCGACGGGCTGGCTGACGTGGCGGGTACTGCACACTCCGGAACAACAGTCCGCCGGCAGCCTGTGGGAGGCTCCCGGTGGCGGTGGGGCGCTGGCCGTGGTCGACTACGCCGACCGGTGGCCCGCGTCGGACCTGAACCGGCTGATCACCGACCTGAACGCGGTGTCCCTGCGAACGGGCCTGGTGCTGCGGGTGCTGCTGCTGGCCCGCTCGGCCGGCTTCTGGTGGGCCGCGCTGCGCGACCGTCTCGACAGCGAGCACGCCATCATCGCCGAGGCGCACCTCCTGCCACCGCTCGACGAACACACCGACCGGACGGTGCTGTTCGACCAGGCCCGCGAACGGTTCAGCGCCGCGCTCGACGTGCCCGACACCGCCGGCATCGCCGTGCCGGAGCTGACCGGAGCGGCGTTCCGGCAGATCCTCGCGGTGCACATGGCCGCCCTGGTCGCCGTCGACGCCCACCACCACGGGCAGGCCCCGCCGACGCAGCCGCACGCCCTGTCGGCGTACCTGCTGCACCGGGAACGGGCACACTGGCACCACCTGCACGCCCGCGCCGAGGACCGTCGACCCACCAGCCCGGAGGTCATGGGCCGCGCCGTCTACCTGGCCACCCTCACCGGCCCCGTCACCCGCGACGACGCCACCACCATCCTGACCCGCACCCGGGTGACCGAACCCGGCGTCGCCACGATCATCGACGACCACCGGTTCTGCTATCCCCCCGACGACCCGGGCACCGTCCTGCACGGGCTACGGCCCGACCGGCTCGGCGAGGACCTCATCGCCCTCTCCACGCCCGGACACCCGCACACCGGGGCCGACGACTGGCAACCCGACGACTGGGCCGCCACCGCCGCGCACACCCTGCTCACCGGAGAGCCCGCCACCTGGGCCCCCGGCGCGGTCACCGTCCTGGTCGAAACCGCCCACCGCTGGCCCCACGTCGCCGACACCGTGCTGTACCCGCTGGTCCGGCGACACCCCCAGTTGGCCCTGGCCGCGGGCGGCGCCACCATCACCCGCCTCGCCGAGCTCCCCCACGCCGACATCACCGTGCTGCAAGCCGTCGACGCACTGCTGCCCAAGAACCGGCACATCGATCTCGACACCGCAGCCGCAGCCATCAGCACCGCGCTCGTCCACCGTCGCCTCGGTGTCGCCACCGACCCGGCCGAGCAAGCCCGACTGCTCGGAAACCACGCAGCTCGTCTGGCCAACGCCGGCCGCAGCGATGAGGCCGTAACCTCGGCCGAAGAAGCCACCGACAGGTGGCGGCGGTTTGCTGAGGGGAAGCCCGCACATCGGTCCGGCCTCGCCCTGTCGTTGAGCAATCTCGGCGTGTTCCTGTCCAGGGTGGGGCGTCGGGACGAGGCTGTGACCGTGGCTGAGGAAGCGGTCGGCATCCGCCGGCGGTTGGTCGAAGCGGATCCGGCGTATCTGCCCGGTCTCGCGATGTCGCTGGGCAATCTCGGCATTTTCCTGTCGGGGGTGGGGCGTCGTGACGAGGCCTTGTTGGTGGCGGAGGAGGGGGCGGGTGTCTACCGGCGGTTGGTCGAGGTGAATCCGGCCGCGTACCTGCCCGACTTCGCCGCGGCGCTGGACAATCTCGGCATTTTCCTGTCGGGGGTGGGGCGTCGTGACGAGGCCTTGTTGGTGGCGGAGGAGGGGGCGGGCGTCTACCGGCGGTTGGTCGAGGCGGATCCGGCCGCGTACCTGCCCGACCTCGCCGTGTCGTTGAACAACCTCGCCAACTTCCTGTCCGAGTTGGGGCGTCGTGATCAGGCTGTGGCCGTGGCTGAGGAGGCGATCGGTATCCGTCGGCGGTTGGTCGAGGCGAATCCCGCCGCGTACCTGCCTGAACTCGCCCTGTTGTTGAGCAACTTCGGCGCGTTTCTGTCCGGGGTCGGTCGTCGCGACGAGGCGCTGTTAGCCGGGGAGGAGGCGGTGGGCGTCTACCGGCGGTTGGTCGCCGCGAATCCGGCAGCGCATCTACCCGATCTCGCTCGGGCGTTGACAAATCTCGGTTTGTTGCTGTCCCGGGCAGGGCGTCGTGACGAGGCTTTGTTCGTGGCCGAGGAGTCGGCGGGTGTCTACCGGCGGTTGGTCGAGGCGAATCCGATCGCGTATCTACCCGGTCTTGCGGGATCGTTGAGCAATCTCGGCACGCTTCTGTCCGAGTTGGGGCGTCGTCGTGAGGCTCTGTCCGCAGCCGGGGAAGCCGCTGGCATCTATCGGCGGTTGGCTGAGGCGAACCCCGCTGCCCACCTGCCCGATCTCGCCAGGTCGCTGTGGGCGTACTCCGTGGTGTGCGTCAACCTGAAAGCCAACCTGCCGCAGGCATTGGAGACCGTCACCGAATCCATCGGCCTCTACCGGTTACTGGCCGCGCAGCTCCCGCAGATGTTCGGGAGTCACCTGGTCTCGGCATACCGAGCTCTTGCCGAGGTGCTCGAAGCGCTCGGTCGTAGGGACGAAGCAGACGCCCTCCGTCAGCAGGTGGAGGAGGCCGTGGGCGGGACGTGAGCACGAGCTGACGCCGGCGGGCCGGGAGTCACTGCGCTCCCGAGACCTCCTGCACCACCTCGAACTCCAGCAGGTTCGCCCCGCTGGCGACCGGCTTGCGCTGCTCGCCGCCCTCGCCGCCGCCGTGCGCGGCCCGTGCCGGCCCGGACGCCCACGCCTGGTACGCCTCCTCCGACTCCCACTTCGTGTAGACGAAGTAGCGGGTCTCGCCGGCCACCGGGCGGAGCAGCTCGAAGCCGAGGAAGCCGGGGGAGCCCTCCACCGCGCCGGCGCGTGCGGCGAACCGCCGCTCCAGCTCCTCGCCGGCACCGGGTGGGACGTCGATCGCGTTGATCTTCACGACTGCCATGGCACCCACCTTACGGCCGTCACCGGTCAGAGGGGTTCGACGACGGGCTCCAGGTCGACGTCGACCACGATCGGGGCGTGGTCCGACGGGCCCTTGCCCTTGCGGGCCTCCCGGTCGACGTACGCGGCGCGGACGTTCCGGGCGACCTGCGCGGAGGCGTACACCAGGTCGATCCGCATGCCCTTGTTCTGGTGGAACATCCCGGCCCGGTAGTCCCAGTAGGTGAACGGATGCGGACCCTTCATCGGGGTGGGCACCACGTCGGTCAGCCCGAGGTCACGCAGGGCGGCCAGGGCCTCCCGCTCGGCCGGCGTCACGTGGGTCGAGTTCACGAAGAGGGCCGGGTCCCAGACGTCGTCGTCGGTGGGGGCGACGTTGAAGTCGCCGCAGACCGCCACCGGCGAGCCGCTGCTCAGCTCCGTGTCGAGCGCGTCGCGCAGGGCGGCGAACCAGGCCAGCTTGTACGCGTAGTGCGGGTCGTCGGGGGTGCGCCCGTTCGGCACGTAGACCGACCAGACCCGCAGCCCGTCGCAGGTGGCCGAGACGGCGCGCGCCTCCGGCTCGGGAAATCCCGGCTGGCCGGGGAAGCCGACCGTGACGTCGGCCAGGCCCACCCGGGAGAGGATGGCCACCCCGTTCCACCGCCCGTCACTGTGGCTCGCCACGGTGTAGCCCAGCTCGCCCACCTCCGCCACCGGGAACGCGCCGTCGGGGCACTTGGTCTCCTGGAGGCAGACCACGTCCGGCGCGGTGCCGGCGAGCCAGTCGAGCAGCCGGGGCAGCCGGGCCTTCACCGAGTTCACGTTCCAGGTCGCCAGGCGCATGCCCCCAGCCTGCCTGATCCGGGAGCCGCACGCCCCCCGGCCCGCCGTCACCGCCCCGGCCGCCCCCTGACGGGGACCGGGGTCAGCTGCCCGGCTGGTCGCCTGGCCGGCTCTGCTCGGCCAGGAAGCGCTCCAGCTCGGCGCCGAGTTCGTCGGCGGTGGGCAGCGGACCGCTCTCCGCGGCGAGGAGGTTCTTCCCACCCCGTCCCCGGGCGAACGCGTCGTACTGCTCCTCCAGGGCCTGGACCAGGGTGGCGGCGTCCTCGGTCTGGGCGACCTGCCGGTCGATCTCCACCCGGACCACCTCGGCGGCGGAACGGAGCCCGTCGCTGGGCAGCAGCAGCCCGGTGCTGCGGGACACCGAGGCGAGCAGCACCTCGGCGGCGGCCGGGTACTCGGTCTGCGCGACGTAGTGCGGCACGTGGGCGGCGAAGCCGAGGGCGTCCCGTCCCTGCTGGCCGAGCCGGTACTCCAGCAGGTATCCCACGCTGCCGGGCACCTGCACCCGCTGCAACCACGGCTCGTAGCCGGCGATCAGCTCACGCCGGGTGGCGTGCGCGGTCACCCCGGTCGGCCGGGTGTGCGGTACGGCCATCGGGATCGCGTTGATCCCCACGGTGAGCCGGACGTCCAGCCGGGCGGCGAGGTCGCCGACGGCGGCCACGAAGCGTTCCCACTGGAGGTCCGGTTCGGGACCGGTGAGCAACAGGAACGGGGTCTCGTCGTCGTCGTGGAGCAGGTGCAGCTCCAGCTTGGGCTCGTCGTACTGCTCCCAGTGGTCCTCGACGAAGGTCATCACCGGGCGCCGCGAGCGGTAGTCGAAGACCTGGTCGACGTCGAAGGTGGCGACCGTCCGGGCCTCGAGGCTGGAGAGCAGCTGTTCGCGGGCCAGCCGGGTGGCGTTGCCGGCGTCGACGAAGCCGGTCAGCGCCTGGATGAGCACCGGTTGGCCGAGTTCGGGCAGGTCGTCGGTGAGCTGGTACAGCTCCTGTGGGTCGAGCACCGGTCTGGACCTCCCTGAGTGGTGCGGACGGGCGGCCGTGGGGCAACGGCACCCGGTACGGGAAACGCATTCGCCATCTTCGTGCATTCCGTCCTGACGCGGTGGCGGGGGCGGCGCCCTCCCATTCCCGCTCGACCGGTCGCCTTCCGGGGTGCCGTCGGGGAGACTGCGCCCCGCGCCCGTCCCTTCGGCTGGCATGACCTCCACCGGACGGTGGAACCGCTGTCCGCGCCGCCGGACGGCCGGCGGGCGGGGGGTTTCCCACCCGTCGGAGAACGGTCCGGATCGTCCGAGGGAAATGACCATATCGCCGGCTTTGGCAATATAGGAGGCAAGGCATGGTGGTCTAGCTGGTTTGATGGTGAAAAATGTGGGCAGCGCCATAGATCACCATGGGTGGTGAACCCGCCTTCTCTGCCTAGCCTCGGCGGATGCGTGACGATGACAAGATCCACTATCGACCCGCTTCCACCAGCGCAGATGACCGAAAGGCTGATGGTTCATCATCTGACCAGATGATCACCGAGGGTGAACGTCCCGGGCGCCGCCGGAAGCTGCGGCACACCCTCACCCGCCGGCCCGGCCGGGCGACGATCGCCCTCGCCTCTGCCGCCGCCTGCTGCCTCGGCCTGGTCACCGTCGTCGAACTCCGGTCGGCGGACGAGGGATCCCCCACCGGCAGCCCCGCCGCCAACGCCGAACTCCTCCGGCGGGCCGAGCAGGAAAGCGCCTCGCGCGGACTGGCCCGGACGCCGTCCGCCCCGCCCGCGACCCCCACGCCCAGCGCGTCGACCGCCCCCGACCCCACGCCCACCCCCGAGAAGACCACCCCGACGAAGAAGCCCACCCCGCGCAAGCCGGTCGACCCCGCCCCGGTGGCCGGCCTGACCGTCGCCCAGATGAACAACGCCAAGAAGATCGTCCGGACCGGCCACGCCATGGGCGTACCCCGGCGCGCGCTGGTCATCGCGGTGGCCACCGCGATGCAGGAGAGCAACCTCTACAACCTCGCCAGCGGCGTGCTCCCCGAGTCGCAGAACCTCTCGAACCAGGGCCTCGGCTGGGACCACGACTCCGTCGGCCTGTTCCAGCAGCGCGCCAGCATGGGCTGGGGGAGCGTCGAGCAGCTGATGGACCCGGCGTACGCGACCCGCAAGTTCCTCAGCACGCTGCTGACCGTGCCCGGCTGGCAGCAGATGCGGCTGACCGAGGCGGCCCAGGCCGTGCAGGTGTCGGGCTTCCCCGAGGCGTACGCGCAGCACGAGTCCCGGGCGACGGTGATCGTCAACGCGATCGTGGCTCCCGCGACGTAGTCGGGCGTGCCGGTTGCTCCTTCGGGGTACACATGAGTGGTACGGCCACGACAGGAGGACACCATGTCACCGCTCATGCAGAAGATCAGCCGTTTCCTTCGTTCCCCGCAGGGACAGCAGTTGGTCGACCGTGGTCGCCGGGAACTGGCCAAGCCGGCCACCCAGCAGAAGCTGCGGGGCCTGGCGGCCAAGTTCGGCAAGCGGCGCTGACCCCTCCCGTCGTACCTGTCCCGCTGACCCCCGGAGCCATCCCGTGACCGACTCGACCCCCGTCGACGGCCAGCCCGTGCCCGCACCCCGTCCCCCGGCGACCCCCGCCGAGCCCGCCGAGCCGCTGGACGCCCCCGAGGCGCCCCCGGCCCGACTCTGGGACCGGATGCGGGACGACCCGCAGTACGCACCGGAACACCTCGCCCTGGAGGCGGTCCGCCGGCTCGGGCCCGAGGCGGCCCGCTGGGCCGAGCGGGCCCGGGCCGAGCAGCCCGGCATCTCCGCCGAGGCCCTCGCCGACCAGGCGGTACGCCGCTTCGTCAACCGGGCCCGGCTCTCCGGAGCGGTCTCCGGCGCCGCCGGCCTGCCCGGCGCGGTGATCGACGTGGGGGTGCTCGCCTGGACCCAGGCCCGGATGGTGCTGCACATCGCCGCGGCCTACGGGGTCGAGCCGCAGCACACCGACCGGGCGACCGACCTGCTGGTCCTCCAGAAGGTGCACAAGGTGGCCGAGACGGCCCGGCTCGCCCTCGGCGTCGCCGCCGGCCGGGAGCGGGCCGGGGCGCTCTTCGGCGGCGGTTCCCAGCCCGCCCTCGGACGGGTGATGCTCAAGCTCGGGGTGCGGCTGGCCCAGATGGCCGGGGTGCGCGCGGCGAAGCGGATGTTCGCCAAGGTGGTGCCGGGCGCGGCGATCATCCTCGGCACCTGGGCCAACTCCTCGGCCACCAAGGACCTCGCCAACCGGTCCCGGGCGCTCTACGCCCAGCACCGCGCCGGCGTGGTCCCGCCCCCGCGCCACCCCTGACCGGTCGCCGCCGGTCGGGGCCGACCTCAGTCGGCGAAGCCGGCGGCGGACCAGGTCACCTTGGCGAGCCGCTCCTGGCCGGCGTTGTTCGGGTGGAAGTGGTCGATGGTGTTGACGTCGTCGAGGGTGAACCGCACCCGGTGCGCGGCCCCCCGGTCGTGCCGGCAGCGCGACCCGTACGCCCGGCACGCGGCGGCCAACTGGTCGTTGTAGTCGTCGATCCGCTCCTGGAACGTCCGGCGGCGCTCCCGGTCGGCCGCCGCCGTCGAGGTCGGGTTGGCGAGCAGGGCCGGACAGACACCACGCTGCCAGGCCCGCACGGCATCCTTGTCGGTGTGCCCGACCTCCCAGAGCCGGTACAGGTCCGGGATGCTCACCATGAGCACCCGGGCCTTGGGGCGCCCCTCGCGCAGCGTCCGCAGCGCCCGGTCGACCTGCTGGCGGAAGGTCTTGACCGGCGTCATCTGGTCGATGTCGGCGCGGCAGGCGTCGTTCGCGCCGATCAGCACGGTGACGTAGTCCGCCTTGTCGCGTACCGCCCGGGTGGCCTGGTCGGGCAGGGCCGACGCGCGGGCCCCCGCCTTCGCGTGGTTGTAGGCCCGGCCCCGGATCGCCGGATCGCGGTCGAGCAGCCGCCGGTAGTGGCTCTCCACCCGTCGGCCGTCCCCGGTCGACCAGGAGTTGCGCTCGCAGGACGCGAGCACCAGACAGGTGCCGAAGCCGGTGCTGATGGAGTCGCCGAGGGCAGCCATCGCCACCGGAGTGCCGGGGCGCGGGGTGTCCCGGGGCGGACGGGGGGTGCCGTCGTCGCCGCCTCCTCCGCTCCCGCTCTCGCAGGCCAGCGCCACCAGCGCCGACAGGCTGGCCACGGCGGCGACCCAACGTCGAGGCATGACCATCCCGTTCCGGAGCGCGGTGCGACAGCGGGGTCACCTTACGCGTCCGCCGTCCATTCGGGGTCACCCGATGTCGGGCATCCGGCACAACCGTCCGGTACCGGGCATCCATGTGGTATGTAGCGGTCCGCGACCGGTGCGGCAGGTTAAACCGCAGAGCACCGGGTAGTTCGCCGGAATGACGCGATCGCAGCCCCGAGGTGCCCGGGGCACCGTCGGCCACGCCTACAGCGCGTTGAACCTGCGACTGGTCCTGGCCAGCTTCGGGCTCGTCACCATGGTGGTCTTCGCCGTACTGGCCGCCCGCGCCGACCTGCCCTGGCTGGCCGTCATCTGCGGGGTCCTCGCCGCGGTGGCGGTGGTCGACCTGGTCGTCATCCAGCGCCGTCGGGCCGCCCGCCGCCGGGAGGAGCCGGGCGCGCGCCACTCGCTCTTCGAGTGACAGGAGTACGACATGCCCATCGCCACCACCGATCCCGCCACCGGCGAGGTGCTCCGGACGTACGACGAAATGCCGCCCGACCGGATCGACGCCGCCATCGCCGCCGCGCACCGGGCCTTCACGGAGCTGCGCGGCACCTCGGTCGCGCAGCGGGCCCGGTGGCTGACCGCGGCGGCCGACCTGCTCGACGCCGAGCGCGACGACATCGCCCGGGTGATGACCACGGAGATGGGCAAGACGTACGCGGCGGCGAAGGCCGAGGCGGCGAAGTGCGCCGCCGCCTGCCGGTTCTACGCCGACAACGCGGAGCGCTTCCTCGCCGACGAGCCGGCCGACGCTGCGGCGGTGGGAGCGAGACGGGCCGTCGTCCGGTACCAGCCGATCGGGCCGGTGCTCGCGGTGATGCCGTGGAACTTCCCGCTCTGGCAGGTGATCCGGTTCGCCGCGCCGGCCCTGACGGCCGGCAACACCGGGCTGCTCAAGCACGCCTCGAACGTGCCGCAGACCGCGCTCTGGCTGGGGGAGCTGTTCGGCCGGGCCGGGTTCCCGGAGGGGGCCTTCACCGCGTTGCTGGTCGGCTCGTCCGCCGTCGAGCGGGTCCTCACCGACCCCCGGGTCCGCGCGGCGACCCTGACCGGCAGCGAGCCGGCCGGCCGGTCGATCGCCGCGATCGCCGGACGTGAGCTGAAGAAGACCGTGCTCGAACTCGGCGGCAGCGACCCGTTCGTGGTGATGCCCTCGGCCGACCTGGACCGGGCCGCCGAGGTCGCCACCACCGCGCGCTGCCAGAACAACGGCCAGTCCTGCATCGCCGCGAAACGGTTCATCGTGCACACCGACGTCTTCGACGCGTTCACCGAGCGGTTCGTCGAGCGGATGGCGGCGTTGCGCGTCGGCGACCCGATGGACGAGCGGACCGACGTCGGGCCGCTGGCCAGCGAGCGGGGCCGGGACGAGGTGGCCGCCCAGGTCCGCGACGCGGCCGAGCGGGGCGCCCGGGTGCTCTGCGGCGGCGAGGTGCCCGACCGGCCCGGCTGGTGGTACCCGCCGACCGTGGTCACCGACCTGACGCCGCAGATGCGGATGTGGGGCGAGGAGGTCTTCGGTCCGGTCGCCGGGCTCTACCGGGTGTCGTCGTACGACGAGGCGGTCGAGGTGGCCAACGGCACCAGCTTCGGTCTCGGCGCGAACGCCTGGACCCGGGACCCCGAGGAGCAGGAGCGCTTCGCCACCGACCTGGACGCCGGCAGCGTCTTCGTCAACGGGATGACCACGTCCTACCCGCAGTTGCCCTTCGGCGGCGTACGGAACTCCGGCTACGGACGGGAGCTGTCGGCGCTGGGCATGCGCGAGTTCTGCAACGTCAAGACGGTCTGGGTCGGCGAGGGCGGCCCCTCGGCGGGAGCCGGCGCCCACGCCGAGTGAGGGCGACCGGGGCGGTGCCCGGCCGAGGCGGCTGGGGTGGCTGAGGTGGTAGCAGGGGGCTGAGGTGGTAGCAGGGGCCCCTTGCAGGGCGTTTTTGCACTGCAGGGGACCCCTGCTACCACCCGGGGCGGGCGCCGATTGCCGGGCGGCCGTTCTGGGTAGGGGTGCGTGGCATGACGGTGTTCGGCGTGCACGCCTCCCACGAGCAGATCCACCCCACCGCGCTGCTGGAAGCGGTGGTCCACGCGGAACGGGCCGGGTTCGACGCGGCCATGTGCTCGGACCACTTCGCACCGTGGAGCGAGCGTCAGGGGCAGTCCGCGTTCGCCTGGTCCTGGCTCGGTGCCGCCCTCCAGGCCACGAGCCTGCCGTTGGGTGTGGTCAACGCTCCCGGCCAGCGTTACCACCCGGCGATCATCGCGCAGGCGATCGGCACCCTCGGCGCGATGTACCCGGGTCGGTTCTGGGCCGCGCTCGGCACCGGCGAGGCGGCCAACGAGCACATCACCGGTGATCCCTGGCCGCGTAAGGACGTCCGTAACGCGCGGCTGCGGGAGTGCGTGGACGTGATCCGTGCGTTGCTGGCCGGTGAGGAGGTCAGCCACGACGGTCTGGTCCGGGTGGACCGGGCGAAACTGTGGACCCGGCCGGAGCAGCCCCCGGCCCTGGTCGGCGCGGCGGTCAGCGTGGCCACCGCCCGCTGGTGCGCCGAGTGGGCCGACGGCCTGATCACCGTCAACGCTCCGGTGCCGCACCTGCGCGCCATGATCGACGCCTACCGGGACGCCGGTGGCCGGGGGCCGTTGAGTCTCCAGGTGCACCTCAGCTGGGCGGCGGACGAGACGGAGGCCGAGCGGATCGCGTACGACCAGTGGCGTAGCAACGTCTTCGCCCCGCCGGTCTGCTGGGACCTGGAGACGGTGGAGCACTTCGACGTGATCTCCGAGCAGGTGCCGATGGAGCGGCTGCGCCGGGTGGTCAACATCTCCGCCGACCTCGGCCGGCACACCGGATGGCTGGAGGAGTACCTCGACCTCGGCTTCGACCGGATCTTCCTGCACCACGTCGGGCAGGAGTTGAGCCCGTTCGTCGACGCGTTCGGCACCGAGGTGCTGCCGAAGCTGCGGGCCCACTGACTCCCCGGGCCGTCGACCCGTCGAGCCGGGTCGACGGCCTGAGGCGGTGTGGAACCGGTCGAGGCGGGCGTCCGCGCTTCGTGGTCTCCGAGCCGGACACCTACGCCGGGCGCAGCCGCGCCGGGATGGCGACGGACCACATCGGAGTGGTCCGGAACGTATGACCCAACCACTATTCGTGCCGGGCGCGCGACTCCCCGTAAGATTGATTGACTTCGATTGCGGTGGTGACGCCACCGCGGACCAGGGGAGTGGTTGATGTTCCGACGGAAACTGTCCCGCGCGGCTGGTGCCGCGCTCGCACTCGCGCTGTCCCTCGCCGGTGTCCAGGCCGTCGGCGGTGCGCCGGCCTCCGCCGACCCCGGGACCGCGGTGCGCACCGTCCTCTACGACGCCAGCCGGGCCGGTGAGTTCCGCACCAACTTCGACCAGGCTGCCGCGATCTGGAACAGCAGCGTCAGCAACGTCCGGCTCCAGGCCGGCTCGCCGGCCGCCGTCACCATCCGGGTGGACAGCGGCTGGCCCCGCGCCTACGTCACCGGCCTCGGCCGGGGCACCATCTACATGGGATGGCAGGCGGTCGACCAGGGCTACAACCGGACCCGGATCGCCACCCACGAGTTCGGTCACATCCTCGGCCTGCCGGACCGGCGCACCGGCCTCTGCTCGGACCTGATGTCCGGTAGCAGCGCGCCGGTCTCCTGCACCAACGCCTACCCGAACGCCACCGAGGCCGCCCAGGTGAACTCGCTCTTCGCCGGCAGCCGCACCACCGCCGGCGTGGCCGGCACCTACACCTGGCCCGAGGAGGCCCAGGACGAGATCTCGCCGCTGGTCGTCAACGGCCGACCGGCGACCGAGAACTACCCCTGGATGGTCTACACCTCCGGCTGCACCGGCACCCTGATCAAGGCGAACTGGGTGGTCACCGCCAAGCACTGCCCGACGCCGTCCTCGGTGCGGGTGGGCAGCATCAACCGCACCAGCGGCGGGACCGTGGTCGGCGTGAGCCGGGCGGTCAACAACCCGACCATCGACGTGAAGCTGTTCCAGCTCTCCAGCTCGGTCAGCTACGCCCCGGCGGTCATCCCCACCACCTCCGGCGCGGTCGGCACCGCCACCCGGATCATCGGCTGGGGCCAGACCTGCCCGACCCGGGGTTGCGGCTCGGCCCCGACCGTCGCGCACGAGCTGGACACCTCGATCGTCGCGGACACCCGGTGCAGCGGCATCAACGCGGCCTACGAGATCTGCACCAACAACACCAACGGCAACGCGGGCGCCTGCTACGGCGACTCGGGCGGCCCGCAGGTGCGTCAGATCAACGGCGTGTGGAACCTGATCGGCGCGACCAGCCGTGCCGGCAACAACAACCCGACCTGCGCCACCGGTCCGTCCATCTACGGCGACCTGACCGCGATCCGCAGCTGGATCAACACCCAGGTCGGCGGCCTGCCGGTCTGAGGTGGTAGCAGGGGTCCCCTGCTACCGCTTTCTGTCGAACAGGGGGCCCCTGCAACCACACCACCGCCCAGCGCGCACACCGCGCTGGGCGGTGCGGCTGTGGACGGTGTGGGCTGCAGGCGGTGCGACGTGGTGAGCTCGGGCTACGCGGGCGGTAGGCCGGCGTCCAGGTCGGCGGCGTGCCGGAGGGTGTCGGCCGCCCGGCCGTGATGCAGGTCGGACAGGGGAACGCGCCGGGCCCGGTCCAGTGCCGTACGGGCCGTGTCGGGGTCGTCGAGCACGATCGCGATCTCGGCCCGGTAGACCAGCGTCTCCACCGCCAGGACCGGGTCGTCGGCGGCCTCCGGCCGGGCCAACGCGCCGTCGAGGATCTTCGCTGCCTGTCGGTGGTCACTCCGGGAGTCGGCCTGCACGACGGCGTTGCGCAGGGCTTCTGCCAGCCGGCTCCGTGGGGTCGCCGGCTCGGCCGCCAGGGTGTCTGCCAGCTGGCCGTGTGGGGTCGCCGGCTCGGCCGACCGCTCTGCCGACCGCTCGGTGGTCGCCCCCGCCGAAATGCGGATCCAGTTGCCGCCGGGGTCGACCACGCTGAACCCGGTCAGCCCGTCGGCGTTCTTCCGGGGCCGGGGTCGCGTCATCCGGGGAATGCCGGCCACCGGCACCCGGCCGTACGCGGCCCGCATGCCCTCGGCGAAGGCCGCGTGCAGGGCCGCGACGTCGGGGACGAGCACCAGGCAGCTGCCGTACGAGGTCGCCGGGTCGAAGTCCGGCAGGCCGAAGAAGTGCAGGTGCAGGTCCTCCCGCTGAAGGGCGACGTAGGGGTTGGGTCGGCTCTGCCGGTGGGTGACCTGGAATCCGAGGACCTGGTAGAAGTCGGCAACGGTGTCGATGGAGCCGCAGGGCAGCAGCGGCACGGTGAGTTCGTCGGCCATGCGGTCTTTCCAGCCCCGGCGCACGTCCATGCGCACATGACAATGACCGATCGGTGACCACGTTCCGGCCGGTCGGGCGACCGTCCGTATCGGACGGTGGTGGGTGCGGGTCAGCGGTGTGCGCGCAGCGCGCCGACGAAGGCACGCCAGGCGGTGGGGGCGAAGAGGAGCGTCCCGGCGTCGCGGTGCTTGCTGTCCCGGACGGCGACCACGCCGGGCAGGTTGTCGGCGACCTCGACGCAGTTGCCGCCGTTGGAGCTGCTGCGGGTGCTGGTGCGCCAGCGGGCGCCGGTCAGCTCAGCCATTCTCGCGCCTCCAACAGCTCGATCGACTGGTCACGGGGGAGCGCCACCGCCCGCACAGTGTCCCAGGTGCGCAGCAGCGGGGCAACGTCCTCGGTGACCCGCCCGGCGGCCTGGTCGTCGATGTATCCGACGTCGTCCCGGCCGTCGAGACTGGCGATGACGAACGCCCCGGCGAGCCCGGGATGGAACCCGGCCCGGATCGGGACGATGTGGACGATGACCGTGGCGCGGGCCGCCATCGTGACCAGGTGGTCGAGCTGCGGGTGCATGATCTCCGGGTCGCCCCGGCGCAGCGCCGCCTCGTCCATCACGAAGATGGTCAGCGGCGGCCGGGGCCGGTCGAAGACGACCGCCTGCCGGGCCAGCCGGGCCGCCACGTGCCCCTCCACCTCGTCGTCCACCAGCGGGCCGCTGGCGAGCACCGCGTGCGCGTACGCCTCGGTCTGGAGCAGGCCGGGCAGCACCAGCGGCTCGAACGACCGCAGCGCGGTGGCCTCCGTCTCGATCTCGGCCCACGGCCGGAACCAGAGCGGCTGGCGGGGGCGTACCGCGTCCGGCCAGAGGTCGGCGATCTCCCGGCCCAGGGTCTGCGCGACGGCGGCCCGGTGGCGGGGTTAGGGCGTCGCACCCCGGTTGAGCCAGCGGCCGGTGGTCTTCGGATCCACCCCGACCCGGCGGGCCAGCGACTCCATGGTCTCGCCGCGTTCCCGCATCGCCGTCCGCAGCACGTCGTTCATGCCCACCTCCCGGATTGTCGGACCTGAGGTGGAAAACCCTAGTGTGGCGGACGGTGGTGGGGTGGTGACGCGCCGAACAGGGGCCTCCCCTGCGCGAGGAGGCCCCTGCCGGACCGGGGATCGACGGGTCAGGAGAGCGCGCAGGCCACTCCGTTGACCGCGACCAGACCCGGTGCGGGGTTGGCGTCCCCGCCGGTGACCGCGTTGAACCCGAAGGTCACCGTGCCACCCGGCGCGATCCTGGCGTTGTACGACTCGTTCTTCGCGGTGACGGTGGCCCCGGACTGGGTCACCTTGGCCAGCCACCCCTCGCGCACCTTCTGGTCACCGGTGAACGCGAAGCGGGCCGTCCAGCCCTCGATCGGCTTCGGGCTGGTGTTGCGGATCGTCACCTGGGCGGTGAAGCCACCGGACCAGGAGCCGTGGTTGACGTACTGGACCGCGCAGCCCGACGGCGGGATCGCGCCGGCCTCGCCCTGGTCGGCGAGGAAGGACGAGATCCAGGCCAACGCCGAGTTCCAGTTGATGGCCACCTCGTTGGTGGAGTACGACTGGATGTCGTCGACGTAGCAGAACATCGGCTTGCAGCCGGCGAGCAGCTGCTCGACGAACGGGTCCTGGAGGGCGGCGTTCGGTCCGCCCGCGATCGAGCCGGCGGGTGGCTTCGGCAGGGCCGGGTTCAACTGGTTGCCGAAGATCCGGCTGTGCTGGTTCTCCGCCGCGTGGTCACCCCACCCGGTCACGTACGAGATGTTCAGCGCGTTGCGGCCGAGGATGTAGTCCATCGTCTGCACCGCCCCGTCCCGGTACTTCACGTCGCCGGTCAGGTCGAAGGCGGTGGCCAGCACGACCGCGTTGTTGATCAGGTTGCCGTTGCCGCCCCAGAAGTAGCTGTCCGGGTCGCCGGGCATCGGCAGCCCGTACGCCTGCCGGGCGATCTCGGCCAGGTAGCGGTCGGCGGCGGCGGTCACCGAGGCGCGGATCCGGGTGCGCTCGGCGGCCGGCAGCCCGCTCGGCACGGTGGCCAGGTCGAGGCGACCCAGCGCGGCCACCCCCTGCCAGCTGAAGCCGCGCGGCTCGAACACGTCGGCGGTGTGGTGCGGCGAGGCGGTCACGTCGGTCAGGTACGCCTGCTCGCCGGTGGTCAGGTACAGCTCCGCCGCCGCCCAGTAGAACTCGTCGGTGACCCGGGTGTCGTCGTACGCGCCGCCGCCGGTGGCGTCGGTCGGGCTGGCGTACCGCGTGGGGTTGGCCTTGGCCGCCGTGTAGGCGGTCTTCGCGGCGGTGCCGCAGCGGGCGGCGAAGGCCGCGTCGTACGGCGCGAACAGCCGCGCGCACTGGGCGGCGGTGGCGGCCAGGTTCAGCGTGGCCGCGGTGGACGGCGGGTGCAGCTCGCGCTGTTCCGGGTCCTCGTGCGGCAGCAGCGGCAGCCCGGTCCAGTTCCGGTCGTGGATCTTGTGGTGGGCCATGCCGGCGAGCGGCTTGCCGGCCGGCACCTGCATGCGCAGCAGGAACTCCAGCTCCCAGCGGGCCTCGTCGAGGACGTCGGGCACGCCGTTGCCCCGCTCGGGCACCCGCAGCGTGTTGTCGCCCAGTGCCGCGCCGCCGTCGGCGGTGGCCGCGGTCTTGGTCCGCTCGAACGTGTTCAGCAGCTGGTAGGTGGCGAGGCCGCCGTTGACCACGTACTTGCCGTGGTCGCCCGCGTCGTACCACCCGCCGCGTACGTCGAGCGAGTAGTCGCAGACGCCGGGCTGGCAGGGCACGTTCGTGTCGCCCTTGTTCGGCGCCACGTCGAGGTGACCGGCGGGGCGGGCGTACTCGTCGCCGATCAGGTCGCCGTCGATGGCGATGCCGCTGCGCTGGGCGTAGAAGAACTGCAACGAGTCCGACCGGAGCTGGTCGTAGAGGTCGCCGGAGATGCTGAACGGGTGGCTGGTCTCCCCGTCCGCGACCAGGGTCAGTCCGGTGCCCGGCGTACGGTACGACGAGAAGGCGATGGTGTGCGTGTTCTGCCCGGACGCCTCGTCGACGCCGCGCGGGGTGCTGGTGCCGCTGGCCACCACCGTGCCGTCGGCGGACCGCAGTTGCCAGGGCAGCGGCTCGGTGGCGGTGGTGACCACTGTGGCGTTCTTCGGCCCGGCGGGCAGGTAGCCGACCTGGTTGACCCGGACTCGCGGGCCGGTGTCCGGCTCGTACGGCGGGACCGGTTCGCCGCCGCGCAACGATACGTTGTCGAGGCAGAACGTCTGGTCGGCCGCGCTGCCTCCCACCTGGAAGATGATCTGCGACCGGGAGTCGTCGGCCGGTGCGGTGAAGGTGTACTCGGTGCGCTGCGGTGTTCCGCCCGCCGTCGCGTCCACGCTGGCGTACGTGGTGTACGGCGCGCTGCCGAGCTGGAGCACCGCCTTCAGGTTCGCGCCGGGGGTGGCGGTGGCGTCGAAGGCGAGCGTGTACGAGGACCCGGCGATCAGCGGGACGCCGTCCTGCCCGATGCCGGCGTCCCACGGGTTGGCCAGTCCGCCGGCGACGGTGGTGCAGAGCCGCCCGTCGGGGTTGGTGAGGTCCCCGGTGCCGAAGGAGAACCAGGGGGAGGTGCCGGCGCTGAAGTCGCCGTTGCGGATCTGCTCCGGGGGCTCCTCGTCGTCGGCGGCGTGCGCGGCCGGGGACAGGGTGCCGGTCAGGGCGAGGGTGGTCGCCGCGGCGAGCAGCGCGAGGCGGCGTCGACGGCGTGGGGGTGACGTCACGACGGTTCCTTCCGGGGACGGGCGGACCTGGGAGCGCTCCCAAGTATCGCTCGATGTTTCCAGGGTGTGACCGGCCTGTCAATCGACCAAACTGGATGGCCAGGTTCCCGGGTCCCGATCCGGGTGCGGAGAGTGAGATTCGCCGCGCCACGCCCCGCCGACGGTGATCTACTAGAGACAACCCGCCCTCCTCCTGGCAGGCTGCGTCCATGACCCTGAAGCTGCGTTCCACGGGGGCGACCGACCGTGGCCTGATCCGGAGCGGCAATCAGGACGCCTTCCACGCCGGCACCTGGCTCGTCGCCGTCGCCGACGGCATGGGCGGGATGGCGGCCGGCGACCTCGCCAGCTCCATCGCCATGCAGACCGTCGCGCCACTGGACCTGGAGACACCGGAAGACGCGTTGGTGGCGGCGCTGCGCGGCGGCATCGAGCTGGCCAGCGGGCGGATCCGCCAGGCCGTCGAGGAGGACCCGGAGCGGCAGGGCATGGGCACCACACTGACCGCGCTGCTCTTCGCGCGGACCGGAAGCTGCCTGGCCCTGGCCCACGTCGGCGACTCCCGCGCGTACCTGCTCCGCGAGGGGGTGCTCAAGCAGATCACCCGCGACGACACCTTCGTGCAGATGCTCATCGACCAGGGGCTCATCACACCGGAGCAGGCCAGCAGCCACCCGCGCCGGGCGGTGGTGACCCAGGCTCTCCAGGGCGGCGAGGTCTCGCCGGCCTACGCCACCATGGTGCCCTGGGCCGGGGACCGCTGGCTGCTGTGCAGCGACGGGCTCTCCAACGTGGTCCGCGCGGACACCCTCGCCGAGGTGCTCGCCGGACATGCCGACCGGGAGGAGTGCGCCCGACGGCTGATCGACCTGGCCATGCGCGCGGGCGGCCCGGACAACGTCACCGTGGTGGTCGCCGACGTGGTCGCCGAGGACTGACCGCCGCTGCCGCTGCGTGACGAACTCCGGGGCGCGCGTCCTCCGCCCGACGGAGCCCCTCCGTCGGGCGGAGTGTCACCGGCGGCGGGGAGTGTCACCGGCGGCGCGGGGCGGTGTGCCGGGTCGGCGGCGCGGTGGTGGGATCCTCCGGCCAGGGGTGGCGCGGGTAGCGTCCCCGCAGCTCCGCCCGCACCTGCGGGTAACCGACCTGCCAGAACGAGGTCAGGTCCGCGGTGACCGCCACCGGCCGGCCGGCGGGGGAGAGCAGGTGCAGCAGCACCGGCACCCGACCGTCGGCGACCCGGGGCGCACGCTGCCAGCCGAAGGTCTCCTGGAGCTTCACCGCGAGCACCGGGGCGGCCGGGTCGGCGTAGTCGACGCGGGCCCGGGTGCCGCTCGGCACGGTGATCCGTTCGGGAGCCAGCTCGTCCAGGCGGGCCGCCTGTGGCCAGGGGAGCAGCCGACGCAGCGCCCCGGTCACGTCGATCCGGGTCAGGTCGGTGCGGCGTCTCGCCCGGACCAGCTCCGGCCCGAGCCACTCCGGCGCGGCGGTGAGCAGGGCCTCGTCGTCGACCGCCGGCCAGTCCGCGCCGAGCGCGTGCCGGCAGAACGCCAGCCGGTCCCGCAGCGACCGGGCCGCCGGGGTCCAGTCGAGCAGGGCGAGCCCGTCCCGGCGCAGGCCGACCAGGAGCGCCGCGACCACCGCCTCCGGGTCGGGTCGGGGCAGCGGCCGCTCGACCAGCTCGATCGCGCCGAGCCGGGTCACCTCCCGGGCCAGCACGTCCCCGCCGGTCCAGACGACCTGACGTTCCTCGCGCAGCAGCGCCGCGCCGACCTCGCGGGCGGTCGCCTCGTCGAGCGCGGCGGCAGAGCGGATCCGGGCGGTCGGGGCGCCGGGGGAGCGGTCGGCCACCGCCACCGCGAGCCAGTCGCAGCCGGCCAGCGCCGACCCGGGCGCCAGCTCCGCGGCGGTCCCACCGGTCATCAGGTACGCCGGGCCGCCCGGCCGTCGGACCCGGGCCAGCCGCTCGGGGTGGGCCAGTCCGACCAGCAGCCCGACGGCTAGGTCGTCCGGGACCGGCGGCGCGCCGGCCAGGTCGTCCGGGACCGGCAGCCCGATGCCCAGGTCGTCCGGGACCGGCGGCGCGCCGGCCAGATCGCCCCGGACCGGCGGCGCGCCGTGGCGCGTCCCCCGCCGCCCCGGGTGCCGGTCCGGCGGCAGGGCGGTGCGCAGCCGGCGTACCTCGGTCCGCCAGCGCGCGGTGGCGGCGGGGTCGGTGCCGGCGCGCAGTCGCCGCCAGCTCGCCACCAGGTCGTCCCCCGGGCCGGTCTCCTCGCTGAGCAGGGCCACCACCTCGGCGGCGCGGTCCTTTCCGACGCGGGCTGCCCCGTCGAGCAGCGCCCGGCCCAGCCGGGGATGGACGCCGGTCGCCGTGATCGCCCGCCCCCGTCCGGTGATCCGGCCCTCGGCGTCGACGGCGCCGAGGGTGCGGAGGGTCTGCCGGGCCACCGCCATCGCCGCCGCCGGGGGTGGATCGGGCAGCGCGAGGCCGGTGCCGTCCGGCTGCCCCCACGCCGCCAGCTCCAGCGCGAACCCGGTCAGGTCGGCGGTGGCGATCTCCGGTTCCGGCTGGGCGGCGAGCCGTTCGTGGGTGGCCGGGGACCAGCAGCGGTAGACCTGCCCCGGAGCCTCCCGACCGGCCCGGCCGGCCCGCTGGGTCGCGGCGGCGCGGGAGACCGGCACGGTGACCAGCGCGCCCAGCCCTCGGGCCAGGTCGGTCCGGGCGACCCGACTCAGCCCGGCGTCGACCACCGTCCGGACGCCGGGCACGGTGAGGCTGCTCTCCGCGACGGCGGTGGCCAGCACCACCCGCCGACGGTCGGCCGGGCGCAGCGCGGCGTCCTGCTCGGTGCCCCGCTGCCGGCCGTGCAGCGGCACCAGGGCCACCCGGTCGCGCAGGTCCGCCAGCCGGGCGGTGACCCCGGCGATCTCCCCGACGCCGGGCAGGAAGACCAGGACGTCGCCGTCCTGTTCGGACACCGCCCGGCGGACCGTCGCGGCCACGTGGTCCAGCAGCGCCGGGTCGACCCGGTTGCCCCGGTAGCCGGCGACCGGGCGGGGCGGGGGCGCCCAGATCCGGGCGACCGGGTGCAGTGCCGCCTCGGCCCGGACCACCGGCGCGGAGGCGTCCCCACCGAGCAGGTCGGCGAACCGGTCCGCCTCGGCGGTGGCCGACATGGCCACGAGCCACAGGTCGGGGCGGAGCGCGGTCCGGGCCTCCACGGTGAAGGCGAGCGCCAGATCGGCGTCGAGGTGCCGCTCGTGGCACTCGTCGAGCAGCACCGCCGAGACGCCGGGCAGTTCCGGGTCGTGGTGCAGCCGCCGGACCAGCAGCCCGGTGGTGACCACCTCGATCCGGGTGGCCGGGCCGGTGCGCCGGTCGCCCCGCACGGCGTACCCGACGCGGTCGCCCACCCGCTCGCCGAGCAGCGCCGCCATCCGCTGCGCCGCGGCCCGGGCGGCCACCCGGCGCGGCTGGGCGATCAGCACCCGGCCGTCGACCTCGTCGGCGACCGCCAGCGGCGTCAGGGTGGTCTTCCCGGTGCCCGGCGGCGCGACCAGCACGGCGGCGCCCGCAGTGCGCAGGGCCGTGGTCAGCGCGGCCAGGACCGGCCGGACCGGCAGTTCGAGGGGTACGTCGCGGAGCACGCCCCAGTCTCGCACCGGCGGCCGGCGGCACCGGTCGGCGTGTGGTCGGCCCGGCTGGCGTCGCCTGTGCTGCGGTCGGCGGTACCTGTTCTGCGGCCGGTGGCACCGGCGGGCGTCGCCCGGGCTGCGGTCGGCGGCGCCGGGCGGCGTGCCGGGCCGGTCAGGCCAGCGCGTCGATGCCGGCGACGAAGTGCCGCCACGACGTGCGCGGGAAGACCAGCGCCGGGCCGGGCCGGTCCTTGCTGTCCCGGACGGCCACCCGGCCGTCGACGTCGGCGACCTCCACGCAGTTGCCGTTGCCGCTGCTGCGCGTGCTGGTCCGCCACTCCGCACGGGTCAGGTCGAGAACGGTCATGGTGGTGTACCCCTCGTCTGCGCAGGAGCAGGTGGTGATCACTCAAAGTAACGAGAAGCGTCCTCAAGTCGGGTCAGGGAGTCCGCTGGAGTGAGCGCCATCTGGCACAGCCTCTCGTGTACCAGGGTATACCCCCGGACGTGTTCGGTGCCCTCCAGCGCCAGCCCCATCGTGAGATTGTCCAGGTAAACAACGGCGTTGTCGGCGGCGTCGGCGAAGTGCAGCACGACGTACGGCGTGCTCATGGCGGGGTGTCCACCAGCCATGAATGGAAGTATCTGGATGGTTACGTTGGGTAGTTGGGCCACTCGGCTGACGTGGGTCAACTGGTCGGCCATCACGGCCGGGGTGCCGACCGGGCGCAGCAGCACCGCCTCGTTGAGCACCACCGACATCTGCACCGGCGACTCCCGGCGCAGGACGCTCTGCCGGTGCAGCCGGGCGGCGACCTTCCGTTCCAGTCCCTCCTCGCCGGCGGTCAGCCGGTAGATCTCCCGGGCGTACGCCTCGGTCTGGAGCAGGCCGGGCACGGCCTCGGCCTCGTACGTCCGCAGCGTCGCCGCCTCCGCCTCCAGCCCGACGTAGAACTCGAACCACTCCGGCAGCACGTCGCTGTAGTTCTGCCACCACCCGCGCTGCTGCGCCCCACGGGCGATCTCCACCAGCGCCTCGGCGTCCGTCCCGGTCACCTGGTACAGCGCCAGGGCGGCGCGTACGTCGCGGGGCTTGATGCCGATCTGGGCGTTCTCGATCCGGGAGAGGTTGCTCTTGGACATGTCGAGATGCCGCGCGGCGACGTCGAGGGTCATCCCGGCGCGCTCCCGCAGGTGTCGGAGTTCCCGGGCGATGCGACGGCGGCGGACGGTGGGGCTGGCGGTCACGCGGCCGAGTCTGCCACGGGCACTATCCGCAGGTGGTGGGGCCCGCGCGTGCAACAACGTGGATCCGGGAGTTGCATCGGAGCGATCATGAGGGCATCCTTTGTCCCGGTTACGAGCACAGTGGACGACCGGGAGGGTTCGTTGCTCATCGCGGACGAGTTCTTCCTCATCGCCCACGGCGACAGCCGTGGCCGGGCTCGGCTGAACCCGACAGCCACCGGCCTCGGCCTCGCCGCCGCTCTCCTCGGCGAGCTGGTCCTGGGTGGACGGATCACGGTGGCCGACGCCCGGGTGTCCGTCCTGGACGGTCCCCCTCCGGCCGACGCGCTGGCCGGCGGTGTCCTGGCCCACCTGCTCGGCCAGCGGCAGCACCGGTCCGTCCGTACCTGGCTGGGCCTGCTCGCCGGGACCGCTGCGGACGCGGTGGGGGAGCGGCTGAGCCGCTCGGGTGTGGTACGTCGGCAGGAGAAGCGTCGGTTGCTGCGCACCACGGTCGACTACGTGGCCACCGACCTCAACGCGCTGGCCTGGCCGGCCACCCGGCTGCTGGCCCTGCTGGACCGCCCCCACCCGCCGGCCGTCCCGGACGCCCTGCTGTGCGGGCTGGTCTCGGCCACCGGGCTCACCCGCGACGTGCTCTGGCACGCCGACCCCCGCGCCCAGCACCGCTTCGGTGTGCTCCTGCCGGCGCTGCCACTGCCACTGCGGGAACTGGTCGCCCACACCGAGGCCGCGGTCGGCGCGGCCGTGCTCCGCGGCTGACCCGCCTCCGCCTCCCCTCCGACCGGAAGTGGCCATGCCCGTTGCGCCGATGCCCCCGCCCGTGACCCTGGACCGTCCCGGCGGCGTTCCCGTGACGCTGACCCGGGGCGGACGGGGAGTCCCCGGGGTGCTGCTCTTCACGCTCTCCGCGGCAGCCCCGCTGACCGTGGTGGCCGCCGTGGTCCCGACCGCGTACGCGGTGACCGGGGCGGGCCCGCTCGGCGCGGCCGTCCTCGTGGTCGCGGTGGTGCTCGGCCTCTTCTCGGTGGGTTACCTGGCGATGTCCCGGCGGATGACCCACGTCGGCGCGTTCCACGCGTACGTCGCCCGGGGTCTCGGCCGTCCGGCCGGGGTCGGCGCGGCCTGGGTGGCCCTGATCGCGCAGAACGCCGTCCAGGTCGGGCTCTACGGCGTGGTCGGCGCGGCCACCGCCCCCCTGGTCGCCCGCTGGTTCGGCGGCACGCCGACCTGGTGGCTGATGGCGCTGGCCGCGTGGGCGCTGGTCGCCGTGCTGGGCGTGGCCGGGGTGACCGTCGACCGGACGGTCCTGGCCGTCCTGCTGCTGGCCGAGGTCGCGGTGCTGGTCGTGTTCGACCTCGCCCACCTGCGGCACGCCGCCGACGGCGCGGTCGACGTGACCGCCCTCTCCCCGGCCCACCTGCTCACCCCCGGGGCCGGGGCGCTGCTCGTCGTGGCCGCCGTCGGCTTCGTCGGCTTCGAGTCCGCCGTGCTGCTACGGGAGGAGAGTCGCCATCCACGGGCGGTGTCCGTCGCCACGTACCTCGCGGTGGGGCTCGTCGGCGCGGTCCTGGCGTTCTCCGCCTGGACACTGACCGTGGCCACCGGGCCGGAGCGGGTCGCGGCGGCCGCCGGGGAACGGGGGACCGACCTGCTGTTCGCCCTGGCCGGTGACCAGCTCGGGGCGGGCGCGGTCAGCATCGGCCGGGCCTTGCTGGTGACCTCCGTGCTGGCCGCCCTGGTCTCGCTGCACCACACCACCGCCCGGTACGCCTTCGCGCTGGGACGGGAACGGTTGCTTCCCGCGCCGTTCGGTGAGGCCTCGCCGCGCACCGGAGCCCCCCGGCCGGCGTCGGTCGCGCAGAGCGTCCTCGGCCTCCTGGTGATCGTGGCGTGCGCGTCGGCGGGGCTTGAGCCGGTGCGCCACCTCTTCTACGGGGCCACCGTGACCGGCGCGCTGGGGATGCTGCTGCTGATCGCGGCGACCTCGTTCGCGGTGCTCGCCTTCTTCGCCCGCGAGACCACCGGCGAGAACCTCTGGCGGCGGGCGGTCGCCCCCGGCCTGGCCGCCGTCGCCCTGGTGGCGGTGGTCGTGCTGGCGCTGGCCGACGTCGCCGTGCTGCTCGGGGTCGGACCGGACTCGCCGTTGCGCTGGGCGGTCCCGGCGGTCTTCCCGCTGACCGCGTTGGCGGGCACGCTCTGGGCGGTGCTGCTGCGGTCCCGTCGTCCCCGGGCGTACGCGCGGATCGGCCTCGGCCCGGAGAGCGCCGCCGCCGACCTGCCGGGCCGGTGGTAGGAGGGGCCCCTTGTTACCGCTTTTTGATGAGGAGGGGACCCCTGCTACCACCCGGGCCCGGTGGACAGGGCTCGGGCGGGCGGACCGGACCGGGCAGCCGGTGGGGGCGGCGTACACGCGGCGGAGGCCGGACCCCACGGGTCCGGCCTCCGCCGCGTGTACGTGCTGGTGCGGTGTGACTCAGTAGGTGCCGTCGAGCTGGCCGCGCAGCTTGGTCAACGCCCGGGCCAGCAGCCGGGAGACGTGCATCTGCGAGACACCGATCTGCTCGGCGATCTGCGACTGGGTGAGGTTGCCGTAGAACCGGAGGGTGAGGATCTTCTGCTCCCGCTCGTCGAGCGTGGCCAGGGCCGGACCGAGGGCCACCCGCAGCTCGGCCAGCTCGAACTCGTTGTCCTCGCCGCCGAGCATGTCACCCAGCTCGGTGGCGCGGTCGCCGTCGCCGGTCGGCGTGGACAGCGACACCGCGTTGTACGCGCGGGCGCCCTCCAGGCCCTCCAGCACCTCTTCCTCGGTGAGCTTGAGGTGGGCGGCGATGTCCGCGACCGTCGGCGAGCGGCCCAGCGTCTGCAGCAGCGAGCTGTTGGCGTCGGAGATGGCCAGCCGCAGCTCCTGGAGGCGACGCGGTACCCGGATGTCCCAGGTGCGGTCGCGGAAGTGCCGCTTCAGCTCGCCGATGATGGTGGGGATGGCGTAACCGGCGAAGTCGACCCCACGACTGGGGTCGAACTTGTCGATCGCCTTGATCAGGCCGACGGCGGCGGTCTGGGCCAGGTCGTCGGTGGGCTCACCGCGACCGCTGTAGCGGTGGGCGAGGTGGTTGGCGAGCGGGAGCCAGGCCTCGATGGCCCGGTCGCGCAGGGCGGCCCGCGACGGGTGGTCGGCGGGCAACGCGGCCATGGCGTTGAGCAACTCGGCGGCACTGTCGGTGAGGGCGCGCGGGTCGAGCTTCTCGGTGGCGGCGGGCGTGCTGGTGGTCGCCGGCTTCGTGATCGTTGGCGCGGTCATGGGTGGTCCTCCCTGCACCTCGTCCGCAGATAAAGACGTAAGGCTTTTGGTTTAGCTTGAGATAGGCCGTTCGAGAGCTACCTTAACCCGATCGTGCCGGCAAAAGCTAGCCGAAAGTACGATGTACTTAAGCCTCATGTTCACATTAAGAGGTGCAAAACGGTCGGAAGGGTGGCGGCTGTCGGGCGAAGGTGTTATGTCTGTCACGATCTTGTCGCCGTGCGCCGCGCCGAATCCCGCCCTCGGCTACCGAGAGGTCGACGACGGCGACGCTCCGCCACCGCCGGGGACGGTCGGAGGTCGTCCCGAGGGCACCGTGTCCCACGCTGGCGGGCCGGGTTCACCAGGTGCCGGCGAGCCGGGCCCGCAACGGGCGCCCGTCCGGGTCGTAGACCAGCCGGTACGCCGGCAATGCCCAGAGCCGGGTGTACCAGGGCAGCCGCTCCGGCCGGTGCGGGCGGAGGCGGCCCGGTGGCCGGGGGCCGACCCGTCCCGAGTCGTACCACCGCTGGAGCGCGTCGGCGGTGGCGGTGACCGCGGCCACCGCGTCCGCCGGGTCGAGCAGGTCGGCGTCCCCGTTGCCGTCCCCGGGCCGGTCCAGGTGCTCGCGCAACAGGCGCAGCCGCAACTCGCGGGCGAAGTGGCGGGCGCCGTCACCGAGACCGGCCGGGTCGGTCGGGGCGCGTTCGTCCCGGGTCGCGTCCAGCACGGCGCAGGAGAGTTCACTGTCGTGGGTCCAGGAACGGCGGTTGAAGTTGTCGCTGCCCACGCTGGCCCACACGTCGTCGACCACGCACACCTTGGCGTGCACGTACACCGGGTCGCCGTCGTGGTTCTCCACGTCGAAGACGTGCACCCGGTCGGCGGCGGCCTCCTGGCAGAGGGACAGCGCCTGTTCCCGGCCGACCGTGTTGGGCGGCAGCGCGAGCCGTCCGTCCACGTCCGGGAAGCGGGGAACCACCGCGATCAGGTGAAGGTCGGGGTTGTTCCGCAGCGCGTCCGCGAACAGTTCGGCGATCTCCCGCGACCAGAGGTACTGGTCCTCCAGGTAGATCAGCCGCCGGGCCCGGCGTACCGCCTTGGTGTAGCCGCGGGCCACGGTGCGTTCCCCGTCCGGGGCGAAGGAGTAGCGGGGGCGCACCGCCGGATACGTCCGCAGCACCTGCACGTGGTGCGGGCCGCATGGCGCCGGGTCCGGCGGCTGGACGGGCAGCGGATCCGGGCGCAGGTCGGCCCGGCGCAGCCGGTCCCGCAGGTAGGCCAGCGGGTTCTCCGAGTCCAGCGGCATCGGGTCGGTCCAGCGCTCGCGGAAGACGGTGTCCAGCGCGCCGACCACCGGCCCGCGTACCGCGAGCTGCACGTCGTGCCAGGGCGGACGCGGACCGTAGCGGGGGGACATCGCGACCGCCTGCGGATCGCCGTGGTGCGCCGCGTCGTCCCGGCGGCTGTGGCACAGGTCGATCCCGCCGACGAACGCCACGTCCCGCTCGGGTCGGCCCGGGTGGCGCAGCACGACAAGTTTCTGGTGGTGCGATCCGCCCCGGCGGACCCGCTGGTCGAGCAGCACCTCACCGCCGGCGGCGGAGATCGTCTCGCTGAGGCTGCGGTTCTCCTCCTCGCTGTAGGCGAGCACGTCGAGGTGGGAACGCCAGACGAGGCCCTTCACCACCACGCCCCGCTGCGCCGCCTGGGCGAAGAGCTGCGCCACCGTGGGGCCGTCCGGACGCATCCGCTCGTCCGGGTCGCCCCGCCAGTCCGTGAAGAAGAGGTGGTCGCCCTCCTCGAGCGCCTCCACCTCGTCGACAAGCCGATCGAAGTACGTCGCGCCGTGAATCAACGGCTCGGCAAGGTTTCCGCCGGCCCAGACGGGTAACTCTGAGACCTGGTTGGCGCGTTCCCCCGTGGTCAGGAACCACTCCCGCACGGTCACGTTCCAGCCTCCCGAGGTCGACGATGCCCTCACGGTAGGACGAGCACCGTTGGCCCGCACGGCGTGGGCGATCCTCGCCCGCCGCCAGACACGCCCGCGAGCAAACGGACACCGAGGAGGACACGCACCATGCCGGTCGAGACACCGAACGCCCAGCCCGAGCAGAACCCCCAGGCGGTGGAGAGCGAGCGGGGCGCACTGGTCGCGGTGCTGCTCATGGTGATCCTCGGGGTCGCCGGGATCTTCGCCGTCTCCTGACGGCGGACGGGGAGACGACACGGGCGCCACCGGTCACGACCGGTGGCGCCCGTCGTCGGATCAGGGACGGTCCGCCGCCGGGTCGGTGTGCGGCACCCGCTCGGTCGGGATCACCCCGAGACGACCGGCCTGGTAGTCCTCGAACGCCTGGATGAGCTCGTCGCGGCTGTTCATCACGAACGGGCCGTACTGCGCCACCGGCTCCCGGATCGGCTGCCCGCCCATGATGTACAGGTCCATCGCCGGGGTTCGGCTCTCCTGGTGCGGGTCCGCCGCGAACCGCAACGCGTCCCCCGGCCCGTGCACCGCGAGCTGGCCGGTCTGGATCGGCCGACGGTCGGTGCCGACCGTGCCGCGCCCACCGAGCACGTAGACGAGGGCGTTGAAGTCCGGCCGCCACGGCAGGTCCACCTCCGCGCCCGGCTGCACCGTCACGTGGGTGATGGTGATCGGGGTGTGGGTCGAACCGGGGCCCTGGTGCCCGGCGATCTCACCGGCGATGACCCGCAGCAGCGCGCCGCCGTCGGGCGTGGTCAGCAGCGCCGACTCCCGACCCCGGATGTCCTGGTAGCGCGGCGGGCTCATCTTCGCCACCCGGGGCAGGTTTACCCAGAGCTGGAGGCCGTGGAAGAGGCCACCGCTGACCACGAGGTGCTCCGGCGGGGCCTCGATGTGCAACAGCCCGCTGCCGGCGGTCATCCACTGGGTGTCACCGTTGGTGATGGTGCCCCCGCCGCCGTGGGAGTCCTGGTGGTCGAAGACACCGTCGATGATGTAGGTGACCGTCTCGAAGCCGCGGTGGGGATGCCAGGCCGTGCCCTTCGGCTCGCCGGGCGCGTACTCCACCTCGCCCATCTGGTCCAGGTGGAGGAAGGGGTCGAGTTCCGGCACGGGAACTCCGGCGAAGGCCCGGCGGACCGGGAAACCCTCGCCCTCGAAGCCACTGGGAGCAGTGATCATGCGACGGACCGGACGGAACGTGGTCGTCGACTCGTCCAACCGGGGAAGTCGGGGCAGGACGAGCACGTCCTCGACGGAGATGGCGGGCATGGCACCAAATGTAGCCACCGCCGGTGCGGGTCGCCCCTTTCACCGATGTGAGGTGCAGATCATCCGCTCGGTGGAGGCGCGGGATGGCGACGGCAACGGGGTCGCGGTACCTCCTTGTGGTGGTTGTCCACACATCCTCCAGTGACTCGCGATTCCGATCTCTTTCACCTTCTGTCATGATCTGGTGACGCAAGGTGCGGTACACGACGAGGGGTGCGTTCCATGAAGCGACGCAGGACCGGCCGAGTGGGGACGGAACTCGCGTTTCCCTGCGCCCGCGCCATGCGCTCCGGAGCCGGGCGGCGTCCGGTGCTCCCGGAGGACACCGTGCTGTACGACGGCTACCTCCCCGTCCCGATCGTCCCCCGGGGCGAACCCCACCGCCCCCCGACCGGGACCGACCGGTTGCCCGACGCTGCGCCGGACGGCTGTCCCGGGCCGCGCAGCGCGGAGGCCGTGGCCCGACGGCTGCGGCAGCACTTCGACGGCCGTCTCCACCTGCCCGGCGCGATCGGCTACGACGTCGGCCGGTCGGCCTGGCGGCGTGACCTCGACCAGCAGCCCCTCCTGGTCGCCGAGGTGGCCGACGCCGCCGACGTGGCGCGGGCCGTCCTCACCGCGCGCGAGTTCGACGTACCGGTCGGGGTGCAGGCGACCGGACACGGCACCATCCGTCCCACCGACGACGGCGTGCTGCTCAACCTCTCCCGGATGGCGTACGTCGATGTCGACCCGGTCCGGGCGACCGCGCGGGTCGGTGGCGGCGCCCGCTGGGGCGACGTGGTCGCCGCGGCGGCCCGGTTCGGGCTGGCGCCCATCTCCGGCACCTCCTCCGCGCTGGGGGTCGCCGGCTACACCCTGGGCGGCGGGGTGGGCTGGCTGTCCCGCCGGCACGGCTTCGCCGCCGACAGCCTGCTCCGCGCCGAGGTGGTGACCGCCGCCGGCAACCGTCTGGTCGCCGGCCCCGACGACGACGCCGACCTGTGGTGGGCGCTGCGCGGCGGTGGTGGGAACTTCGGCGTCGTCACCGAACTCCTGCTCCGCCTCTACCCGGTCCGGGAGGTCTACGGCGGGGTGGCGTACTTCCCGGGCGAACGGGCCGGCGAGATCCTCGCCTGCCACCGCGACCACGCCGCCGGCCTGCCCGACGAGCTGACCACCGCGCTGACGCTGCTGCGGCTGCCGGACGCGCCGGGCGTCCCGGAACCGCTGCGGGACCGGGCGGTCGTGGCGGTGCGCGTCTGCCACACCGGCCCGACGGCACGCGGCCGGCGGGCGCTGGCCCCCCTGCTGGCCGTCGCCGGGCCGCCCCTGGTCGGCGGGTACGCGCCGATGACCTGGCCGGAGACCGCCGGGCTGGAGGACCCGCAGCCCGGTCCGCAGCTCGTCCGGGAACACACCGACCTGTTCCGGGGGCTGAGCGACGAGTTGATCGAGGTGCTGCTCGCCGAGGTCGGAGGTTCCGGGACGGCCCGTTCGCCGATCTCGGTCGTCGAACTGCGGCACGTGGGCGGAGCGCTGGGCCGGCCGTTGGCCGACGGCGGACCGTCCGGCCACCGGGACGCGACGTACGCGCTGATCGCGGTCGCCCCGCACCTGCGCGCTGCCGACCTCGCCGTCGCGCGGGGGCACATGGCGGCCTTCGCCCGGCGGCTGCGTCCGTACGCGACCGGTGGGGTGCTGCTCAACTTCCTCAGCGACCCGAGCCGGACCATGGCGGCCTACCGCCCGGCGGACCTGGGTCGGCTGGCCGCCCTCAAGCGGGTCTACGACCCGGAGAACATCTTCCACCGCAACCACAACATCCCGCCGGGGCCGTGAGGCCGGTAGCGGCCGACCCACGCGGGCGCGGACCGGCCGACGCGGGGCCGGACCGGCGGCCGACGCGGGGCCGCGACACCCCGGCGGACCTTCCGCGCGACGACCGACGCCCCGGCGACCGTCCGTACGACGGCCGACGCCGACCCTCCGACGGGGGAGGGCCGGCGTCCGGTTCACCTGCCGGCAGCGGGGCGGTCAGCCGTGTCCCTGGTGCCCGCCGCCACCGTGCCCGCCGCCACCGTGCCCGCCGTCGTCGTGGCCGCTGCTCGGCGGCGTGCCGGCCTTCTGCCCCGGCTCGACCACCACGAACTGGCCCATCATCCCCTCGTCCTCGTGGAACAGGATGTGGCAGTGGTACATGTACGGCATGTCCGGATCGGCGTGGTCGGCGAACCGGGCGATGATCCGGTACGTGGTGTTCGGATGCAGGAAGATCGTGTCCTTCCAGCCGCTGAGGTGCGGCGGTGGCGCGGCCCCGCCCACGTCGATCACCTGGAACTGGACGTCGTGGATGTGGAAGTTGTGCTGGAGGGCCTCCCGGCTGGTCACCTCCCACACCTCCGTCGTGCCCTTGGTGACCGTGAGGTCGATCCGGTCCATGTCCATGGCGTCGCCGTTGATCCGGGTGCCGCTCAACGTGAACTCCCGGGTGCGGGCGGCCTCCTCGGGGTTGAGCCGAGGCGTGTCGACCAGCCGGGACGGCAGCTCGGGGCTTTCGTCGAGCCGTTCGGCGGCGCGCAGCTGGAGGACGTCGAAGGTGTCCTCACCGCCGTTGAACCGCTCGCTCCAGGCGTCCGCCCCGAGGTCCGGCGGAAAGCTCCGCAGGACCGGACGCTCACCCGGCCGGACGTCCACCACGATCTCCGCGCGCTCGCCCGGCGAGAGCATGATCCGCTTCATCCGGTACGGCTGGTCGAGCAGGCCGCCGTCCGTGCCGACCAGGGCGAAGTCGCGGTCGTCGGTGAAGCCGAAGTCGAAGACCCGCGCGTTGGAGGCGTTGAGCACCCGGAGCCGCACCCGTTCGGTGGTGACGTCCAGGTACGGCGCGGTCGCGCCGTTGACCACGATCGTGTCGCCGATCAGGCCGACGCCGCTGAACAGCGGCGCGTTCTCGTTCAGGTTCCCGTTCCGGGAGAACCGCTTGTCCTGCACGATGACCGGCACGTCGTCCACCCCGTACCGGTCGGGCAGTCCGCCGACCGAACTCGTCGGGTCGTCCAGGATGAACATCCCGGCGAGCCCCCGGTAGACGTGTCGGGCGGTCTCCCCGTGCGGGTGCGGGTGGTACCAGAGCGTGGCGGCCGGCTGGTCCACCGTCCAGGTGGGATGCCAGCTCGTCCCGGCCGGCACCATCTGGTGCGGTCCACCGTCCATCCGGGCCGGCAGGTGCATGCCGTGCCAGTGCACGGTCGTCTCCTCGTCCAGCCCGTTGTGCACGTTCACCAGCACCTGCTCACCACGGGCGGCCCGCAGGGTCGGCCCCAGGTACGCCCCGTTGAAGCCCCAGGTCTCGGCGGTACGGTCGCCGAAGTCGTGCCGTCCGGTCTGTGCCCGCAGCTCGAAGACCCGCCGTCCCTCACCGTTCACGGTGGAGGGTGCCAGCGGCGGCACCGGCAGCGCGTGGACGAACTCGATCGTGCCAGCAGTGGAGACGGTCCTGGAGTTGAACGTCCAGACCACTCCCGCCACACCGGCCGCGCAGAGGAGCACGACGGCGAGTGTGGCGGCGATCAGCACTCGCCGGAGCGGGCGCATGGGCAATCACCTCTGGGTCTCAAGGGGTCGGTACACACGTAGCCTGGCTGCGCATCCGCGACAGCGTCCACCTGTCGCCGACAACTCCAGGGGAAACGCAGGGTTCACCCTGAGTCGGGGCGGGGAGCGCCGGGCCCGTCAGGTCGGGGCCGGGTGCCGGAACGGATGATTCGGCCCAGGTCAGCGGCGTGAAACGGCGACCCTGAGGGTGGTTCCGAGCCGGTGGCCGGTGACCCCGGGTTCCGGCGCCCGCGACGGCCGGAACGCGGCCCCAGCGCGACCGGAGCTGTAGTCCGGCTACGGATCTCCCTGTTAAGGTGGCGTATCTACAAGTAGACAAGCTATCTATCTGAGCGTGAGTCTCAGGAGGTCGAGCACTGATGACCAGAACAACCGCCGCAGCCCCGCCGACGCGGCGCCCGAGTGTCTTCGAACGGCTGGGCGGCTGGGCGTACCGGCGCCGCTGGATCGCCGTCGTGCTCTGGGTGCTCGTGCTGGCCGGCGTCACCGTCGCGGCCCAGGCCGTGGGCAGTGACTACCGCAACGACTTCTCCCTGCCGGGCACCGACTCGCAGAAGTCGCTGGACCTGCTCGAGGAGCGGGCGCCGGTGCAGTCCGGCGAGTCGATCCAGGTCGTCTTCGAGCGCGAGGCCGGTCTGCGTGACCCCGGCACCCAGGTCCGGGTCGAGTCGATGCTCGCCAAGGTCAAGGAGCTGCCCCACGTCGCCGGCGTGCAGAGCCCGTACGAGGGCTTCGGCATCTCGGAGCAGGGCACCATCGGGTACGCCACCGTCGCGCTCGACGGTCAGTCCGCCGACGTGCCGGCCGACGACGTCCGCAAGATCATGGACACCGCCGACGCGGCCGAGGGCGAGGGACTCCGGGTCGAACTCGGCGGCGCCCCGATCCGCGCGGCGCAGGAGGGCGGTGGCGGCGGCGCCGAGTTCGCCGGCATGCTCGCCGCGCTCGTCATCATGGTGATCCTGTTCGGCTCGATCGTGGCGGCCAGCCTGCCGCTGGTGATCGCCATCTTCGCCGTGGGCTCGGCGATCGGCCTGATCGGGCTGGCCTCGCACGTGGCGACCATCGCCGACTTCACCGCGCCGCTGATGATGCTCGTCGGTCTCGGCGTCGGCATCGACTACGCCCTGTTGATCTTCTCGCGGTACCGCTCCGAGCTGCTCAAGGGCGTCGAACGGCGGCAGGCCGCGATCAACGCGCAGGACACCGCCGGTCGGACGGTCTTCTTCGCCGGCTGCACCGTCATCCTGGCGCTGATCGGCCTGGTCGTGCTGGGTCTCGGCTCCCTCCAGGGGGTCGCGGTGGCCGTCGCGATGACCGTCCTGGTCACCATGCTCTCCTCGCTCACCCTGCTCCCGGCGCTGCTGTCCCTCGTCGGTGGCCGGATCGAGAAGGGCGTGCAGAAGCGGCTCGCCAAGGGCAAGGCCGCCGAGGGGACGCAGTGGCGGCGCTGGGTGACCTGGGTGCAGAAGTACCGCTGGGTGAACGCGCTTGTGCCGCTGGGCGTCCTGGTGGCGCTCATGGTGCCGGTGGTCAACATGAACCTGGGCTTCGCCGACGCCGGCAACGATCCGGAGTCCACCCACAGCCGCCAGGCGTACGACCTGCTGGCCGAGGGCTTCGGCCCGGGCTTCAACGGGCCGCTGATCGTGCTCGCCGACGGCACCCCGGAGGACGCGACCCGCGCCCAGAGCGCCATCGCCGCGACCGAGGGTGTGGCCACCGCCGTACCGCCGAACACGATCGGTGAGAACCTCTCCCTGATCATCGTGCTGCCCGAGTCGAAGCCGCAGGACCAGGCGACCATGGACCTGGTCGACCGGCTCCGGGAGAACGTGCTGCCGCCGGTGGCCGAGGAGACCGGCGCGCGGTACCTGATCGGTGGCAGCACGGCCGCCACGGTCGACTTCTCCGAGGCGGTGGCCGCGAAGATGCCGATCTTCGTGCTCGTCGTGGTCGGTCTCTCCACGCTCCTGCTCATCCTGGTCTTCCGGTCGCTGCTGATCCCGCTCATCGCCTCGGTGCTCAACGTGCTCAGCGTGGGCGTGGCGCTGGGCATCATGACGCTGGTCTTCCAGGACGGACGCCTCGGCGTCGAGCCGGGGCCGATCGAGGCGTACGTACCGGTCATGATCTTCGCGGTGGCCTTCGGTCTCTCCATGGACTACCAGGTCTTCCTCCTCTCCCGGATGCACGAGGAGTGGGAGCGGAGCAAGGACCCGACGGAGGCGGTTCGCGAGGGGATCGCGACGACCGGGAAGGTGGTCACCGCGGCCGGTGCGATCATGGTGGTGGTCTTCGCCGCCTTCATGCTCAGCCCCACCCGCATGCTCCAGCAGTTCGGGCTCGGGCTCGCGGTCGCCATCCTCGCCGACGCCCTGCTCATCGGCTGCCTGATCCTGCCCGCCGTGATGCAGATCTTCGGCAAGAAGGCCTGGTGGCTGCCCCGTTTCCTGCAGCGGGCGTTGCCCAGGGTCGCCCTTGAGCACAGCGGTGCCGTCGAGGAGGCCCGCGAGGAGGAGCGGCAGCCCGTCGGGGTCTGACGACGACGGCCGCCGTGGGCCCGGCCGGGCCCACGGCGGAGCCGGTGGCGGTCGTCGCCGGACCGGTCGGGCCTCCGGGGCACGGCCGGAGTACTCGTACACAGCACATGGTCAGTCAGTCGCACGCGGCTCACCCCGATGATCCGCGTCGCAGGCGGTCCAACCGATGCCGGTTGGACCGCTCACGGGGATCTGCAGGCGGGCGCGGTGCGGAGCCGCGGGAAGCACGAGAGGGAGGGACGCTCATGGCGCCGCCCAAGAAGTATCCGGACGAGCTGCGGATCCGCGCGGTCGAGCAGTGGCGGGGATCCGATCCACGGCCCCCGATCGTGCAGCTCGCCCGGGACCTCGACGTTCACCCGGAGGCGCTGCGGACCTGGATCCGGCAGGACGAGATCGAGCGTGGCGAGCGACCAGACCCCCGCGCCGAGCGCCTGTCGGAGACCGAGGCGGAGGAGTTGCATCGGCTCCGGGCCGAGAACGCCGAACTCCGCCGGGTGAACGAGATACTGACGGCGGCCAGTGCCTTCTTCGCCTCACAACTGGACCAGCAGCGTCGACTCCTGTGATCAACGCGTTGTCGATCCGCGCCACGACCATCCCGTTAGTACCATCCATTTTGGACTATGGTCCGGTGTGGTGGCCCGGATGGTCGTGGCCGCCTGCGCTGTTCGGCGTGTTCGTCGGTTCTATGTTGGACGGCCGGTGTGGAGCCGGCCGTTCTGCTTTTCCCGGCGTCCGTACGGATCCGTGTTCGACCGCTGACGTTCCGCTCACCGTTGCACGTCCAGAAAGTGTCCAGAGGTTTTCCAGGAATGCCCATTCATGGGTTGGGTGCCTGGCCATGCCTGTGCCGGGTGCGGTGCGGCAGAGGGTGCCCCGGTCGGCTGAGTCGGGCCGGTGCCGACGGTGTGTCACTTCGAGCCGGTGGGTCTCCGGTGTCATCCGTCCGGCGGGGTGACTCCGCGGGCGGGAGCGAGGAGGCTGGGGCGGCACTCCGGATCGGTCCCACCTGCTCCGCCTCGTATGTAGTTCGATGTACTTTTTGGACGCTCAGATCCTGCTATCACCAGGTGCTCCCGGGTTTCCGACGTGCCGCGGCCGAGGCTACCGGGCGGTATGTCGTGCCGGGTGGGCAGTGTTCCGATGGGTGGCGACCGCTCCAGTGTCAGCCAGCTGACAGCTTTATCTTCCCGATACATGACCTAAGGGCCCTGACCGTCAGGATCGAACACTACCGATCGTATACGCCCAGGATCGGACCGGTTGCTCGTCGCCGGTGGAGCCGACGGCCCGACCGGGGGTGCCGGGCGCCTCCGGTGCAACTCCCGGCGTGCCCTCATGATCAGCGCAAACGCTCCCTCGGTGACTGATTTCTGATGGTGGCGCCGCCCCGCCGACAGGTGTAATTGAGGTTGCTCCGGCCCGGAGTCGCCGCGCACAATTTCACTACATCCTGTGAAGCCTGACCCAACAATGCACGGTTGCCTCGAAGCCCGCTCGAAAGCTTCTTGGTTTCTGTGCATGCTTGTGCGGCAACCAGCAATGGGGCATAGTGATGAACAGAGGCATGCATCGATTAGTTGATCAGGGTGGGCCGGTGTTGCCGCACCGGGAAATATTTGATTCGACAATCGATGATTCAGTCAATGGTTGACCGTCGGAGCTGGGGGGCTGCTAGTGTCACCTTGAGTTACCTCCATGTCTCACTGAGTAACGATGGCAAGACGCGGCAGCTGGGGGGCGCCCCGTCGCTGCGAATTCCACTGTGCGTATCGGTGCCCAGCGTTACGTGTGGTAACGCACGGCTCACGTATTGTCGCGCCCATAAGCCGTCAGGCGGGTTTGTGTGAGGGGGATTGCCTGACGATGATGTGGTCCTGAATGCGTTCAGGAATTGCGCTGGCACTATTCGGGTCGGGGCCCAAGGGCGTAGAGAAGGATGTGACAGCATTGCAGATCAACGTGCTCGGTCCCTTGTCGGTTCATGTCGGCCAAATGGATATGACGCCAACGGCGCCAAAACCGCGTCGGGTGCTTGCGCTTCTCGCAATTTGTGCCAATCGCGTCGTCCGCAACGAACAGATCATCGAAGAACTGTGGGAGAACAGTCCGCCCACCAGTGTCACCACCACCCTGCAGACCTACGTCTACCAACTCCGTAAACACCTGCAACGGGCGCTCGTCCCGCAGTCGGTCGGCGCGGGTTCCGTGTCCGGGTCGGATCTGCGGACGTTCGCCGGCGGGTACATGCTCTCGCTCGCTCCCGAGGCGCTCGACTCGCTGCGCTTCGAGCAACTCGTCGCCCAGGGCCGCGCCGCGCTCGAGTCCGGCCGGACGGAGACCGCGGCCCGGATCCTCCGGGAGGCGTTGGCGCTCTGGCGGGGGCCGGCGTTGGTGGACGTCACGCCGGGGCCGATCCTCCAGGTGGAGGTGCTGCGGCTGGAGGAGATGAGCAAGAGCGCCCTGGAACTGCGCATCGAGGCGGATCTGCTGCTGGGGCGGCACCACGAACTCCTCAGCGAGCTGGTCGGGCTCTCCGCCCGGCAGCCCACCCACGAGGGGTTCCAGGCCAAGCTGATGCTCGCGCTCTACCGGGCGGGGCGCCGCTCCGAGGCGCTCGGCGTCTACCAGGGGGCACGCAAGGCCCTGGTGGCCGAGCTGGGGGTGGACCCCTCGGGCGACCTGCAACGGTTGCACCGGGCCATCCTCGAGGGCGACCCGAGTCTCAGCGAGGCCGGTCCGCCGCCGATCGGCCTGGAGTCCCTGGCCATGTCCATCCCCCGGCAGCGACGTCTGGAACACCGGCAGGTCGGGGCGGTGCAGTAGTGCAGTAGGACGCTCGGCAGCGGCCGCGCCCCGCCCCGGGTCGCGGCCGCTGCCGGGACCGGACGGTGGGCGGTGACCCACCCCGGGATCCGCAGGCGCCCGGCCGGACCCCCGGTCCGGGCCGCGAACGTCGGACCGTCCGAGTGACCGGTGCCGCGCAGAGCGCGCGGCCAGCCGGCACCCGGGCGGTCCCTTCGTGTCGGTGGCGCGCGGGCGCCAGCCGCACCGGCCGTAGGTCGAGCCGGACGGTCGCGCGGGCGCGGGCCGCCGGTGGCCGCCACCGGACCGGTGTGCCGGGCGGGCCCGGCCGGAGCCGGGCGGGCCGAACCCGACGGCGGGGTCGGCCCGAGACGAACCCAGGGTGCGGAGCCGGCCGGGCGCGGATCGGGGCTCACAACCATCCGTGCCGGGCGGCGTCGGCGCGCCGGCCACCGGGCGTCAGACCGGCGGGCGGGCCACCGGGCACCGGGTCGGCGGGGGCGGGCGGACCTGGAACGGGGCCGCCGGTGACGGTGGCACCACGGGCCGGCGGGACGTACCGGCCCGACGCGGTGCCGCCGCCACCGGCGGCCCCGAGGGTCACGCCTTCCCCGCCTCCAGCACCTGGTCGAGCAGGACCTCCGCCAGCTCGCCCACCCGGGGGTACTCGAAGACCACCCCGGCGGGCAACCTGAGCCCGGTGGCGGTCCGGAGCCGGTTACGCAGCTCCACCGAGGCGAGCGAGTCGAAACCGAGGTCGCGGAACGTCTGGCCGTGGTCGATCCCGCCGCTGCGGCCCAGGACCGACGCGACCTCGGTGCTCAAGAGCCGGACCAGGGCGTCGTGCCGGCGCTCCTCGGGCAGCTGGGCGAGCTGGTCGGCCCAGGAGGAGGACGACGCCGCGCCACGCGTGACCCGCTCGACGACCCGCCGTCCGGGCGGCGGGACGAGGTCACGGAACATCCCGGGGACGGTGTCCCGGTCCGTCCGGCCCCGCAGCGCGGCCCGGTCCAGTCGAACCGGCACCAGGTGGGCCTGGTCGCGGGTGACGGCCAGGTCGAAGAGGGTAAGGCCCTCCTCGTTGGACAGTCCGGCGACTCCGGCCCGGCTCATCCGGGCCAGGTCGGCCTCGGCGAGGTGCCCGGTCATCCCGCTGGACTCGGCCCACAGGCCCCAGGCCAGCGAGGTGGCGGTGCGGCCGGCGGACCGGCGCAGCGCGGCCAGCCCGTCGAGGAACGCGTTCGCGGCGGCGTAGTTGCCCTGACCGGCCAGCCCGATCGTCCCGGCGACCGAGGAGAAGAGCACGAAGGCGTCCAGCGGCAGGTCCCGGGTCAGGTCGTGCAGGTGCCAGGCGCCGTCCACCTTGGGCCGCAGGACCCGCGTCACCTGTTCCGGGGTGAGCGCCTCGACCGTGGCGTCGTCGAGCAGGCCGGCGGTGTGCACGACCGCGGTGAGCGGGTGCGCCACCGGTACCTCGTCGAGCACCTGCGCCAGCGCGTCCCGGTCGGCCACGTCGCAGGCCGCCACGGTCACCTCCGCGCCCAGCCCGGCGAGTTCCTTCTCCAGCTCGGCCACCCCGTCGGCGTCCCGGCCGCGCCGGCCGGTCAGCAGCAGGTGCCGGACGGCGTGCCGGGTGACCAGGTGCCGGGCCAACAGCCGCCCCAGCGTGCCGGTGCCGCCGGTGATCAGGACGGTGCCCTCCGGGTCGAGGCCGCCGGGCAGGGTCAGCACGAGCTTGCCCACGTGCCGGGCCTGCTGGAGGTGGCGGAAGGCCGCCGGGGCCCGGTCGATCGGCCAGGTGGTGACCGGGCTCGGCTCCAGCACGCCGGAGCCGAAGAGGTCCATCAGGGCGGCGAACATCGCCCGGATCCGGTCCGGGTCCACGGTCAGCAGGTCGAAGAACCGGTACGTGACCCCCGGGTGGTCGGTGGCGACCCGCTCGGCCGGACGGATGTCGGTCTTGCCCATCTCGACGAACCGGCCACCCCGGGGCAACAGCCGCAGCGAGGCGTCGGTGAACTCGCCGGCCAGCGAGTTGAGCACCACGTCCACGCCCTCCTGCCCGGTCGCGTCGGCGAACCACTGCTCGAAGTCCAGCGTGCGGGAGTTGGCGATGTGCGCGTCGTCGAAGCCGGCCTCCACCAGCGTGTCCCACTTGGCCGGGCTGGCCGTGGCGAAGACCTCGGCGCCCAGGTGCCGGGCGACCTGCACCGCCGCCATGCCGACCCCACCGGTGGCAGCGTGGATCAGCACCCGCTCGCCAGCCCGCAGGCCGGCCAGGTCGACCAGCCCGTACCAGGCGGTGAGGAAGACCGTCGGCACGCTGGCGGCGAGCGCGAAGGTCCAGCCCGCCGGGATGCGGGTGAGCAGCCGGTGGTCGGCCACCGCGACCGGACCGAAGGCCCCGTCGGGGAAGAGGCCCGTCACCCGGTCGCCGGGGGCCAGGTCGGTCACGCCCGCGCCGACCTCGACGACCACCCCGGCCGCCTCGCAGCCCATCGTCGCCGCGCCCGGATACATGTCGAGGGTGATCAGTACGTCGCGGAAGTTCAGGCCGGCGGCCCGGACCGCGATCCGGACCTCCCTCTCGCCCAGTGGACGGTCCGTCCCGGCGGGTCCGACCAGGGCCAGGTTGTCGATGGTGCCGCGCGGTTCGGCCAGCAGCCGCCAGTCCGACGTCTCCGGCACGACCAGGTCCTGTTCGGTGCCGGCGCGGGCCAGCCGGGGTACCCGCAGCGCGTCCCCCCGGACCGCCACCTGCGGCTCGGCGGTGGCGACCGCGGCGGGAACCCGCAGGTGCGACGGGGTGTCCAGGTCGACCAGCACGAACCGGCCGGGGTGCTCGGTCTGCGCGGAGCGCACGAGCCCCCACACCGCCGTGGTCGTCGGGTCCCGGACCGGCTCGCCCGGATCGGCGGCGACCGCCCGGAACGTGGTCAGCACCAGGCGGGAGGCGTCCAGCCGGTCACTGGCCAGCCACTGCTGGAGCAGGTCCAGCGTGGCGGTGACCGCCGAGTGGGTCGCCGGCACCATCTCCGGCTCCGGGGCCCCGGCGGTCGCCACCACCACGTCCGGCACCGGTGCCCCGGCCTCCACCGAGGCGAGCAGCGCGGCCAGGTCGGGGTGGACCGTCGCGCCGACCGCGTCCAGGTCGCTCTCGCCGAGCGCCGCCAGCCGCGTGGCTACGGCGGCCGGTGGTGCGGTCACCTCGGTCCAGGCCAGCTCCAGCAGCGAGTCCCGGTGCGCCGCCGTGGCGGTGAGCTGACCGGGGGCGGCGGGTTGCAGGGTCAGCGACTCCACCTCGGCGACCGGCGAGCCGGACTCGTCGGTCAGGGTCAGCGCCGCGCTCCGCTCCCCGGTGCGCCGGACGTGCACCCGCAGCGCGGTCGCCTCCACGGCGTGCACCCGCACCCCGCTCCACGCGAACGGCAGGGCGATCCCGGCCCGGGTGTCCCCGTCGAGCAGGACCGACACGAGGGGGTGCAGTGCCGCGTCGAGCAGTGCCGGGTGCACGTGGAAGCCGGTGACCGGCTGGTCGTCGGCGAGCCGTACCTCGGCGTAGAGGTCGTCGCCGTCCCGCCAGGCCCGGTGCAGGCCCCGGAACGTCGGCCCGTACCGGTAGCCGGCGTCGGCCAGCCGGGGGTAGGCGTCCGTCAGGTCCCACGGGGTGGCTCCCGCCGGAGGCCACTCGTCCAGGCGTGGCCCCTCGCCCGATCCGGCCTCGATGAGGGTTCCGGAGGCGTGCCGGACCCAGGTCCGGTCGGTGTCCGCCTCCCCGGTCGCCGGCCGGGAGTGGATGGTCACGGCCCGCCGCTCCGGCTCGTCGCCGGGGGAGACGCTGACCTGGATCTCCACCCCACCGGTGGCCGGCAGCACCAGCGGCGCCTCCAGGACCAGGTCGTCGACCGCGCCGCAGCCGGCCCGGTCGGCGGCGTACGAGGCCAGGTCGACCAGGGCGGTGCCGGGCAGCAGGACGGTGTCGCGTACCGCGTGGTCGGCGAGCCAGGGATGCGCGCGCCGGGACAGCCGGCCGGAGAGCAGCACCCCCGCGTCGCCGGCCAGGTCGATCTCGGCGTCCAGGAACCGGTGCCCCCCGGTCCGGTCCGGTGCCGGCCCGGCGGGCGCGGCGAGCCAGTGCCGGTGCGGTTGGAACGGGTACGTGGGCAGGGCGACCGTGCCGCGCGGCCCGGACGTCGGGTCGGCGACCAGCCGGGGCCGGTGCCCGGTGTGGGTGTGCACGTGGGCCAGGGAGAGCAGCAGTCGGGCGGCGGTGCCCTCGCCGCGCTTCAACGTCCCGGTGGTGGTGCCCGGGTGGTCGGCGGCGTCCAGGGTGTCCTGGACGCCGATGGTGAGCACCGGGTGCGGGCTGGCCTCGACGAAGTGGGTGTGCCCGGCGGCGGCCAGCGCCCGGACGGTCTCGGCGAACCGGACGGTGTTACGCAGGTTCTGGAACCAGTACCCGGTGCCCAACTCGGTGGTGTCGAGCAGCCCGCCGGTGTACGTGGACCAGAACGGGATCCGCGCGGCCCGGGGCCGGATCTCGCCGAGCAGTTCGTGCACCTGCTCGCGGATCGGCTCCACGAACGGGGTGTGCGAGGCGTAGTCGACGTCGATCCGGCGGGCGTTGACGTCCCGGCCCTGGAAGCTCGCGACCAGGTCCTCCAGGGCGGCGGCCTCGCCGGCCACCACCGTGGAGTACGGCCCGTTGATCGCCGCGACGTGGATCCGCCCCGTCCAGGGGGACAGGTCGACCTCCTCCACCGGCAGCGGCACGGAGACCATGCCCCCGGTGCCGGCCAACGCGGTGATCGCCTGCGACCGACGAGCCACGACCCGTGCCGAGTCGTCGAGGGTGAGCGCCCCGGCGACGTACGCGGCGGCGATCTCGCCCTGGCTGTGGCCGATCACCGCGTCCGGTTCGACGCCGTGCGCCCGCCAGGTCTCGGCGAGGGAGATCATCATGGCCCAGAGGACGGGTTGGATGACGTCCACCCGGTCCAGCGGCGGGGTGCCCGGTTCGCCGCGCAGCACGTCGAGGAGGTTCCAGTCGGTGTACGGGGCGAGCGCCTCGGCGCAGCCACGCAACTGCGCGGTGAAGACCGGGTGGGTGTCGAGCAGTCCCAGCGCCATGCCGACCCACTGGGAGCCCTGCCCGGGGAAGACGAAGACGGTCCTGCCCTCGGTCGGGGCGCCGGTGACCAGGTTCGGCGCGGACCGGCCCTCGGCGAGGGCGGCGAGCGCCTCGCGGGTCGCCTCCCGGCCGGCGGCGACCACGACCGCCCGGTGGTCGAACCGGGCCCGGGTGGTGGCCAGGGTGTGCGCGACCGCCGCCGGGTCGAGGTCGGGATGGGCGTCGAGGTGTCGGGCCAGGTTGGCGGCCTGCTCGCGCAGGGCGGCCGGGCCGCGTGCCGACAGCGGTAGGGCGACCACCGCGTCGACCGGGGCGGCCGGGTCGGCGTCGCCGCCCGTCGGGCCGGTGTCGAGGTCGGCCGGGGCCTCCTCCAGGATCACGTGCGCGTTGGTGCCGCTGATGCCGAACGAGGAGACCGCGCCCCGGCGGGGACGCCCGCCGCGCGGCCACGGCACCGCCTCGGTGAGCACGCTGACCGCGCCGGAGGACCAGTCCACGTGCGGCGAGGGCTCGGCCGCGTGCAGGGTGGGCGGGAGCAGGTCGTGCCGGAGCGCCTCGATCATCTTGATCACGCCGCCCACCCCGGCCGCCGCCTGGCTGTGCCCGATGTTCGACTTCAGCGAGCCAAGCCGGACCGGCCGGTCCGCCGGTCGGTCCTGCCCGTACGTGGCGAGCAGCGCGCCGGCCTCGATCGGGTCGCCGAGCTGGGTGCCGGTGCCGTGCGCCTCGACGGCGTCCACCTCGGCGGGGGAGAGGCCGGCGTCGGCCAGCGCGTCCCGGATCAGCCGTTCCTGGGACGGGCCGTTCGGGGCGGTGAGCCCGTTGCTGGCCCCGTCGGAGTTGATCGCGCTGCCCCGGATCACCGCGAGCACCCGGTGGCCGTTGCGGCGGGCGTCGGAAAGCCGCTCCAGCAGCAGCACCCCGGCGCCCTCGGCCCAGCCGGTGCCGTCCGCCCCGGCCCCGAAGGCCTTGCAGCGGCCGTCCGGCGCGAGCCCGCGCTGCCGGCTGAACTCGACGAAGATGCCCGGCGAGGACATCACGCACGCCCCGCCGGCCACCGCCAGGGTGCTCTCGCCCCGGCGCAGCGACTGCACCGCGAGGTGGATCGCCACCAGCGACGACGAGCAGGCGGTGTCCACCGTGAACGTCGGGCCCTCGAAGCCGAACACGTACGAGATCCGCCCGGAGGCGACGCTGGCGGTGCTGCCGGTGAGCCGGTACCCGTCGGAGCCGGCCGACGTCTCGTAGAGCCGTGGCCCGTACTCCTGGGACATCAGCCCCACGAAGACGCCGGTGCGGCTGCCGCGCAGCGTGGTCGGGTCGATGCCGGCCCGCTCGAACGCCTCCCACGAGGTCTCCAGCAGCAACCGCTGCTGCGGGTCCATCGCGGCGGCCTCGCGCGGGCTGATCCCGAAGAACTCCTCGTCGAACTCGTCGGCCCGGTGCAGGAAGCCACCGTGCCGGGCGTACGACTTCCCGGGCGCGCCGGGCTCCGGGTCGAACAGTCCCTCCAGGTCCCAGCCCCGGTTGGCGGGGAACTCGCCGATCGCGTCGACGCCCCCGGCGACCAGCCGCCACAGGTCCTCCGACGACCGGACGTCGCCGGGATAGCGGCAGCCGACGGCGACCACGGCGATCGGCTCGTCCGGGTCCGCGCCCGCCCGGCCGGCCGCCGCGTCGTCGCCCGCGCCGACCAGTTCGTCACGCAGGTGCCCGGCGAGAGCGGTCGGGGTCGGGTGGTTGAACAGCAGCCCGGAGGCGAGCCGCAGCCCGGTGGCCGCCGCGAGCCGGTTGCGCAGCTCCAGCGAGAGCACCGAGTCGAAGCCCAGGTCCCGGAAGGTCACGTCGACGCCGATCGCGGTGTCGGAGGCGTGTCCGAGCACCGCCGCGGCGTTCTTGCGGACCAGGTCGAGCGTCAGCCGGGACCGCTCGGGTCCGGGCAGCAGGACGAGTCGTTCGGCCAGGGTGCCGGTCAGGCCGGGCCGCGCGGCCCGGACGGGCTCCGCGTCCCGGACCGGGTGCGCCGCGCCGGCCGGCGCGGGCCCGGTCCGCGCCGGTCCGGTGGCGATCCAGTACGGCTCCCGCTGGAACGGGTACGTGGGCAGGTCGACCGTGCCGTGCGGAACGGATCCCGGGTCGACGGTGAGGGCCTGCGCCCGCCCGGTGCGGGTGTGCACGGTGGACAGCGAGAGCAGCAGCCGGCGCGGGCCGCCGTCGCCGCGCCGGAGGGTGCCGGTGGTGGTGCCGACGACGTCGGTCGAGTCCAGGCTGTCCTGGATGCCGACGGTCAGCACCGGGTGCGGGCTGGGCTCCACGAAGTGGGTGTGCCCGGTGGCGGCCAGCGCCCGGACGGTCTCGTCGAGGCGGACCGGGTTGCGCAGGTTCCCGTACCAGTAGGCGGCGGTCAGGGCGGTGCCGTCGACCGGGCCGGCGGTCACCGTGGACCAGAACGGGATCCGGGCGACGGTCGGCCGCAGCTCACCGAGCATCTCGTCCCACCGCTCGCGCAGCGGCTCGACATGGTGGGTGTGCGAGGCGTAGTCGATGTTGACGCGGCGGCAGGTGATCCCCCGCTCGGCGTGCGCGGCGGTGATCTCGTCGAGGGCGTCCAGGTCGCCGGAGACCACCGTGGAGTACGGCCCGTTCAGTGCGCCGACGTGCAGCCGTCCCGCCCACGGGGTCAGGTCGACCTGGTCGGGCGGCAGCGGCACGGAGACCATGCCCCCGGTGCCGGAGATCGCGGTGATCGCCTGGGCGCGACGGGCCACGATCCGCGCCGACTCGTCGAGGGTGAGCGCCCCGGCGACGTACGCGGCGGCGATCTCGCCCTGGCTGTGGCCGATCACCGCGTCCGGTTCGACGCCGTGTCCCCGCCACGTCTCCGCCAACGAGATGATCATCGCCCAGAGTGCCGGCTGGAGCACGTCCACGCGGTCCAGCGGCGGGGCGTCCGGTGCGCCGCGCAGCACGTCGAGGAGGTTCCAGTCGGTGTACGGGGCGAGCGCCTCGGCGCAGCCACGCAACTGCGCGGTGAAGACGGGGTGGGTGTCGAGCAGTCCCAGCGCCATGCCGACCCACTGGGAGCCCTGCCCGGGAAACGCGAAGACCACCTTTCCGCCAGTGGCGGCGCCGGCTACCAGCCCACCGTCGGGATGCCCCTCGGCCAGCGCGGTCAGCGCCGTCCGCGCCTCGGCGACGTCCCCGGCGACCACCACGGCGCGGTGGTCGAACCGGGTCCGCGTGGTGGCCAGGCTGTGCGCCACCGCGACCGGATCGAGGTCGGGGTGGGCGTCCAGGTGCCGGACCAGGTTGGCGGCCTGCTCGCGCAGGGCGCCCTCGCTCCGTGCCGAGAGCGGCCAGGCGATCACCTCGGCCGTCGACCCGGTTACCTCCGGGGCGGTCGTCGGTGGTGGAGAGGTGGTTGCAGGGGACCCCTCCTCATCACCAGACGGTAGGAAGGGCCCCCTGCAACCACCGGCCACGCCGCTCGCCGACTCCGCGCCGACCGGCTGGCCCGGGGCGGCGGCGAGCACCAGGTGGCAGTTGGTGCCGCCGATGCCGAACGAGGAGACCCCGGCGAGCAGGGGCGCATCCGGTCGCGGCCAGTCGCCCGCCCGCTGCTGCACCCGTAGCCGCAGCTCGTCCAGCGGGATGGCCGGGTTGGGGGTGGTGAAGTTCAGGCTGGCCGGGAGGAACCGGTGACGCAGGGCGAGCACCGCCTTGAGCAGCCCGACGACGCCGGCCGCTCCCTCCAGGTGACCGACGTTGGTTTTGGCCGAGCCGACCAGCAACGGCGCGTCGGCCGGGCGGCCCGCACCGAGCACGCGGCCCAGCGCGCCCGCCTCGACCGGGTCGCCGACCCGGGTGCCGGTGCCGTGCAACTCGACGTACTGCACGTCGAGCGGGTCGACGCCGGCGTCGGCGTACGCCAGCCGCAGCACCTCCTCCTGCGCCGCGCGGCTGGGTACGGTCAGCCCCTCGGCCACCCCGTCGTTGTTGACCGCGCCCCCGAGGATGACCGCGTGCACCCGGTCGCCGTCGGCCAGTGCCCGAGCCAGGGGCTTGAGCAGCACGGCCGCGCCGCCCTCGCCCCGGACGTAGCCGTTGGCGCGGGCGTCGAAGGTGTGACAGCGGCCGTCGGGCGAGAGCGCCCCGGCCCGCGCCATGCCGGTGGTGCTCTCCGGAGCCATGATCAGGTTCACGCCGGCCGCGATGGCCAGGGTGGACTCGCCCCGGCGCAGGCTCTCGCAGGCCAACTGCACCGACACCAGCGACGACGACTGTCCGGTGTCGACGGTCATGCTCGGCCCGGTCAGGCCGAGGTGGTGGGAGACCCGGTTGGCGAGGATGCTGCGGTGCACCCCGGTCACGGTGTGCGGGGAGACCGCCTCCGGACCGCCCCGGTAGGACAACGTCGCGTAGTCGTCCCAGATCGCGCCGACGAAGACCCCGGTGCGGCTGTCCCGCACCGACGCGGGGACGATCCGGGCCTCCTCCAGCACCTCCCAGCTCAGCTCCAGCATCAGCCGTTGCTGCGGGTCCATCGCCGCGGCCTCGCGGGGACTGACACCGAAGAAGGCCGCGTCGAAGGTGTCGACCCGGTCCAGGAAACCGGCCCGACGTACCTCCACCGGCGGTTCGCCCACGTCCCGCCACCGGTCCGCCGGCGGCTCGCCGACCGCCTCGACCCCGTCACGCAGCAACTCCCAGAAGGCGCCCGGGCCGGGTGCCTTGGGGAGCCGGCAGGCGAGCCCGACGATCGCTATGGGTTCGGTACGCCCCACGGGTGCCTCACCCACGGTGGTCTGCGGTTCGCTCACGGTTCCCTCCCGGGCGCGGTGGTTCTGACAGGCGCGGCGGTGTCGTCTGGGCGGCGCTCCGCGCGGGTGCGCGACGGGCGCCGACGCTGCGCACGCCCGACGCCACGAAGCTCTGCCGGACGGCTGGCTGGCTGGCCGGGCTGAGGTGGTTGCAGGGGACCCTTGCTCATCAAAAAGCGGTAACAAGGGGCCCCTGCTACCACCCCAGCCCGGCTGGGGCGGTGCGGTGCGGTGGGTCAGCGGTGCAGGAGGGCGGTCAGCACGCGTTCGACGGTGGACTCGGTGGGCTCCGCGTCGGCCGGGGAACGCCAGCAGACGAAGCCGTCCGGTCGGACGAGCACCGCACCCTGCGCGGCGACGCCGTACGTGTCGTGCCAGGGGCGGTCGTCCTCGACCAGGTCCGCGCCGATCCGGTGGACGTCGAGGTCGACACCGAGCCGCTTGGCGGCGGCCGTCGCGGCGGCCCGCCACGGTTCGCCGGCCGAGCCGAGCAGCAGCGCCGGCCGGCGGCCGAACAGGTCCAGCGTGGAGATCCGCTGCCCGTCCCGGCGCAGCCAGACGTGCGGCGCGCGGGTGCCGGGCCGGCCGCCGAGCTGGCGTGGGTCGACCAGGGCGGCGGTGCGGACCCCGCCCGGCCCGGGCGGGGCGGCGGGGACGGCGTCGCCCGGCTCGGCGACCACGGCGGACGAGTCGTAGACGTAGCCGAAGGTCACCATCAGGGTGTCCCGGACGGCGGCCTTCTGCTCCGGGGTGGCGAACCCGCCCCGGGTGGCCAGCCGGAGTCCGGCCTGGGTCATCACGGTCACCCCGACCGGGTGGCGCTCGGCGTCGTAGGTGGCCAGCAGCGTGGGGGAGGCCGACCCGGTCAGCACGGCGTGCAGCTTCCAGGCCAGGTTGTGCGCGTCGTGGATGCCGGTGTTCGCGCCGTATCCGCCGACCGGCGGCACCACGTGCGCGGCGTCGCCGACGAGGAGGATCCGTCCGTCGGTGAACCGTTCGGCGACCAGCGCGCCCATCTCCCACGGCATGACGCTGCGCAGCCCGACCTCCAGGTCCGGTACGCCCACCGCCGCCCGGACCAGCTCGACGCAGCGCTCGTCGGTGAAGTCCTCCGGGCGCTCGCCCTTCTCCGGGTGGTAGGTGACGATCAGGGTGCCCTGGCCGAGCGAGTCGTCGTGTCCGAGGATGCCCTCGACCCGGTCGTTCTCCACCTGGCAGATGGCGAACCGGCGACCGGCGAGCGGTCCGGTGAGGTCGGCGCGGAACAGGATGCTCATCTGGTGGCGGACCACGCCGCGGCCGTGCCGCCGGATGCCGAGCCGTTCCCGGATCGGGCTGTGCGTGCCGTCCGCGGCGACCAGGTACTCCGCCCGGACGGTCCGCCGGGTCCCGGTCTTCCGGTCCTGCACGGTGGCGGTGACGCCCTCGTCGTCCTGGACGAGATCGACCAGCTCCACGCCGAAGCGGATGTCGGCGCCCAGCTCGTGGGCCCGGTCCAGGACCAACGGTTCGATCCGGTCCTGCGGGAGCGAGACCAGCCGCTCGATCGGGCTGATGTCGCTGACGTCCTCCTCGTCGGGGATCCGCGACATGTGGATCTCCCGGCCGGTCAGCGACTCGACCTTGCCGTTGAGGACGTGCCCGGCGAAGCCGGCGCTCTCGGCGTAGATCGCGTCGGTGAGCCCGACCGAGCGGTACAGCTCCAGGGTGCGCGGGTACCAGCCCCAGGCGCGGGGGTGGATGGCGGTGCCCGGGTGGCGTTCGACGAGGACCGACCGGACGCCGTGCGCGGACAGGAACAGGGAGGTGGAGAGCCCCACCACCCCACCCCCGACGATCAGTACTGGTGTTGTCTCGTCGTACACGAGTGACTCCTCCCGGATGACGGCCGGCCCAGCCTGGCAGCCCCGCTTGGAGGACGGCTCGAAGCGCGCTTGGAGATCAACGGGGTCGTTTCCGGTACGACGACGGGCGCCTCCCGTCGGTGACGGGAGGCGCCCGAGGCGGGTGTGCCGGTGCGGCTCAGCGGTGGGGTGGGGTGGTCCGCCGCCGGGCGACGAGGACCGCGACGATCGCGCCGAGGACGGCCAGGACGACCGGCAGGAACCGGAAGCCGCCCGGGTCGCCGGAGGTGAGCAGGCCGACGACGCCGATGATCTGGTCGATCACCAGGCCGGCGAAGAACCCGGCCACGAGGCCGATCAGAACTGCCACCAGCGTCCTCATGAGCTGCCTCCCACCCTCGGCGTGTCGGTACCTATAGCGATTCTACCTATGGGTTCCCCGGGGTGGGCCGGGGAAACCCGTCGGTCACTCCGCCACGTAGGTGCGGTGGCTCCAGGTGAACAGCCGCAGGCTGCGCCCCTGCCCGTCGACGATCCGGTCGGGCGCGACCCGGAAGTGGTCGTAGCAGTTGCCGTTGCGGAGCTTCACCGTCGAGGCGGCCTCGTCGGCGCGGCAGTACCGGTCGGCGACCTCGCCGGCGCGGCCCGGTCCGCCCCGTAGCAGGGCGTTGGGTTGGCTCCCGTTCAGGATGCTGGTCGGTTGATCCGTCGGCATGGCGTCACTCCGTTCAGCTCAGGGATGTCACACCCTCGGCCGGCGACGGCGTCGTCGCCGGCTGGTCCGGTACGGGCTCGTCGGCGAGGCGTCGCGTCAGCGAACGGACGGAGAGCGCCAGGGCCGCCGCCACGGCGAGCCCGATGCCGCCGAGCACCAGGTAGAAGGTGGCGTCGGAGACCACCGCGGTGATCCCGGCGAGCTGCCCGCCGGTGGCCGCGCCGACCGCCGCGAAGAGCCAGAACAGGCCGATCATCTGGCTGGAGAAGCCCGGCGGGGCGACCTGGGCGGCCAGGCTGAGCCCGACCGGCGCCACCACCAGCTCACCGCAGACGATGATCAGGTAGACGGTCAGCAGCCAGAGCGGCGAGACCGGTCCGCTCTCGGCGAGCGAGGCGGCGAAAGCCATGATCACGAACGAGACGCCGCCGAGGAGCATGCCGACGACGAACTTCGGCGGCACCGCCACCCGGGAGCCCATCCGCACCCAGAGCGCGGCGAACGCGGGAGCGAGCAGCAGCAGGAACAGCGGCTGCGCCGACTGGAACCAGCTCGCCGGCACCTCGAAGCCGAACACGTCCCGGTCGACCGAGTCCTTGGCGAAGATGTTCATCAGGGCGGGGCCCTGGGCGTAGAGCATCCAGAAGAACGCCGAGGCGATCAGCATCCAGAGGAACGCCCGTAGCCGTACCCGGTACGGCTGGATCTCCGGGCGGCGGTTCAGCCGGACCCAGTAGACCACCGGCACGCCGAGCACCATCAGGCCGAGGAGCATCAGCACCTGCTGGAGGGCGATCACCCCGCTGGCCACGCCGAGCACGGCCAGCAGCGCCGGGACGCCACCGAAGATCGCCGAGCGCCGCCAGACGCGGGACCGTACCTCGGGGGGCGCGGGGTTCGACGGGCGGGAGCCGACGTCGCCGAGGCCGCGCATCCCGACGACGTACTGGATCAGGCCGACGACCATGCCGAACGCGGCGATGCCGAAACCCAGGTGCCAGTTGATCTTCTCGGCGGCGAAGCCGGTGATCAGCGGGGCGAGCAGCGCGCTGACCTGGACGCTCATGTAGAACAGCGAGAAGGCCGCCTCCCGCCGTTCCGGCTGGCCCTGGTACATGTCGCCGACCATCGCCGCCATGCTCGGCTTGACCAGGCCGGTGCCGATGATGATGCAGCCCAGCCCCAGGTAGAGGGTGGGTTCCGCGGGCACCGAGAGGAAGATGTGTCCGGCGGTGATGAAGACGCCGCCCCAGAGGGTGGCGCGTCGGGCGCCGAGGATCCGGTCGGCGAGCCAGCCGCCCGGCAGGGCGGCCATGAACACCAGGGACATGTACATGCCGAAGAGCGCGGCGGCGTCCACCTCGGACATCCCCATGCCGCCGTCCTCCGGGGAGGCGACCAGGAACAGCGCCAGGATGGCGAGCATCCCGTAGAAGCTGAACCGCTCCCACATGTCGACGACGAAGAGGGTGCCGAACCAGCGGGGCTGGCCGAGGAAGGTCTTTTCGGTGGGCGGGAGCGGTGTCGCTGTCGAGGTCATGGCCTCTCATCCCCTTCTGACGGTGCGGGTGAGACCGGCCGTCGTGGCCGGGCGGCTGGCGGTGGGTGGCCGGCGGAGCATCTCGACCACCGCGCACGACCAGGTGAACCCCGCGCCGACACCGGCGAGGAAGCAGCGCTGACCGGGTTGCAGGACGCCCGAGTCGACGATCTGCCCCAGCCCGGCGATCTGGTCGCCGGCGCCGAGGTGGCCGACCTGGCGTCCCCAGGACCAGGTGGTCCGGTCGGGGTCGATGGCGAACTTGTTCAGGAAGTGGGCGTTGAGCCGCCCGCGCCCGAGGTTGGGCAGGACGAACCAGTCGATGTCCGCCAGCTTCACCTCGGCGTCGGCCAGGGCCCGCTCGATCGCCTCGGACTGGCCCCGGTCGATCCGGTCGAGGATGCCGTCGAGCCCGCTGGACCGGACGAAGTCCTGCCGCACCTTCTCCACGTCCACGCATGCCCGGGCGCTGAACGGGACCGGGCCGAACGGGTCCACCCCGCGCTGCATCTGCTCCAGCCCGGCGTCGGCGACCGTGACGATGCTGCGCAGCCGGGCGAACCCGGGTCGGCGGGAGACGACGACGGCGGTGCCGGCGTCGCCGAAGACGGTGCCCGGATCGCTGCGCCACCGGTCGAACCCGGGAGCGCAGAACCGGTCCCCGGTGGTGACCAACGCGCTGGTCCGCGCCGGGTCGCCGAGCAGGTAGCTCACCGCCAGCTCCAGCGCGCAGAGGCCGCCGTTGGACATCTGCCGCACCTCGATGGCCGGGCAGGAGTTCCCCAGCACCTCGCGCTGCACGTACGAGGCCGGGGCCCACATGTCGTGCCCCTGGTACCAGGTGTTGGCGTGCAGGACCAGGTCGATCTCCGCCGGCCGCGCCCCGGCCTGCCGGAGCGCGGTCCGCGCCGCGTGCGCGGCCATCTCCGGGCCGGACTCGCCCTCGCTCACGCAGACCGACTGCACCTCGGTACGCCAGACCTGCCGGCGCTCACAGTGCCCGGCCCGCTCGGCCTCCTCCAGCGTCATCACCGGGGGCAGGCGACGCCCGGTGCCGACGACGTAGAGGTTCTCGACCCTCATGCCGACGGTCCCGTGGTGCTGCCGGCGAGCCGCCGCCGGTGGTGGCGCTCGGTCATGGTGCGGCCTCCAAACTCCGTCGCTGCCCAGTCCTGGGCCGTGTCGTGCGTCCCCGGGTCGCGGGGGCCGGATGCGGGCGGGCGGTGGCCGGAGAGCCCCCGGTCAGGGGTCCTCCGGCCACCGGTGGACCGCCGGGCGTCCCGCCCGGCCCTCGTCCCGGACGGCCCGCCGGCCGCCCGGTGGTACGGCGACGCTCAGAACGCCGCGGACACCTCGAAGACCTCGAAGAAGTTCTCCTGCTCGCGGTCCTGGTACTGGCGCAGCGGAGAGGTGGAGGGGCGGTGCGAGACGCCCTCCTCCCAGACCCGGAAGGCCGCCAGGCTCTCCCACTCGCTGAGCACCACCAGCCGGTGCGGGTCCGTGGTGGACCGCAGCAGCTCGTTGCCGATGAGGCCGGGGGTGCCCTCCAGGTGCCGGCTGATCTGGTCGTACGCCTTCGCGACCGCGTCCGCGTCGTCGGCCGGCGCGCGGTGCCACACCATCACCCGGGCGCGACCGGCGGCGCTCACCGCAGGGCCTTCGCGGCCTCACCGGCCGGCAGCGCGAAGACGACGTTCATGGTGAACATCGCCCCGCCGTGCCGGTACGGGTGCAGCTTCTTGCGGTGCTCCACGTGCTCGTCGCTGTGCTCGAACTCCCGGAACCGCGGCTCGTCCACCCAGTCGCTGATGACGTAGTAGGTCGAGTCCTGCGTGGAGTCCTTCAGCAGCCACTGGCCGAGGTTGGCCGGGTGATCGGTGATGACGCTGCCGATGGAGAGCCAGGTCTGCTCGAAGCCGTCCTCCATCCCCGGGTTGATGTCGAACCGCAGCATGACCCGGAACACGGGGTTGCTCATGATCAGATACCTCCGTCGACGGGGATTTGCGCGCCACTGACGTAGCGGGACTTGTCACTGGCCAGGAAGAGCACGACCTCGGCCACCTCGTCCACGTGGCCGAGCCGGCCGAGCGAGGTGAGCTGCGCGTACCGGGCCTCCATGGCGGCCCGCTGCTCCGGGGTGAGCCGCGCCATCTCCTCGGTGGCGATGACGCCCGGCTCGACCAGGTTCACCCGGATGCCCCGACGGCCCAGCTCCTTGCAGAGCGAACGGGTCAGCCCGACCAGGCCGGCCTTGGCCGCGGTGTAGTGCGCCCGCATCGGGATGCCCACCTTGGCCACCCGGGAGCCGATGTTGACCACCGACGCGCCCTCGCCCATCAGCGGCAGGGCCTTCTGGACGACCAGGAAGGTGCCGGTCAGGTTGGTGTCGACAACCGCGTGCCAGTCGGCCAGCGACAGGTCGTCGTAGCCGATGTGGCTGATCACGCCGGCGTTGTTGACCACCACGTCCAGGCCGCCCAGCCGGACCTTGCACTCGGCCAGCAGCTGGTCGATCTGCTCCGCGTCACCGACGTCGGCGCGGACCAGGTGGTGCTGCCCCGGGGTGTCCTTCAGCTCCCGGGCCAGGCTCTCCACGGCCTCGCCCTCGGAGCGGTAGCAGGTCACCACGTTCGCGCCGGCCTTCGCCAGGGTCAGCACGATCGCCCGGCCGATGCCGCGCGTACCGCCGGTGACCAGGGCGTTCTTGCCGGCAAGTAGCTGTTCCATCAGTCCTCCAGGTAAGGGGTGGCGCCGGCTTCAGGAGCGGGCGACAGCGGCCTTCTCGATCCGTTCCTTGATGGCCGCCATCTGGATGGCCGAGTTCTTGAGCAGGTGCGCGGCCATGGCCGCGTCGTCGAAGGGCATCTCGTCCTTGACGTGGAACTCCTGCTCCCAGCGCATCTCCACGCCGCCGTCGACCTCGCGGTACGCCCAGAAGATGTTCATGAAGTCGAACGGGCCGGTCTCGATCCGGTGCGCCCGGACGGTCCGGGTCGCCGGGTCGGAGGTCCGCTCGGAGACCCAGGTGTTGACCCGGCCGTTCTCGTCCGGGTGCATGGTCAGCCGGAACCGGATGGTGTTCCCGTCCCGCTCCAGCACCTCCGCCGAGGCGTACTCGGTGAAGAGGTCCGGCCAGTTCGGGACGTCGTTGGTCATCTCCCAGACCAGGTCCATCGGCGCGTCGATGACGACGGCGCACTCCGTCTTCTCGGCCATCGTCACGCCGCCGCGGTGAGCTGGGCGTTGACGAACTCGATCAGCTCGCGCGGGGTGCGCAGGTCGCTGATCTTCTCCTCGGGGACCGAGGCCGGGAACTCCTTCTCCAGCCGGCTGACCACCTCGAGCAGGGCCAGCGAGTCGTAGCCGAGGTCGGTGAAGAGGGTGTCGCGGATGTCGGCGCTCAGGTCGACCGAGTCGTCCACGCCCACCGTCGCGCGGATCACGCGCGTCAGGTCGTCCAGGGTCATCTCACGCATGGCAGGAGCCTCCAGTCGGTTGTGTGGTGGATCGTCACGAGGTGGCACGGACGACGACGGCGGAGTTGAACCCGCCGTGCCCGCGGCCGAGCACCAGCGCGGTGCGCACCGGCGCGGTACGGGGACGCTCCCGGACGAGGTCGATGTCGCAGCCGGGGGCGAGGGTGTCGACGTTGATCGTCGGCGGGATGACGCCGTCGCGGATGGAGAGCAGGGCGCTGACCGTGTCGAGGGCGCCCGCGCCGGCGTAGATCCGGCCGGTCATCGTCTTCGGCGCGGTCACCGGCACCCGGTTCGGGCCGAAGATCGCGCTGATCGCCGCCGCCTCGACCCGGTCCAGCTCCGGCACGCCGTACGCGTCGGCGAAGACCACGTCCACGTCGGCGGGCTCGACGCCCGCGTCGGCGAGCGCCAGTCGGGCGGCCTGTTCCAGGGTCGGCTTACGGTCCCCGCCGGGGCGGGGGTCGAAGGTGGCCGCGTACCCGGCGATCTCCCCGTAGACGCGCGGCGCGCCGCGCCGACGGGCGGTCTCGGCGTCCTCGACCACCAGGATCGCGCCGCCCTCACCCGGGACGTAGCCGTTCGCCCGCGTGTCGAACGGGAGGAACGCCGCGTCCGGGTTGTCGCTGTGGCTCAGGTTGCCGGTGGGCATCTGAGCCACCACACCGGCCGGCGACATCGCCGACTCGGTGCCGCCGACCAGGACCAGCTGGTGGTCCTGCCGCAGCACCCGGCGGCCGTGGCCGATCGCGTCCAGGCCGCCGGCCTGCTCGGAGACCACCACCCCGCAGTGCCCGCGCAGCTTGTGCCGGATGGAGAGCTGCCCGGTGGTGGCCGCGTAGAACCAGGCGATCGACATGTACGCGCTGACGTGCTCCGGGCCCTGCGTCCAGAGCTTCTCCAGCTCCCGCTGGCCGACCTCGACGCCGCCGGTGGCGTTCGCCGTGATCACGCCGATCTCGTACTCGGGGAGCTGGGTCAGGTCGACCTCGGCATCCTTGATCGCCATCTCGGCGGCCACGAACGCCAGGTGGCTCATGGCCGAGGTCTCCACCAGCAGGCGGCTCGGCACGTGCTCGCTCGGGTCGAAGGTGGCCAGCTCACCGGCGAGCTTCACCGGGTAGCGCGGGGCGTCGAACCGCTGGATGCGGTTGATGCCGCTCTTCCCGTCCAGGATGGACGACCAGTAGGTCTCGGTGTCCATGCCGTTGGGCGCCATGACGCCCAGGCCGGTCACCACCGCTGTCTTCATGCCGGCACCGCCTCGGGGTCGACGACCAGGATCGCGCTCTGGAAGCCGCCGAAACCGCTGCCCACGCTGAGCGCGGCGTCGGTGCGGTGCTCACGCGCGATCATCGGTACGTAGTCCAGGTCGCACTCGGGGTCCCTGGTGGTCAGGTTGGCCGTGGGGGGCACCACGTTGTGCTTGACGGCCAGCGCGCAGGCGGCCACCTCGATCGAGCCGATCGCGCCCAGCGAGTGACCCACCATCGACTTGATGGAGCTCATCGGGGTGGCGTACGCGTGCTGGCCGAGGCTGGCCTTGACCGCCGCCGTCTCGTGCCGGTCGTTCTGCTTGGTGCCCGACCCGTGCGCGTTGACGTAGTGGATGTCCTCGGGGTTCAGCCGCGCCTGATCCATGCTCAGCCGGATCGCCTCGGCCATCTCCCGTCCGTCCGGCTTGAGGCCGGTCATGTGGAAGCCGTTGGCCCGGGTGGCGTACCCGGCGATCTCGCAGTAGATCGGCGCGCCCCGGCGGCGGGCCGACTCGGCGCTCTCCAGCACGAACATCGCCGCGCCCTCGCCGAGGATCAGCCCGCGCCGGTTGCCGTCGAACGGCCGGCAGGCCGACTCCGGGGTGTCGTTGAAGGTCGACGTGGCCCGGATCGCGTCGAAGCAGGCCACCGTGATCGGCGAGATCGGCGCGTCGGTCGACCCGGCGATCACGATGTCCGCCGTGCCCTCGCGGATCAGGTTGGCCGCGTAGCCGAGCGCGTCGATGCCGGAGGTGCAGCCGGAGGAGACCACCGAGGCGGGACCCTCGGCACCGGTCGCCCAGGCCACCTCGCGCGCCAGCGAGCTGGGCGCGAAGTAGTCGTACATCTCGGGGACCGCGTACTCGTGGTCGACGATCCACTTGCGACCGCCGTCGCTGACCACGGTGTACTCGGTCTCCAGCCCCATCGTGCAGCCGACCGCGTTGCCGACGGTGACCGCCGTACGGGTCGGGTTCAGGTCGGCCAGGGCCAGGCCGCTGTCCTGCACCGCCTCGCGGGTGGCGAGGACGGCCAGCTGGGCGGCCCGGTCCATCCGCCGGACCTCCTGCGGGGTCAGGCCCATCTTCGCCGGGTCGAAGTCGATCTCGGCGGCGACCTGGCAGCGGAAGTCCGACGGGTCGAAGAAGGTGATGCGTCGGGTGGCGGTCCGGCCGGCGGTCAGCATGTCCCAGAACGCCTGGCGACCGACGCCGCCCGGCGCCATCACGCCGATGCCGGTGACCGCGACGCGCGGTGCGCTCACTGGTGCCCTCCGACCTGGGGCGCCGGCTCGTTCTCCCGGCCGGGCAGGAACTCGGTGTCGATGTGACCCAGTTCCGGCCGGGGCGCGAGCGGGCAGAGGTGGAAGATCACCTGGGCCGGCTCCTGGCCGCGGTTCTCCACCCGGTGCTTGACGTTGATCGGCACCAGGCACGCCTCACCCGGGCCGAGGTCGACGTACTCGGTGTCGATCCGCATGGTGATCTGACCGCTCACCACGTAGATGGACTCCTCCGAATACGGGTGGATGTGCTCGCACACGAATTCGCCCGGCTCCAGGGTGAGCATTCCGCCGAATCCGGTGGTGGACTTCACCGTCTTCGGGCTCAGCAGGATACGGACATCACCGCCGCGCCGACGGTTCGGCTGAACGTCGCTCCACGAAACCTTCGTGGCTGCTGACGTGGTGGTCACGGTTTTCTCCTCTCGGCCTGCGGTGCCGGTTCCGATGACGGTCACTTGTCCGGCGTCCAGGTGTAGAACGGCTCGGCCATGGCGTCCTTCGGTTCGGCCCAGGCCGGGTCGTACGGGCTGATGAACTGCGCCAGCTTGTCGTGGATGTCCTGGTAGAGCGGGTGGCTGCGGGCCTTGTACAGGTCGCGGTTGATGGACTGGTCCGCCTCCACGAGGTGGAAGTAGAGGTCGTGGAAACGGAACAGCGTCCGCCGGTCCACCCCGATCATGTGCGGCAGTTCGGTGGCGTCCGATTCGGCGAAAATGTTGGCGACCGACGCGGCATCCGCCGGGTTCATACGGGCCACAATGAGCGTCCGGTGCACAGTCCTCTCCTTTCGGCTGATGCAGGGTTGATCGCCAGGAGTGCCGATCAGGGTCGGCCAGGCATCCCGGTCTCTACTGCGAAATGATTTCGTCGGCGCCTCGAAGGCGCTTAAAGCCCGGATGGAGCATTCGCGAATCCACCGGGGTGGGAACCGCCGTCAGGCGTCGTGCCGGCCGATCATCTCGTGCACCGCGGCGGCGTCCTGGTCGCCGTAGCCCGCGTCGATCGCCTCGGTGAAGGTGACCGCGGACCGCTCGATGACCGGCATGTCCACGCCCACCTTGGCCGCCTCCGCGAGGGCGAGGCGGAGGTCCTTGTTCATCAGCCGGGTCCGGAAGGCCGCCGGCTCGTACCTGCGCTCGCGCATCAGCGCGGCCCGGAACGACATCACCTTGGAGCTGAAGCCGCTGCGCTCCACCGCCATCAGCAGCATGTCCCGGTCCAGGCCGGAGCGTTCGCCGTAGGCGACCGCCTCGGCCATCGAGGCGACCTGCGCGCCGAGCATGGCGTTGAAGACCAGCTTCATGGTGGCGGCCATCCCGGGCGGGCCCAGGTAGACCACCTGCGGACCGAGCAGGGCGAGAATGTCCTCCACCTCGGCCAGGTCGGCCTGCGTGCCGGCGGTCAGCACCCGCAGTTCGCCGTTACGGGCCTGGTGCGGGTTGCCGACCACGCACGCCTCGATCCGCTTCACCCCCGCCCGTGCCGCCCGCTCGCCCGCCTCCCGGGCGTACGTGGGGGAGACCGTGGAGGTGTCGACGATCGGTGTGCCCGGCCGGGCCGCCGCGCACACCGCGCCGAAGAGGACCTGCTCGACGGCCTCCTCGTCGGCGAGGCTGACCAGCACCACGTCCGCCCCGGCGACCGCCTCGGCCGGCGAGTCCGCCTGCCGTGCCCCGGCCGCCACCAGCCCGGCGGCCTTCGCCGCGGTCCGGTTCCACACGGTCAGCTCCACGCCGCTGTCCAACAGCCGGTGGGCCATCCCGCCGCCCATGCCGCCCAGGCCGAGGACGGCCACCTTCCGGCCGGCCATCAGATCCCGCCGTCCACGTGCAGGGTCGCCCCGGTCACGTACGCCGAAAGCGGGCTGGCCAGCAGGAGGACCGCGTTCGCCACGTCCTCGGAGGTGCCGAGGCGGCGCAGCGCGGCGTTGGACTTGATCCGCTCGTACATCTCCGGCGGCAGGCCGGCGCCCGGCTCGGTCTCGATGATGCCGGGGGAGACCTCGTTGATCCGGACGCCGCGCGGGCCGACCTCCTTGCACACCGAGCGCATCCAGCCGTTGATGGCGGCCTTGCTGGCGGTGTAGTGGGCCTTGCCGGCGAGGCCCCGGGTGCTCACCGAGGCGCCCACGACGACGATCGACGCGCCCGCGCCGAGCAGCGGCAGAGCGGCGTGGGTGACCAGGTGGAACGCGGTCAGGTTGGTGTCCAGCACCCGCCGCCACTCGTCGAGGGTCACCTCGGCGGCCGGCGCGTGGCTGTCCACCCCGGCGCTGTTGACCACGATGTCCAGCCCGCCCAGCTCGTTCTTCGCGGACTCGACGAGCCGGGTGACGTCCTCCGGCTTCCGCAGGTCGGCCTGGACGACGTGGTGGTTGCCGTCGGTCGCCTTCAGGTCCCGGGTGAGGCTCTCCGCCGCCTCGTGGTCGTGCCGGTAGCAGGTGACGACCGAGGCGCCGGCCCCGGCCAGGGCGGTGACGATCGCCCGTCCGATGCCGCGGGTGCCACCCGTGACCAGGGCGCGCTTGCCGGCCAGTTGAAGATCCACGATTCCTCCGGTTTCGGGCGGCGCCGCCGGCAGGGCCGACGGCGCCGCGCACTCGATGGTTCTCAGAACTCGGTCAGACGAGCGTGATCAGGCGGTACAGGCCCTCGACGGCACGCGGGTGGCCGGTGGTGGCGTTGGTCGCGTACGAGTAGAGGAGGTACGCGCCCGGCGTCAGCTCGGTGCGGACGATGGCCTGCTTGCCGGCCGAGAGCGGGGCGAGGCCGATCGGCATGGTGGTCACCGGGGACTCGCTCGGCCACTGGCCGTTCTTGATCGCCTCGAAGTACGCCGCCACGTCCTCGGCCGTCGCGCCCGGCGCGAGCCGGGACAGGACCGCCTCGTTGTTGTGCCGGGTGGTGTTGACGACCAGGTGCTCACCGGTGGCCTTCAGCTTCCGGCTCGGCACCAGGAACGACACGGAGTCGTTGCGCTCCCGGTGCAGGACGTAGTCGTCGACGTCCGGGAACCGGGGGACGCCCAGCCCGGTCACCGTCAGCGGCTTCACCTGCGGCACCGCCGTGGCGCTGGTGTAGTCGAAGTTGACCAGGTGGTAGGTGCCCGGCAGCAGGAACTGCGTGAACGACACCCGCGAGTCCGGCGTCACGACCGCGCCGCCGAGGTTCTCGGCGCAGGCCACCAGCTCCCGCTCGGCGGCGGCCCGCTCGGCCGGGTCGTAGGCCGAGGTGGCGGCCAACGCGGTGAGGTACCGGTCCACCGACACCCCCGACCGCAGCCGGATCAGCAGCAGCGACCGGCCACCCGGCTCCGGGGTGCTGACCCGGAAGGTGACCGAGCCGCCGCGCAGCTGGCCCGGCGCGGTGAAGCTGTCGGGGTGGATGACGATGTCCACCGGAGCCGGACCGGTGGCGGGGGCCGGCGCGGCCTTCGCGGGCGCGGCCACGGCCAGGCCCGCCAGGGCGGCCCCGGCGGCACCGCCCAGCAGCAGGCGACGACGCGAGACGGCGCGTCCGGTATCGGGTTTCGCTGTCACAGGAACTTTCTCCTTTGTGGAGGGTTCGGATGGATCCCGGCCGGTGGGTCAGGCGGTCTTGCGCCCGATCACGGCCGAGTCTGCGTCGGTCAACGGCAGGACCGAGGTCTCGGTGAAGCCGGCCTCGCGCATCCAACCCTGGCAGTCCGCCCCGGTGTACTCGCCGCCGCCCGGGGTGACCAGCTGCATGTTGAGGCTGAGCAGCAGGTTCGCCGGCTCACGCCGGTCGTCGTCGATCAGGGCGTCGTACACCATGACCCGGCCGCCGACCGGCAGCGCCTCGTACGCCTTGCGCAGCAGGGCGATCCGCTGCTCGTCGTTCCAGTCGTGCAGCACGTGCCCGAAGATCAGGACGTCGGCGGTGGGGAGGCTGTCGTCGAAGAAGTCACCGGCGTGGAAGGTGACCCGGTCGGTCATGCCCAGCCGGTCCATGTGCTCGTCGAAGAACGGCTTCACCGGCGGCAGGTCGAAGGTGCCGGCGTCCAGCTGCGGGTGGGCCTTGGCGATGACCGCGGCGATGTTGCCCCGGGCCCCACCGACGTCCACGAAGGACGACACCTCGGTCCAGTCGAACTTCTCGGCCAGGGCCGGGCCGACCGCCGAGTTGGCACCGTCCATGGCGGACATGAAGTTCCGCACCGACTCCGGACGCGAGTAGAACTTGTTGAAGTCACGGTCGGTGTGCGCCTGCATGTCGCCGGTCTTCAGCAGGTCGGTCAGCTTGCCCCAGACGCCGTACTGCCAGGCGTGCATGCGGAGGAAGCCGCCCTGGTACGACGGGTGCTTCGGGTCGAGCTGGTTGGCGGCGGCGGCGCTGATCGCGTAACGCCCCTCGGCGTCCCGGTCGAGCACCTTCAGCGCGACCAGCGAGTCGAGGAAGTCGCGGCTGGCCCGGGGGTGCAGCCCGAGCGTCTCGCGGATCTCCGGCTCGGTCCGGCCGCCGTCGGCGAGGACGCCGAACAGGCCCAGCTCGACCGCGCTGAGGAAGGTCTTGGCCGACCAGTAGCCCGCCGCGAGGTCGAGGATCGACAGGTCAGAGTTCTTGGTTCCCATTGCGAAGGCTCCTTCGGAGTGTGGTGCGGGCCGTGGTGGTCGCCACGATGCTCGAAACGCTGGCAGCCGTTCCTCGACGAGGGATCGAAGACGACTGGGACGGTGCCGGTCAGAGGTCGACCCGCACCCGGTACTGGTCGAGCCACATGTTGAGCTGGAACAGCATCTCCACGTGGGTACGCGCCACCCAGGCGCGCGGACCGGAGATCAGGCTCTCCGGGTCGGCGGCGAACGCCTTCGCGGCGGTGGTGTCCACCAGCCCGGCGATCGGGGCGTCGCGGTCGGCGGTCAGCGCCAGGAGCTGGTCGCAGAGCGCCCTGGCGTACGCGGCGTCCTGGGTCACCGGGTACGGCGACTTCTTCCGGTCGACGATGGCCGGCGGCAGCACGTCCTTGACGGCCGCGCGCAGCAGGCTCTTTTCCCGCCCGTCGAAGCTCTTCTGCGCCCACGGCGCGGAGTAGACGTACTGCACCAGGCGGTGGTCGCAGTACGGCAGGCGCAGCGCCAGCCCGACCGAACCGGCGATCGACTCCGAGTGCGGGATCAGCGTCTCCAACCAGTTGGTGACGTTCAGGTACCACATCTCCCGCATGCGCTTCTCCTGGCCGGTCTCGCCCGGCAGCAACGGCACCCGGTCCATCGCCTCCCGGTACCGGCCGCTGGTGTAGCCGCGCATGTCGAGCCGCTCCAGCAGGCCCGCGTCGACCAGGTCGGTGCCCATGCCGTGCCTGCCGCCACCCCAGTGGGCCATCGCGATCCACGGGAAGGTCTGCGCCTCGATCAGCGGCGGCATCGACATCCACATGGTGCCGCCGAAGACACCGTCGGCGGCGTCGCCGAGCAGGGCCAGCGGGGTGTGCTCCTGCACCGCGCGGCAGAGCACGTACAGCGAGGTGTTCATGTTGCCCAGTGGGCTCGGCACGTCCTTGGCCCGCAGGGCATTCGCCGCCACGATCGGGTCGAGCAGGTCGGCGGTGTCCAGCACGATGTCGGTGTGCTCGGCGCCGATCGCGTCGACCAGTTCCTTGACGTACGGCGCGTCCGAGGAGCCCCAGACCTCGTCGGGGGTGAACTCCTCGGCCGAGCCGAACGAGACGGTGAAGGTGTGCAGCGGCCCCTCGCCGCGCTCCTTGAGCGCCCGCGCGGCCAGCGCGGTCACCCCGGAGGAGTCCAGGCCGCCGGAGAGCATCATCCCCAGCGGTACGTCCGCGGTGAGCTGCCCGCCCACCGACTGCTCCAGCAGCTCCCGGACGGTGGCCACGGTGGTGTCCAGGTCGTCGGTGTGCGGCTGCGCCTCCAGCGCCCAGTAGCGCTCCTCCCGGTGCCCGGAACGGGTGACCCGTACGACGTGGCCGGCGCGCACCTGGTGCATGCCCTTGAACACGCCGTGGCCGGGGGTGCCGGCGTAGGAGAGGATCTCGCGCAGGCCGTCGAGGTCCACCACGGCCTCGGCCTGCGGGTGGTCCAGGATCGCCTTGCGCTCGGAGGCGAAGAGCACGCCGTGCGGGGTCGGGTAGTAGAACATCGGCTTGTTGCCGAGCCGGTCCCGGACCAGCAGCAGCTCCTCGCGGCGGACGTCCCAGACCGTGAAGGCGTAGCCGCCCTCCAGCCTCTCGGCCAGCCCGGCGCCCCACTGGAGGTACGCGTACGCCACCACCTCGGCGTCGCCCCGGCTGCGGAACCGGTGCCCGTGCGACTCCAGTTCGGCGCGGAGCGCGGGCGCGTTGTAGACGTCGCCGTCGACGGCGACCACGGCGAGGACCTGGCCGTCCGCCTCGACGACGTACGGCTGCCGACCGCCGTCCAGCTCGACCAGGGCGAGCCGGCGGTGACCGATGGCGGCGCGCGGGGACGTCCAGACGCCCTCCGCGTCCGGCCCCCGGTTGGCCATCGTGGCGCTCATGGCACGGACGGTCGCCTGCGCGCGGGACAGGTCCCGCTCGTAGTCAACCCAGCCAGCGATACCCGACATGGCTCGTCTCCTCACGTTCGCGTCGTTAGGCGTGCAGCGCGGCCCCGGACCGGGGCGATGCGTCACGCCGCCCGGTCGCCTGCTCGCGGTCGATGCTCAGCGGCCCGTCTCGGGTCTGCCTCGGGACTCGGTCGAAGGTCGCGCACGTCGGTGTCGGCCGCCCGCCACCGCCCCGGCCGGGGCGGTGGCCGCGTCGAGCTTTCCTCCACGTCGGCTTGAGGCGACGCCGTGAGCATCGCTGGCGGAGTTCGTTGCCGGACGCGACGGAAGATGGCGAGCCGATGAGAGAGACAATTGCCCAGGCGCTGGCGGTGGTCGCCGTCGGCGGCAGCGGGATCGTGGCGGGGGTGTTCTTCGCCGTGGCGGTGAGCGTGCTGCCGACCCTTTACACCATGCCGGCGGGCAGCTACATCACCCTGCACCGCAAGCTCGGCCAGGGGTACCACCCGTCGATGCCGCTGATCGTCAACTCGACGATGTTCGCCGACATCGCGCTGATCTTCCTGGTCGAGGAGCCGACGACCCGGTGGCTGTTCGTCCTGGCCTCGGTGCTGGCGCTGGGCGTGCAGGGGGTGTCCCACCTCGGCAACGTCCCGATCAACAAGCGGGTGCTGGGGGTCGACCCGGACGCCGTACCGGACGACTGGGACGACCCCCGACCGCAGTGGCGTCGCCTGCACCAGCTGCGTACCGCGCTGGCGCTGGCGGCCCTGACGGTGACCGCGGCGGGCGTGGCGGTGCTGCCGTGACCGCGACCACGCCCGGCCGCGACGTGGCGACCCCGCCCCCGGCCGCACCGCCCGCCGCCCCGCCGCACGACGCCGCCCCGCCGGCCGCGCGGCGGCTCGGTGCCGCGCTCACCGTGGTCCTGCTGGCCACCTTCATGACCAGCTTCGACACCACCGGCGTCAACATCGCGGTGCCGTCCATCCAGGACGGCCTGGGAGCGAGCTACGGCTCGATGCAGTGGGTCCTCGCCGGCTACACCCTGCCGTTCGCCCTGCTGCTGGTCACCGGCGGTCGGATCGGGGACGCCTTCGGCCGCAGGCGGGCGTTCCTGCTCGGCCTCGCCGGCTTCACCGTCGCCTCGGTGCTCGCCGGCGTCGCCGGGGACGTCGGCTGGCTCGTCGCCGCGCGGGTGGTGCAGGGCGTGGCCGCCGCGATCATGGGTCCGCAGGTCCTCGCGGTCTTCCAGGTGCTGGTGCCGCCGGCCCGCCGGGCCCCGCTGCTGGCCGTCTACGGCCTGGTCATCGGCCTGGCCACGGTCTCCGGTCCGATGCTCGGCGGCATCCTGATGGGCGCGGACCTGTTCGGTTGGGGCTGGCGGACCATCTTCCTGATCAACCTGCCGATCGGCCTGGTCGCCTTCCTGGGCGGGCTCGTCTGGCTGCCGGAGTCCCGCGACGAACGGGGGCGCGGCTTCGACCTCGGCGGCGTCTTCCTGGCCGCCGCCGCCCTGCTGCTCCTGCTGCACCCCCTCATGTACGGCCGCGAGCTGGGCTGGCCGTGGTGGTCCTGGGTGTGCCTGGCCGCCGCCGGCCCGGCGTTCGTGGTGCTCGTCCGGTTCGAGCGGCGCAAGGAGCAGGCCGGCGAGTCACCGCTGGTGGCGTTGCACCTGTTCGGGCAGCGGACGTTCACCGCCGGGGTGCTCGCGAACATCATCGTCGCGGCGCTGATGTCCGGCTTCTTCCTGACCTTCGTGGTGTTCCTCCAGAACGGTCTGGGTTTCACCGCCGAGCGCACCGGCTGGACGGTCGCGCCCTGGGCGGTCGGCACCGCGCTCGCCTCGATGGTGGCGATCCCGCTGGCCCGGACCGCCGGGCGGACCGCCCTGGTCGTCGGCGCGGTCCTGATGACACTCGGCATGGCCGGGCTGAACGCGATCGTGGTCGTCTCCGGCGACCGGCTCACCTCGCTGCCGATCGTGGTCAGCCTCTGCGTCGTCGGCGTCGGCATGGGCCTGGTCAGCGCGCCGATCCTCAACGTCACCCTGGCCGGCATCCCGCACGTCGACGCCGGGTCCGCCGCCGGCATCTTCTCCACCGGCAAGCAGACCGGCGGGGTGCTCGGGGTGGCGGTGACCGGCGCGGTCTTCTTCGGCCTCCTCGCCGACCAGGACACCGCCAGCCGGGCCCGCTTCGTCGACGCGATGGGCTGGACCCTCGGCGTGCAGGTGCTCCTCTGCCTCCTGGTCGTCGCCCTGGTCTACGTCCTGCCCCGCAAGGTCGACGCCGCCGCCCGCTGAGCCGCCCGCTCCTGCCACGGCACCGACGGACGCGTCCCGCACCTGTGGACGCGTCCGTCGGTGCGGCAGCGTGGTGCCGACCCGCGACAGACACGTCGCCCTAGCCGTCACGTTCTGACGCTGACGCTGACCCCTGGCTCTGGCGCTGGCCCGGCGAGCCGACCTCCTGGCATGCGCCGTCACCCTGAGTGTTCGGGGCTCCGCCGACGCTGGTTCTCGCTCAGAGTGGCTCTTCGCCCGGCAGCGCCGACCGCCCGTTCCCCTCTGCTCCGCACCCGCATGGGCGTCAGGGCATGGAACAGGGATGTCGGGTGTCCGCGGACGTCGGCGCAGGGGACCCTCCGCTCACGATGAGTGCCTGGTGCGGACAGGGGCGCAGAGCAGAGGACGCGCAGAGATCACGACAGCGAGCGGCCGGGCACCTCGGGGAGGGTGCCCGGCCGACGGGGGACGCGGGGGCGGGTCAGCGCGACGCGGCGACCTCCGGCGCGCGGCGGCCGGTGCCGGCGGACCGGCGGAACGGCAGCCGGACCAGGGTGACCAGGCCGACGACGAGACCGACGAACATGATGATGCCCCACAGCGAGTCCGGCACCTGGCGGCTGCCGAGCATCGGCATCAGCAGCAGCAGGGTCAGCGCGGCCAGCCCCGGCCAGCGCTGGTCGAACGGCACCGACCGCCACCGGTCCCGCCCGCGGGCGGCGAGGACGGCGAACCAGGCCGCCGGCACGACGAGCAGCAGCGCCCAGAAGCCGGGCAGCCGGATGCCCTCGCCGAGCAGGTCCTTCGCCGGCGGGATGCTCAGCGTCAGACCCACCCACCAGTACTCGATGACCACGAAGACGGTCAGCGCGAGCGCGGTCGCCCACAGGACGCCCCGTGACCGTTCCCGGCGGAACGCCTGCTCGACGATGTCGATCGCGTTGAACGGGCTGAACAGCCGGGACCGCCGCCGCAGCAGCAGCATGGGCAGGGCGGCGACCTCGAGGCCGCCGTACCGCATCACACCACAGAGCAACACGCCGATGGTGGTGTAGACGGCGAGCGCCTGGTGCATCGGCGCCGAGCCGATGCCCATCGGGTAGAGCATCATCGGTAGTTGCAGCAGCGCCGACGGGATCCACGGGTTGACCCCCCGGAACCGCTCGATCCGGCCGAAGAACCAGATGACCGCGGTGTAGACGGCGGCCACCACCACGAACCAGACCGCCATCATGGCCAGGCCGGAGGCGTCGAGGGCCTTGTCGATCCGGTACCAGAGGCTGCCGACCGCGATCAGCGCGTACAGGATGCGGAACCAGCTCGCGACCGTGCCGACGTCGCGGCCGATCACGAAGCGGGATTCCCCGGGTGTCTCCGCCCGGTCCACCGCGGCGGCGGTGGCTCGTGTGTCAGGGGTCATCAACAGAATCCTTCCGTGGACACCCCGGCTCGGCCGGGGAGGGAACGGGCCTCGTGCGGGGCCGGACCGGGGGCAGCCGGTCCGCTGCCGGACGGATCGGTGGCCGGCCGGGCGGGACGGGGCCGGCGGGGGGCTTACAACAGTGGGCCGACGGCGATCGCGCTGAGCCCCAGGGCGACGACGACGAAGACCGTCCGGACCGAGTTCCACCTGCCCCAGCGCACCCGCGGGTTGATCTCTTCGAAGTTCTCCGGCAACCGGTCCGGGTCGAGGGTCTTGAGCCACCGGTTGATCGGGACGTTCTTCGTCAGCGAGATGACCATCGCGCCGAGGAGCAGGACGGCGGACATCCCGAAGCCGATCCGGGACACCGGTTCGTCCACCAGGACGGCCAGGAGCAGGTCGGCGACCAGCGACGTGATCATGCAGATCGGCATGAACGGATCGAAGCGGGTCACCAGGAACTGGTGGATCGGCACGTACTGGTCGGTCGGCAGTCGGAGCAGCAGCGGCACCCCGCCGAGCACGGTGATCATCAGCCCGCCGGCCGCCATCCCGGTACCCGTCAGGGTGATCGGGACCAGGAGCTGGGTCCAGGTCATCTTGTTCTCGCTTCCAACCCGAGGGTGGCTCGACCACAGTGGTCGATCCGGCTTCGGGACATCCTCGGACCGCCGTCTCGACGCCAACTCCGAAACGGCTGGAGAACCGGGCGGCCGGGCGTCCTTCCAGGTGCCTTCGAACCGTTTTCGAGAGCCGGCCGCCACTGTCGGTCCGGACTCAGACGACATCGGCGCGACCCGCTCGGACAGCCCTGCACGGTCGACGGCGGTGGTCGGGCCCGGAGCGGGAGAGAGGTGACCGCGATGGCAGCGACTGACGCCGCGATCGTGAGGTGGGCGGTCGGACCGGCGGAGCGGGACGACCCGGGGACCACCGGCCGCGCGGCGACCGTCGCGACCGTGCTCGACCGGCTCGGCCCGACGGTACGGCGGGGCCGGCGTACCTCGCTCGTGCTGACCGGCACGAACCCTCCGGCCGGGTACGAGGGCGGGGTCACCTCGGCGTGCGTGCCGCCGGGCGCCGCCGGGGCGACGGTGTTCGTACCCCGGCTCTGCGCGGCGCTGCACCACGCGGCGACCCGGCTGGCCCGGACCGAGGCCGACCTCGTCCTGGTCGCGGCCGAACTGGAGGACGAACCGGGGCGGTGGCTGGTGGTGGCGCTGCGCCGTCTCGCCGAGTCCTGGTCGCCCGACGAGCCGCCGCTCGCCGTCGTCCGGGCCACCGACGACCTCACCGAGGCCGACCGGTCCCGCTCCGGGGTGCTCCGCCCCGGCGACCTGCGACGCATGCTCACCGACGGCTGCCGTCGCCCGAACCCGGTCGCCGACCAGCGGGCCCCCACCCCGGTCGCGCTGCCGGACATCTCCCGGCGGGGGAGTTCGGTCGTCCTGCTGCCGCCCCCCGGGCCGGTCCGCCCGTCCGGCGATCCGCTGGTGATCCGCTGGTCGGCCGTGGACGAGGCGGCGGACCAGCGGCGACGCCGGGCGATGGGGCGACTCGCCCGCTTCGGGGGCGACCTGTTCGGCGACGACCGGCGGCGGATCGGGACGCTGGCCCGCCAGGCCGCCCGCCGGGCCGGATCCGGCGGGATGCGCGGCGCGGTCGTGGCGGCCGACGCCGCCGAGGTGACCGAGGCGGTGGAGCGGCACCGGGCCACCGCGCCGAAGGGCCGCCCGGTCGCGTTGCTCTTCCCCGGCCAGGGCGCGCAGTACCCGCGCATGGGCGCCGGGCTGTACGGCCACGACCCGGTCTTCACCACCGCGATGGACACCTTCTTCGCGCTCTGGGGTGACGGCGGGGACCGGCTGCGCGAGGAGTGGCTCTCCGACGACCCGAGCATCCCCTTCGACGACGGCTCCCGCGCCCAGCCGCTGCTGTTCGGCGTGGGCTACGCGCTCGGCGCGATGGTCCGCTCCTGGGGGGTCCGGCCGGTCGCCCTGCTCGGGCACAGCGCGGGGGAGATGGTCGCCGCCACCCTGGCCGGGGCGTTCAGCCTGCCCGCCGCCGTCCGGCTGATGCGGGCCCGGGTCACCGAGGTTCTCCGTACCCCGCCCGGTGGCATGCTCGCCGTCGCGGCCACCGCCGACGAACTCCAGCCGTACCTGACGCTGGACCCGACCGGGCAGGTCGCCGTCGCCGCCGTCAACGCGCCCCGGCAGACCATGCTGGCCGGCCCGGACGAGGCGCTGGCCGTGGTCCAGGAGAAGCTGCGCGAGCAGGGGTACGTCTGCCGGCTCGCCAAGGCACGCCAGGCGTTCCACAGCCCGGCGGTGCGCGACGCGTCGCTGGCCACCCGGCACGCGGTCGAGGCGGCCCGGCCCGGCCCGCCGGTCGACCCGGTCTACTCCGCGTACGTCGGCCGGAAGCTCGACGCCGCGACCGCCGGCGACCCGATGTTCTGGACCACCCAGATCGCCGACCCGGTGCTGTTCTGGCCGGCGCTCGACGCGCTGCTCGCCACCGGTGACCTGCTGATCGTGGAGGCCGGAGCGGGTCAGGGGTTGACCAACGTGGCCCGCCAGCACCGCGCGGTGCGGTCGAAGGCCAGTGACGTGGTGGCGTTGCTGCCGGCCTCGCCCGGTGCGCCGGTCGCCGACCGCCGGAGCGTCCTCGCCGCCGCCGCCCGGATCTGGGCCGAGGGCCACGAACTCCGGTGGGAGGCGGTGGACGGCACGTCCACCCGTCCCTGACCGACCACCCCGATCGATGCTGCCCGTTCCCGGAGGTTGCCCATGCTGTTCGAAAGCTATCTGAACTACGACATCGAGGCCGCGCTCTTCCTCACCCTGCTGTGGGGCACGAGCGCGGTCCTGGTGGCCCGCAGACCACGGCACCGCTCCGACCGGCGGGGCCGACGGCGGGCCACCTTCATGCTGGTGCTGGTCGCGCTCGGCTGGCTCGGCGTCGCCGCCCGTGTCGTCACCACCCTGCTGATGGGCAGCTTCGGCTATCTCTTCGTGGCCGACCGGGTCGCCGTGGCGCTACCTCTGGTGATCCTGCCCGCCCTGGCGGTGCTGGTACTGGCGGTTCCCCGCTGGCGTGCCCACCGGCGGAACCCGTCGGCCGAGACCCGGCTGGCGACCTTCGCCCCACAGGCGGTGGTGCCGTTCCAGGCGACCGCGCTGGGCGCGCTGGCCGGCTTCGTCACCGCGATCATGGTCACCATGGGCCCGCCGCAGCTCATCCCGATCCTCACCGTCTACGTGTCCTTCCTGACCATCCTGGTCGGACTCTGGCTGTGGCAGCAGCACCGGTACCTGGTCGCGGAGCGGGGCGGGCCGGTCCAGCGCACCCGGCCGGTCCGGGCGCTGCGCGCGGTCGCCGTCGCCACCGGGTTCGTCCTGCTGCTGGTCGGCGGACTGAGCCTGGCGGCCAACGAGACCGTCCTGCCGGGACGGATGAACATGACCGACCACGCGCACGGCGGCGTCTCCGCGGCCGGCGCGCACGGTCACTCCGCCGGCCGTACGGTCAGCGTGGCCGACCTGACCGGGCCGCGCAGCGAGACGCCGGACCGTCGGTTCACCCTGGTCGCCGAGGCGAAGAAGCTGCGGCTGGCCTCCGGCCGGGAGGTCGACGCGTGGCTGTTCAACGGGCAGAGCCCCGGGCCGGAGCTGCGGGTCAAGCGCGGTGAGCTGATCGAGGTGACGGTGCACAACAAGGTGCCGGACACCAACGTGTCGGTGCACTGGCACGGAGTGGACGTGCCCAACGCCGAGGACGGCGTCGCCGGGGTCACCCAGAACGCCATCCAGCCCGGTGGCACGCACGTCTACCGGTTCCGGCCGGACGAGGTCGGCACCCACTGGTACCACTCCCACCAGCAGTCCTCGGTCCAGGTCAAGAAGGGCCTGTTCGGGCCGCTGATCATCGAGCCGGAGCAGTCGGACCTGGCCCCCGGCACCCAGGATCTGATCATCTCCACGCACACCTGGTACGAGGACGAACTGCCCCTGGAGCCGCCCGCCATCGGCACCGTCGACCAGCTCGACCGGCGCCGGACGACCCCGGGCACCCCGGTCCGGCTCCGTCTGATCAACACCGACGGCGCCACCCACCGGTACTCGCTGACCGGCACCCCGTTCACGGTGGTCGCGATCGACGGCAACCCGATCAACGAGCCGACCGAGGTCGCCGACAGACAGATCGTGATCGGCGGCGGTGGCCGGTACGACCTGGAGTTCACCATGCCCGCCCAGCCGGTACGCCTCACCGAGCTGCGGCGCTTCGGCAAGGAACTGCGGGTCGTCGACGGCGGTCTGCTGCTCAGCGCCGACGGCACCGGCGACGTGCGGCCGGACAAGCCGCAGGAGGCGTTCGACCCGACCACGTACGGCTCGCCGCTGCCCACCCCGTTCGGCCGGGACAGCAAATTCACCAAGACGCATTCGCTGGTCTTCGACAACGAGCTGTGGTTCTACGACGGGAAGTTCACGGTGGTCTGGGCCAGCAACGGCATGGCCTTCCCGAAGGCCCCGTCGCTCACCGTCCGCGAGGGTGACCTGGTGAAGGTGCGCTTCGCCAACCGCAGTCACTTCGACCACCCGATGCACCTGCACGGCCACCACGTGCTGGTGCTCAGCCGCAACGGCAAGCCGGCCACCGGCAGCCCGCTCTGGTTGGACACGGTCAACGTCGAGGTGGGGGAGATCTGGGAGGTGGCCTTCAAGGCCGACAACCCGGGCCTGTGGATGGACCACTGCCACAACCTCGACCACGCCGCGGCCGGCATGATGTCCCACGTCATCTACGAGGGGGTGACGACGCCGTACGAGGTCGGCCACGACACCCCGAACAAGCTGGAGTAGCGGACCGTCGGCGGCGGCCCCCGGCCCGACGGCCGGGGGCCGCCGCCTGAACGCGTGTAAAGGTGATGTGTGTCAATGTAAAGTTCATCGATGTGAAGTGACGGGTCGCTGGGCGACCTGCCGAGGCAACGCCGCCTCCACTTACGGAACCGACGATGCCTGGGAGAACACATGAACGAACATCGGGAGGGCCGGCTACGGACGCGTTGGCGGCGGACGGCCCGGACCGTCGTCGCGGCGGCGGCCGCTGTCGGAATGGGTGTGCTGTCCATCGGGTTCACGGCGGGTGCGGCCAACGCGGGCGTCAGCTCCGCCGACCGGGGCACACCGACCGCCTCGCTCGCCGCCGCGCCGGTGTCCCGGATCGCGACGGGCGATCTGCACACCTGCGTGACCCGTACCGACGGCACACTCTGGTGCTGGGGCAACAACTTCTACGGCCAGCTCGGCGACGGGACGAGGACGAACCAGACCTCTCCGGTCCGGACCGGCGACGCCACCACCTGGGCACGTGTCGACGCCGGCAGCAGCAACACCTGCGCGGTACGCACCGACGGCACGCTCTGGTGCTGGGGCAACAACGTCAACGGGCAACTCGGCGACGGCAGCACCACGAGACGGACCAGCCCGGTCCGGGTCGGCGACGCCACCACCTGGGCCAACGTCAGCACCGGGGCCAACCACACCTGCGCCGTCCAGACCACCGGCACCCTGTGGTGCTGGGGCCTGAACCGGCACGCGCAGCTCGGTATCGGCACGTCTCCCCAGCTGACGACCACCCCGGTGCAGGTCGGCACGGCGACCACCTGGGCGAGCGTCACGACCGGCTACGCGCACACCTGCGCCATCCGCACCGACCGGACCCTGTGGTGCTGGGGCAGCAGCTCGGACGGGCAGCTCGGTCTCGGCATCCGGGACTACCGGGCGACACCGACGCAGGTGGGCACCGCGACCACGTGGACCGGCGTGACGGCCGGGTACGCGCACACCTGCGCGGTCCGCGCCGAGGGGACGCTGTGGTGCTGGGGCGAGAACGGCTACGGCCAGGTGGGCGGGGGCAGCGGCTTCCAGACCACCCCGCTCCAGGTCGGCACCGCCACCACCTGGGTGAGGGTCGAGACGGGCATCGACTCGTCCTGCGCGACGCGCACCGACGGCAGCCTGTGGTGCTGGGGCAACAACACGTCCGGACAGCTCGGCGACGGCACCACCACCCACCGGTCCACCCCGACCCGGGTCGGCACCGCCACCACCTGGGCGGACGGTGCATCCGCCTCCTACCATGCCTGCGGGGCGCGTACCGACGGCAGCCTGTGGTGCTGGGGTGACAACTCGTTCGGGCAGGTCGGCGACGGCACCACCACCCACCGGTCGACCCCGGCGCAGGTGGCCCTGCCGGCCTGACCGCCGCTGCTGGACCTGTGCCGGCCCGCGTCGCCGCCGACACGGCGGCGACGCGGGCGCTCCTCCAGCTGCTTGCAGGTCACGCAGCGCAGTCCCCGGGTGGGGCGGGGCGCAGGATCCGCGAGGCCACCCCTAGCCGGGCCGTACGCACGGGTCGGTGACCTGGTACGTCGGGCTCTGCGCCGTTCGTCCGTCCACGGCGGTCATCCGTACCGACCAGGTCAGGGCCGTCGCACGTAGCCGTCCCACGGTCGCCTGGGCGGACGCCCCGTCCACGGTCATGGCCTGGGTCGACGTGGCGCCCCCGACGGGCGTCCACCGCACCTCCGCCTGGCCGACCGCGGCGCTGCCGGTGGCTCGGACGACCAGGCTGTAGGTGTCCTGACCGCAGCGTACGTGCGCGCTCGCCGACACGGTGAACGCCCGGCGCGGGGGTGGCGTGGTGGTCGGTCGTGCCAGGGCCGGCGCGGTGGTGGGGGCGACTGTCCTGCCCGGAGCGGTGGTCGGCGCGGCGGCCCCCGGCCGGGAGCCGGGCGCGGGGGGCACGGCAGCGGTGCCGGTCGCGCCGGGTCCCGGTGCCGTCGCGGCGGCGGTGCCGGTCGCCGTGGCGGTGACGACAGGAGTGGTCGCCGCCGGGACCGCCGCAGCCGTCGTCGCCGTCGCGGACCTGCCGGTGGTCGCCCCGGACGTGGCCGCCACCTGTTCGGCCCGGCGTCCGGGGGCGAGCGCCCAGGTGCCGGCGAGGGCGAGGAGGACCAGCAACCCGGCGGTCGCCGCCAACCGCCGTCGTCGTCGCCGGTCGTGGGTGGACGCCGAGGTCACCCGGGCGGGGTGGGCCGCCGCACGGGGCGGTGCGACGCCCCCGGCCAGGGTGGCGGCGGACCGGGGGGCCGAGTCGGCTGCCGACCCTGCGGCGGCCCGGTCGCCCGCTTTCCCGGTAAGCCCGTTCCGCGGCTCGGCGGCGGGCGCGTCGTCCTGCCCCGCAGCCGGTCCGGGAGGTGGCGTGCCCTCTGCGGACCCGCTCGGCCCGGTCGTCGCCGACGGCGCGGTGGTCGCACCGGGAGAACTCCCGACGTCGGCGCTGCCGCCGGTCGCGTCGGTCACCCCGCCGGTCGTGTCGGTCCCCTGACCGTCGACCGCGCCGGTCACCCCGTCGTCGGTCAGTCCGCCGTCGGTCGTGTCGGTCATCCCGCCGTCGGCCGCCGGGCCGTCGGCCGCCCCGCCGTCGGCCGCCCCGCCGTCGGCCGCCCCGCCGTCGGCCGCCGGGCCGTCGGCCGGACCGGCCCCGGCCAGCCTCGGCCAGACCGTGTCGGCGACGACGAGGAACCCCGGAGCCGTGTAGGCGGACAGCAGCGCCGCCGGGTTGAGCTGTTCGCGTCGGAGCAGGCCACACGAGGCGCAGTTGTCGATGTGCCGGGCGACCCGCTTGCGCAGGGTCGGGGTCAGCGTGCCCTGCCAGCCGTCGATCGTCTCGGCCAGGGCGGGGCAGTCCCGGGCACCGCTGCGGGCCACGAGCAACGCGCCGAGCGCCCGTTCGAGCTGGGTCCGGGCCCGGGACAGGCGGGCGTGCGCGTGGTTGGCGGGCACCCCGAGGGCCGCGCCGATGTCGGCGGAGGACAGGTCGTGGCGGATCGCCAGGTGGACCACCTCGCGGTCGCCCGGGTTGAGGGCGGCGGCTGCGGTGTGGACGAGGTCCCTTACCTGAGCGGTGTTGACGTCGGTGCCCGGGTCGGCGGTGTCGGCCACCGGCTCGGCCGCCTCGTCCAGGGGCGCGGCGCGGGACCGGTCCCGGATCTGCCGGAGGCACTCGTTGCGCACGATCGCGTACAGCCAGGGGCGCAGCCGGTCGGGGTCACGGAGTTGGTCGATGCGCTGGCTGGCGGTGAGGAACGCGTCGTGGACGGCGTCCGCGGCGGCCTCCGGCTCGCGCACCAACACCCGGGCGTACGTGTAGAGCCGGTCGGCGTACCGCCGGTACAAGCCTTCCAGACCGGCCCGCTCGCCCCGGCGTACCGCCTCGACGAGAGTCCGGTCGTCCTGCGCCGCCGTGTCCATCCGTGACCCCCACTGCTCGTCGACCATTCTCAGTGAAGCGGCCGGAAAAATTCTCCGGGGTTTTCTGTTGGCATCCCGACCCGTCCGGACTCACACCGGTGTCAACCCACTGCGGACACCGAGGAGAACCCGTGACACCCACACTTTCCGCCCGCCGACTGTTCACCGGCTCGCGCCGCGTCCTGGTCACCGCCGTCGTGGCGGCGCTCGTCGGCGGACTCGCCGCGCCCAGCGCGGCGGGAGCCGCCGTGTCGGCACCCGCCGGCCGGACCGACGCGGCCGGCAACACCGCCGAGAGGCTGGACTTCCAGGTCGACCCGAGGTTGCCCGTGCCCCGGCTGCCGGTCGACCCGGTCGGTCGGCTCGGCACCGACCGCCAACTCGGCGTGGTGGCCGGGCCGGACGGTTCGCCGGCCGGCCTGGTGCTCGACGAGGTGATGGTACGGACGTCCGACCAGGCCGAGTTGGACGCCTTCCTGACCCGCTGGGACGGCCAGGTGCTCGACTCGTTCCCGGCGGACGAGCAGGGACAGGACCACCTGGTCCGGGTGGACGTCGACCGCGCCGATCCGACCAGACTGGTCGCCGACCTGCTCGCCGCCGAGCCGGGTCAGTCCGGTGTGTACCGGGTCGGTGACGAGCGGACGCTGCGCCTGATCGCGCTGGCCGCCGCCGAGTGGCGGGCCGGGACCGAGCTGGTCCTCGACTGGCTGGTGGAGCCGACCGGCATCGTCGACGGCAAGGTCTTCGAGTCGCCCACCATCAACAAGAACGTCTTCGACTGGTCGTACATGGGGTCGGGCAACGCGATGGACACCGGGGTCGCCAAGGCCTGGCAACTGCTCCAGGCCAAGGGCAAGCTGACCCGGCAGGTGAAGTACCTGGTGCTCGACGGCGGGTTCCACACCAACCCGGACTTCCCCGCCAAGGTGACGCTGTACACGGCGGAGTGGGGCAAACCCAACCCGAGCAACTGCACGAACGGCACGCCCTGTCCGTGGCACGCCACCGATGTGGTGCTCGCCGGGATGGGTCAGGTCGACAACGGCTACGGCACCGCCGGGCCGGCCGGGCCGGTGGTCGACGAGCTGGTCGCCGTCCGCAACGGCAACGACTACTGGACGAAGCTGCGCCGGCTGGAGAAGGCCGCCGAGGCGACCCGCCCGGACGTGGTGAACCTCAGCTTCGGCCGGGACGTGACCCTGGGCAAGACACACGCCCGTACCTGGACCGACCGGCGGATGAAGCACGTCCGGGACACCGGGGCGCTGATCGTGTCGTCGTCCGGCAACAACGGCAAGAACATCGACGGCAACACGCTCTACGTGCCCTGCGAGAGCGTCCACGTGATGTGCGTCGGCGGTGTGAACACGTGGGACGCGACGGTGTCGGACAAGTCGAACTACGGCACCAGTGACGTGACCACCTCGGTGGAGATCTACGGCCCGATGTGCGTCCAGGTCCTCCTCGACCCGGCCCAGCCGGGCGTCAACGAGACGGAGGCCCGGTGCGGCACCAGTTTCGCCGCGCCCTTCGTGGGCGGGGTCGCCGCCCTGGTCATGGCCGCCAACCCGGAGCTGACCTCCGCCCAGGTCCGCGACATCCTCAACGACACCGCCCACGTCGGCGGGCTCGGCTGGAAGGTGACCGGCAGCCAGCGTCGGATCAACGCGCTGGCGGCGGTCGCCAAGACGCTGGGCGTGAAGCCCTCGGTGAGCATCAGCATGCCGCAGACCAAGCAGCAGTTCAGTGTGGGCCAGTCGGTGGACCTGTGGGGCACGGCGACCGACTTCGCCGGCAAGCAGCTCCCGCTCACCTGGACCAGCAACGTCGACGGACACCTGGGCAACGAGTCCATGACGTTCGTGCCGTCGCTGTCGGCCGGCACCCACGTCATCACGGCCAAGGCCACCGACAGCCTCGGGCAGACCGCCTCGGCGACGGTCACCGTCACGGTGGTGGACAGCCCGGCGACCGCGGCCATCATCTCGCCGCCGGCCGGGCTCAAGCTCCCCGCGGGGCAGGCCGTCAGCCTGGTCGGCACCTCCACCGACCCGGACACGTTCGAACCGGTGCCGGACGCCCAGGCATCCTGGACGGTCCGGCGGGGCAACGAGGTGGTCTTCCAGAAGGGCGGCCACCAGACCACCCTCCCGGCGGGCACGGCCACCCCGGGCACGTACACCGCGACGTTCACGGCGGCGGGGGCGGTCGTGCAGCGCGTCTTCACGGTCACCGCGGTACCCGCCGGGCAGACCCGGCCGACCGCCACGATCACCCAGCCGGCGTCGACCCTGAAGCTGTCGACGATCGACGCCGGGCCGGAGTCGGTGGCCCTCGCCGGCACCGGCACCGACGCGCAGGACGGAGCGGTGCCGGGCACCCGCTACCGGTGGACCGCGTACGGCGACGGCGGGGTCAAGAAGGTGCTCTGCCAGGGCAGCGCGGTGCCCACCGGTGGCCCGATCGACGACGTGGTCCTGCCGAAGAACTGCGCGAGCTTCACCGGTGAGCTGTCCCCACTGGAGAGCGGGACCACCGTCACCACCTGGTCGGTGTGGCTGGAGGTCTTCGACTCGACCGGCCTGGTCGGCGTGGATTCCGTGCTGGTCGAGATCCAGACGGTCGCGCCCTGACCGGTCATCCGTACCACCCGTGGCCCCACACCGCGTCGCCGGTGTGGGGCCACGGGGCGCCGTGCCGGGTCAGCAGCGCTGACGCTGGCCCGAGTAGTGGACGCCGACCTTGCCGATCACGGTCATGTCGGTGAGCGCGGTGTTGGCGGAGCGGGCGACGTAGCACGAGTACCGGTGCTGGTTGATCACCTCAAGGTGGATGTGCGCGCCGCTGTCGCCGTTGACCTGGTAGCAGCTGGAGTACCGGAACCGGCCGGTCTCGCCGAGCTTGGTCCACGGGCCGACCGAGGCGCCCACCACGATGTTGCTGGGCTTGTTGGCGACGTGCATGACGTCGGCCCGGGCGATGATCGCCCCGGTGGCGGTGTCGCGTGCCTCCAGCCCGATCCGGTAGCCGCCGTCGGCGAGGTTCCCGGTCGCGCAGCCCGGCCGTACGGTCACCACCTTCACCGCGATCGCGTGCCCGGCGGCGGACTTGGTGCCGAAGGGGGAGACGACGGTGGCACCCGGGTTGCGGTAGATGTCGACCGACCAGTCGTTCATGTACCCCCAGTTGGAGAAGACGACGTGGTGTCCGCCGGGCCCGGAGAGGCCGAACCGGTCCCAGGTGGACGAGCCCTGGATCGGCGGATAGACGTTGACCGGGTCTGCCGTGGCGTGCGCGCTGGCGGGAGTGGCCGACGCGACGGCGGCGCCCACGGCGAGCACCAGGGCGGCAGCCGCGCGGGCAAGACTGAACTTCACCATTCCTCCAAGGGGTACCGGCGGTCGGGCCGGTGTCGACGTCCGATTCGGGTGGGCCCGAACATCGGCGCGATCCTATATCGAGAAAGATCGTTCACGCGGTGGCCCCGGCGTGCCGCGGGTGGCGGTCCGGGGGCGCGCAGGTGTCGGGTACGCGGGTGTCGGGTGCCGGTCCGGCCCGTCTCCGTGCCCCCGGTCCGGATCGGAGGCGAATCGGCGAACCGATTGACTTTCGATAGGTTACGAGTGATAGTCGATGCATGTTAGCCGAGCATCGAGCGGTGGCCCCGCTCAGAGTCTTCCTCGTGGTGTTGTTCGGGATCCTGGTCCTGTTGCAGACCTTCTCGCTGCCCGGACAGTTCGCGCACATGGCCGAGGAGTCCCCGGACATGGCCTACCTCCGGTGGCCGATGACCGCTGTCGCGGTCTTCTGGGTGCTGTGCGTCCAGGTGGTGATCGTGGCCACCTGGAAACTGCTCACCCTGGTCAAGCACGACCGCATCTTCAGCGACGTCGCCCTGCGCTGGGTGGACGCGATCGTCTGGGCGATCACCGCCGCCTGGGCGGTGCTGGTGGGTGTCTTCCTCTTCGTCGGTTTCAACGCGTCCGATCCCGGACTGCCGCTCCTGCTGTTCCTGATGGTGGTGGGGGTCGCCGCGCTGGGACTGCTGATGGTGGTCATGCGGGCGCTGCTGCGGCAGGCCACCACCCTGCGGACCGACATGGAGGCGGTGATCTGATGCCCATCGTCGTCCGCATCGACGTCGAGCTGGCCAAACGCAAGATGAGCGTCGGTGAGTTCGCCGAGCGGGTCGGGCTCACCCCGGCGAACGTGGCCGTGCTGAAGAACGGGCGGGCCAAGGCGGTCCGGTTCAGCACCCTGGAGGCGATGTGCCGGGTGCTCGGCTGTCAGCCCGGTGACCTGCTCGAGTGGGTCGAGGACTGAGCCACCCCGGCACCCCACTCCACCCCACCGCCGCCGCCGCTGTCCTGCGTCGTGGCGATGCGGAACCACGATCCGGCCGAGCCCGCCCGCCGGCACGTTCGGCGGCGGGCTCGGCCTCTGCGAAGGAGACCTCATGAAGTACGTTCTCGCGGTCGTCGCCCTCCTCGCCGTCGCGCTCGGGCTCGCCGGCGTCGTGTACGGGGAGGCCGACGACTCGCCGGGCCTCCAGCTCCTGGGCGCCCTGCTCGTCGTCGGCGCGGTCGGTTACGGTGTCCGGCTCGCCCGACGCGGCGGATAGCGGTACGCGCGTCGCCGCCGCCCCGCCTACCCGTGGTCCCCGGCGGCCGGGTCGGCGTCGTCGACGTCCCGTGTCGCGAGCGCGAAGTCGTGCGCGAACTCGACCGGCTCCGCCAGGTGCAGGGTGGTCATCGGCGTCTCGGCCAGGGGCGGCGTGTCGAGCGTGATCGAGTAGCGCGTGCGCACCACCGTGTCGTCCGTCCCCTCCTCCTCGATCTCGACCAGGGCGGGCGGTTCGCCGGGCGACCAGTGGCCGGAAGCGGTCCAGACGTACCGGATCTCGATCTCGTCGTCTCTCGGGCAGGACCAGTCCAGGTGGCTGACCGTCCCGCCGCCGACGTTGGCGCAGGCGCTCCAGCCGGTGCCGTCCGGGCGGAGACAGAGCCAGCTCGACTCCATCGCCCCGTAGTCGTACGGGCCGGTGTCCCACCGCCCGACGAGGTTCTCGTCCCGCATGCCCAGCATGATCGCAGGCGCGTCAGGGGGCGAGGCGCCGGCCCGCTGAGGTGGTTGCAGGGGCACCTTCCTACCGTCTGGTGATGAGCAGGGGGCCCCTGCACACACTGCAACCAACGGCGCGCCGGGCACACGACGGCACGCCGGAGCCCGACGGACTCCGGCGTGCCGGTGGTACGGGTGGGAATCAGTCCAGGACGATCAGATCCCGGTCCAGGGTGGTCAGCATGGTGTTGCCGTCGGCGGTCATCAGGAACGGGTCCTCGACCTGGACGGCCCCGAGGCCGAACTCGTAGTACGGCGTCTCGATGTTGACGACGACCCCCTCCTCCAGGGTGTCCTCGTTCTCCGGCGTGATGTTCACCCGGTCGTACAGTTCGACGCCGATGCCGTGGCCGACGTGGTTGCGGCGGTAGTGCGGCACGCCCGCCTCGTGCACCGCGTCGACCACGAGCCGGAACAGCTCGCCGCCGGTCATCCCCGGCTTGGCCTCCTCGAACGCCCGGTCGCAGCCGGCCTTCATGGCGGCGTAGTACGTCACCAGCTTCTCCGGCGGCTCGCCCAGGTTGACCACCCGGGCGATGTCGGCCCAGTAACCGTCCACCACGCAGCCGACGTCGAACCAGATGGCGTCGCCCCGGTGCAGCGCCACGTCGCTGGGGCGGGTCTGGCCCCACACCCCGGCCCGGCCGATCTTGATGTGGCTGAACTTGGCCCGGCCGCCCGCGCCGGCCACCGCCCGTTCGAACTCGCGGACCAGCTCCCGCTCGGTCACCCCGGGCGCGGCCAGCGCGCCGACCGCCTGGATGCCGATCTCGGCCACGTGCGCGGCGGCGGTGACGCTGCGCACCTCCCGCTCGGTCTTGACCTTGCGGGCCCAGCGCAGCGAGTTCGACGCCATCCGCACGTCCAGCCGGGGCAGCTTCTGGCGCAGCGCGTCGACGTAGCCGTGCGCCACCCCGTCCTCGTCGAGGCCGATCCGGGCCTCGGCGAGCCCGGCCCGGCGCAGCGTCTCCACCAGGGCGTCCATCGGGGTCGGCACCACCGGGGCGTCCACCGACGTGGCGACGAGCTTCTTCTCCCGGTCGGTCAGCGCGACGCCGTCGGGCAGCTCCCGGTAGAAGACGCCGTAGCCGATCGCGCCGGCGATCTCGACGGACGCGTCCAGCGCCTGGTCGATGTCGCACCGGGAGGCGACGAAGTGCGGCCGGTCCAGGGCGTCCCGGGTGACCACCGCGTACGCCTGGCCGGTGTGCGGGAAGATCTCCAGACCGACGGCGGCCACGCCGGTCAGGTAGTAGACGTTCTCGATGGTCGTGGCGACCAGTCCGTCCAGGCCCTGCTCGTCCATGAACCGGGCCAGCCGGTCGAGGTTGGCGAACACGTGTCCCTCCTCAGGCACTCGTGACCAGGCGGGACACCTGCTCCAGCGTCATCGACGGCCAGGCCGGGTCCTTGGCGGCGGTGACCAGCAGCTCCGTCGTGGTGAGCGCGGCCACCTGGTCGCCGAGGCCGTGCGCCCGCAGCCACTCGTCGTCGTACGACTCGCCGAGGTAGTTCCCGCCGTCGTCGGGGGCCACCGCGACGATCCGGGAGCCCGGGTTGTGGTGGGCGTGGTGCAGCGCCCCGAAGACCGCCGCCCCGGCCGACTCGCCGACCAGCAGCCCTTCCTTGCGGGCCAGCAGCCGGCTGGTGGCGATCCCCTCGTGGTCGGCGACCAGGTGCACCCGGTCTACCAGTTCGGTGGTGAGGTTCTCCGGCTTCCAGGCGATGCCCAGGCCCCGCATCAGCCACGTCTCGTACGGGAACCCGAACGCGCTCGACCCCTTGGCGTCGACCCCCACCGTGACCACGTCCGGCAGCTTCTTCTTCAGGGTCTCGGCCAGCCCGCTGATGTGCCCACCGGTGCCGACCGCCGCGACGAGCGCGTCGAACTGGCCGACGTCGTCGAGGATCTCGTACGCGGTCTGCTCGGCGTGGATCTTCGGGTTGGCGGGGTTGTCGTACTGGTTGGGCCAGAACGCTCCCGGCGTGGACGCCAACAGCTCGTGCACCCGGTTCAGCCGGGGCCGCTGGTATCCGGTCTCGTCCGGCTCCTTGACGATCTCCAGTTCGGCGCCGAAGGCGGAGACGTACTCCACCATGGACGCCGGGGCCTTCGGGTCGGTGACCAGGATGACCCGGTACCCGCGGGCGGCACCGATCAGCGCGAGTCCCTTGGCGGTGTTGCCGGAGGAGGACTCGATGATGGTGCCGCCGGGCTTGAGCCGCCCGTCGCGCTCCGCCTCCAGCACCATGGAGAGCGCGGTACGGTCCTTGACGCTGCCGGCCGGGTTGCGGGACTCGAGCTTGAGCAGGATCTCCGAGCCGTTGTCGACCCGGAGACGGTTGAGCCGGACCACCGGGGTACGGCCGATTGTGTCCAGAACACTGTCATTGATCATGTCGTACCCCTACGCCGTGAAGTCGCCGATGCGAGCGGATTGGTGACGGTCGTGCGGGGAGCGGTCGACGCGTGTGCCGCTCAGGAGGCGGCGTTACAGCGCCAGCCGTACCCGGTAGTGGTGCAGCCAGAGGTTGAGCTGGAGGGTCAGTTCGGCCGCCGCGCGGGCGAGCCGGTCCTTGGCCAGTCGCGGCGCGTCCTCGGCCAGCGCCTTCGACGCCTCCAGGTCGATCAGCGGACGGACCGGGGCGTCCGGGTCGGCGAGAATCGCCCGGAACTCGTCCTGGAGCCGTTGCGCGTAGCTCGGGTGGTTGCTGACCGGCGTGGCGCTCTGCCGACGCTTCAGCACCTGCTCGGGCAGCAGGTCGGCGACCGCCGCGCGGAGCAGGCTCTTCTCGATGCCACCGTGGTGCTGGTACGCCGCCGGGATGTTGTAGGCGTACTCGACGAGCTTGTAGTAGTTGATCGGGGCGCGGGTCTGGAGCCCGGCGGCGGCGAACACCGACGAGTCCAGCGGACCCCGGGTGAGCACCAGGTACGAGACGCGGCGCATGTTCCGCTGCCACTCGTCCTCGCCCGGCAGGTACTCGATCTCGCCGATCGCCTTCTGGTACTCGTCGGCGTAGTAGTTCCGCAGGTCCAACGCGGCGAGCGTGTCGGCGTTGAGCAGCGCGGTGCCGAAGCCGTTCGCCGCGCCGAAGCGCTGGGCCAGCGCGATCCACGGGAACGTGCCGGACTCCACCAGGCCCTGGTCGGTGGACCAGCGGGCGCCCTGGAAGAGCTGGTCACCCGCGCCGCCGGTGAGGACGATCCTGCCGCCCTGCGCTCCCGCGTGCTGGATGAACAGGTACTGCGACGTCTCCATGTCGTAGATCCGGGTGGGGGCGTCCTTGGCCCGCAGCATGCCCTGCCGGATGATCGGGTGCAGGATGTCGGTCGACTCCAGCTCGACCAGGTTGTGCACCGAGTCGATCATGTCCGCGACGGCCTGCGCGTACGGCGAGTCACGGGTGTCCCGCATGACGTCCGCCTCGAACTCGCTGGACTTGAAGTCCACCGTGTACGTCCGCAGCTTGTCGCCGCCCCGGCGGCGCAGCTCGGCCGCGGCCAGCGCCGCCACCGAGGACGAGTCGATGCCGCCGGAGAGCGTCGCCACCAGCCGGGACGTGTCCGTCGGCAGGGTCTCCCGGATGCTGTCCTCCAGCATCCGGCGGACGGTGGCGGTGGTGCTCTCCAGGTCCTCCTCGTGCGGGCGGGAGGAGAGCTTCCAGTACGTCCGCCTGGTCCAGCCGGTCCGGCCGAAGCGGGCGATCTCGGCGCCCTTGACCGACTCCAGGCCCTTGAAGAGCGGGCCCGGGGGCAGCGCGTGGGAGATCGCCTCGCGCAGCCCGGAGGCGTCCAGGACGGCGTCGACCTCGGGGTGCGCCAGCAGGGCCTTGCGCTCGGTGGCGAAGATCAGCCCGGTGGAGGTGTGGGTGTAGTACAGCGGCTGCTGGGCGAGCTGGTCCCGGGCCAGCACCAGCTCCTCGGTCCGCGCGTCCCAGATGACGATCGCGAACGGGCCGGCCAGCCAGGGGATGAACTCGACCCCCCACTGCGCGTACGCGGCGGCGATCAGTTCGACCGCAGGGGTCTCCGGGGCGAAGCCCCGTCCGGCCGAGCGCAGTCGCTGCCGCAGGTCGTCGAGGTGCAGCGGGGCGCCGGTCACGGCGGCGACCACCGGGGCGCCGTCGACCTCGGTGACGAACGGCTGCCGGCCGCCCGCGCCGTCCGCGTCGAGGGTGCGGTAGCCCAGCGCGGCACGCGGCGAGACCCACACCGCCTCGCCGTCCGGGCCCCGCTGGGCCAGCGTCGCCGTCAGCATCGTGACGACGGGTCGGTCCAGGACCAGGTCCCGGGTGAAGTCGATCCAGCCAAACACGCCAGACATGGAGCTACCTTTCCGCGCTGATCGAGGTGGGGGAGAGGGCGGTTGCCGGTGGCGACGCCACCGGCAACCGGATTCGCCGAGGAGCGGTCAGCCCTGCTGCGCGCCGGCCGGCACCGGGCCGGGGTAGTTCTCCTTGGTGAGCTGCGCGATGCAGCGCATGTTGGCGTTACGGAAGTACTCGGCGAACTTCTCCGGGCTGCTGGTGTCCCGCTGCTTCTTCAGGTACTTGGCGAGCTTGCCCTCGAGGTCGTGCACGCCGGACTGCTGGCCCATGTGCCGGCCGATGGCCCGGAAGTCGCCCTCGTAGTGGATGACCCGGACGACGATCTCGTCGCTGATGAAGACGGCGCTGCCCAGCAGTTGACCGACCTCCTCGCCCTGCTCGTTCTTGAGGACCGGGGTGCTGACCCGGCGGAAGCTCTGGAAGATCTCGGCGATCTCGTCCTCGTGTCCGGGAATGACGTCGTACCTGATCGCGGCGTACGGCATGCTCGCGGTCCTTTCGCGCGTGGTCGTCGGTTTCGGCGGGTGGCCGGACGGGGCGGCCTGGTGATCGCCAACTCCGCCGAGGCGCACGTTTCCATCGCCGGCTCGAAGGCGGATTGGGAAGGGCTCAAGCCAGGCGGAGTGACCGGCGGCCGCGTCCGCTGGTCACCGCGTTGCTTCGTCGCGGTCACCCGCGGCGACGTCCACCCGGGCGCGCGGACGACGACCGGCGCGCACCCGTCTCGGGTACGCGCCGGTCGTCGCAGTGGTCGTGCGGGGGAGTCAGACCACTTCGAGGTTGCTCATCATGACCATGTCCTCGTGTTCGAGGTTGTGGCAGTGGAAGACGTACTTGCCTTTGTAGCCGGTGAACTTGGCCAGCACCTCGACCACCTGACCGGGCAGGATGTCGACGGTGTCCTTCCAGCCGGCGTCCCGGGCCGACGGCGGCCGGCCCTGGCGGCTGAGCACCTGGAAGTGGGCCAGGTGCAGGTGCACCGGGTGGTGGACGTCGGTGACCAGCTTCCAGATCTCCACCGAGCCGAGCTTGGGCTGGGCGTCGATCCGCTTCGGGTCGAACGGCTTGCCGTTGACCGTCCAGATCTGCTTGCCGCCGGAGACCCCCTGGCCGAACAGGAACTGCCGGGTCTGGACGGCCATCGAGCGGTCGAGCTGCTCGAAGTCGGCCAGTCGGCTCGGCACCGTGCTGTCGTCCGAGGCGCTGCGGGCGACGTGGAACTGCATGATCGCGCCGAGCTTGCCGTTGTCCAGCTCGTTGCGGAGGGTGACCCTGGTGCCGACCTTGAACTTCGAGAAGTCGATGACCAGGTCGTACCGCTCGGCCGGGGCGATCTCGATCTTGTCGTGTCCGATCGGCGCGCCGAGCAGGCCCGAGTCACTGCCGATCTGGACGAACGAGCTGCCGTCGCTCGGCTTCGGGTCGAGGCTGAGGCCGTACCGCCGGGCGTTGGAGCCGTTGAGGACCCGGAACCGGTACCGGGTGTTCGTGACGTCCATGATCGGCCAGGGCGCGCCGTTGACCAGGATGACGTCGCCGAGCACCCCGTTGGAGAACTGCCCGGTCACCCCCGGGTCGTGCAGGTTGTGGTCGGCCGAGGGGTAGCGGAACGAGCCGTCCTCGGAGAAGGCCCGGTCGCAGATGAACAGCGGCACCTCCTGCTCCCCCTTGGGCAGCGGCAGGGCGTCCTCCTCGTCGTCCCGGACGATGTGGAAGCCGGCGAGCCCCCGGTAGACCTGGGGACCGGTGAAGTCCATCCGGTGGTCGTGGTACCAGAGCGTGGCGGCGGGCTGGTCGAGCGGGTAGATGTAGTCCTTCGTGCCCTGGCTGGTGTTGCCGGGGGCCATGTCGTGGCCGCCCATGCTGTCGCCCGGTTCCCAGCCGCCGTTGGGCAGGATGTAGTCGATCGGGTAGCCGTCGTGCTCGGGCGGGGTCTTCCCGCCGTGCAGGTGCACCACCACCGGCACGGAGAGTTCGTTGCGGTGCCGGACCACCGTGCGCCGGCCGGCGCGCGACTCGATGGTCGGCCCGGGGAAGGTGCCGTTGTAACCCCAGATCTCGGTCTTGTGCCCGGGAACGATCTCCACCTTGGCCGACCGTTGGGTGAGTTCGTAGAAGTCGGTGGTCCCGTCGGAGTTGGTCGGTTTCAGTACCTGGGGCCGGGGGAGTGGGACCTTGAACTGGTCCGGGACGTCGAGTTCGCTCTCCATCTTGGAACCGGTGCTGGAGCCGGACCGGGTGCCCAGGTTGTCACCGAGCCGGTCGCCGAGTTCCGAACACCCGGCGAGTGGGACGGCAGCGGCTGCGCCGCCCGCCAGCTGGATCAGACGTCGACGGCTCAGGTTCATGACAGCTCCTCACGAGGGAGACCGGCGGTGGGACAACCGGTCACGTGCCAGTACGCTACACGTAGCCACCCTACCTAAGCCGAATGGTGGCAGGCGGGGCTCGCCCACCCGGAGCGCCGGGACTCGTCCGACGCTCGAGCGGATCTCGCTACCGTCCGATCATGGCGGACACCCCGACCCACCGCGATCCCCGGTGGACCCACCGGCTCGGTTTCCTGGTGCCCAGTGTGAACACGGTCATCGAGCGGGACCTGCGACTGAGCCTGCCCGCGACGGTCAGCGCGCACGTCGCCCGGATGTCCATCATCCGGGACACCCCCGAGCAACTCGCCGCGCTCGCCGACCGCGTGCCCGAGGCGGCCACCATGCTCTCCCACGCCGCCGTCGACTCGATCGTCTTCGCCTGCACCAGCGGCAGCCTCTACCACGGTCTCGGCTACGACGCCGAGATCACCGAACGGATCACCGCCGCGTCCGGCGTGCCCGCCTCCACCACGTCCACCGCCGTGGTGGCGGCGCTGCGCTCGCTCGGGCTGAGCCGGGTGGTGCTGGTGACGCCGTACGAGCCCTGGCTCGACGAGCTGGTCGTGACCTTCCTGGGCGCACACGGCATCGAGGTGACCGCCACCGCCGGTCCGGCCCTGCCCGACCCGTTGGACACCGCCTCCGTCCCGCCGGAGGAGATCGCCGCCGCGGTCGTCGACCCGGGTGCCGCCGACGGCATCTTCGTCAGCTGCACCGCGTTCCGGGGACTGGAGGCCGCCCGGGTCCTGCGCGGGCGCTTCGGCCTGCCGGTCGTCTCCAGCAACGAGGCGACCTGCTGGGAGGGGCTGCGGCTGGCCGGTCGCGCACCGGAGGTGTTCCCCCTCGACGGATACGCCGACCTGTGTCGCTGAACCCCCGGACCACGCGGCTCGGTCCCGCGACCGGGAAGATCCGCCCCACCTAGACTGGACGCTTCCGCGGGCGTCCGGCTCGGGTCCGTCCGACCGCCGTCCGTCCACTTTGGCCCGGGAGAAGCATGCCCACGACTCAGAACCCGCGCCTGGCCGGGCTCGCCTGTATCCGCTGCGACCGCCGGTACGAGGTGGCCGACCACTCCACCGGTTGCCCGGCCTGCCTGGCCCAGGGCCGACCGATGAACCTGGAGTGCGTCTACACCCCGGGGGACGCCACCGGGGTCGACCAGCCCTACCTGCGACCGATCACCCTCGGCGAGGGGCGTACCCCGCTGCTGACCGACGTCCCCGGGGCGGTGCCGGGGCTGGACGTCGCCCTCAAGTGGGAGGGCGCCAACCCCACCGGCTCGCACAAGGACCGGTTCAGCGCGGTGGTGGTCAGCCGGGCGGTGCACGCCGGCTACGAGGGCATCGTCGCCGCTTCCTCCGGCAACGCCGGGGTGTCGCTGGCGACCTACTGCGGTCGGGCCGGGCTGCGCTGCGAGATCGCGGTCACCGACGACACCCCCGCCCGGGTGGTGGAGCTGATGCGCGACCTCGGTGCGGAGGTGGTCTCCTTCCCGCACAGCGAACAGCGCTGGAAGCACGTCGCCGCCTACCGCGACTCCCGCACCATGCTGCCGGTCACCAACTTCGTCGTCCCCCCGGTGGGCAGCAGCCCGTTCGGCATCGAGGGGTACAAGCTGGTAGCGGAGGAGATCCTCGCCGACCGGGCCGGCCGGGCGCCGGAGTGGGTGGTGGTGCCGGCGTCCCGGGGCGACCTCGCGTGGGGCGTCCACCTCGGCTTCCGGGAGCTGCTCGGCGCCGACGCGGTGCCCCGGATCTGCCTGGTGGAGCCCTTCCCCCGGGTCGCGGCGGTGCTCGCCGGCGCCGACGAGTACGCGACGTTCCCCGGCGCCACCCACGCGATGCCGTCACTCGGCGGCAACCAGCTCGCCGTCCAGGCCGTGGAGGCGGTCCGGCGGTCCCGGGGGCACGCCGTGGCGGTGGACGACGAGAGCGTCCTCGCCGAGACCCGCCGCCTCTGGCGGGCCGGGTTGCCGCTGGAACCGAGCAGCGCGGCCGGTCTGCTCGCCGTCTCCCGGGCCCTGGCCGCCGGGACGATGACCCCCGAGTCCGACGTCGTCGTGGTGGCCACCGCGCACGGTCTCAAGGGCATGTGACCGCGCCGCCCCGGTGGCGGTCCCCGTGGTCCGGGGTGGTCGACGCCGACCGCCCCGGAACCGTCAGCGGGGCGGCCCGACCGGCGCCCGGGATCAGCGCAGCTGCGACCAGAGCCGACGTTCCGTCGGGGTCGGGGGAACGTGGGGGATCAACCGCTCGGGGTGTCCGGCCGGCGGCGCGCCCGGTTCCGCCCCGGCCCGCAGCCCGCCCGGCCCGATCCGCGACGTCGGTCGCCCCGGCTCGCCGACGGTGGGTCGCCCCGGCTCGCCGATCGTCGACCGCCCGGTTCCGCCGCTCGTCGGCCGGTCGGTGGCCCTGGGACCGGCGACCGGTTCGTCGGGCGACGCGGCCCGAACCGCCGGTGGCGTGGCGGGAGGAAAGGCCTCGGGTGGCAGCGGCGCGCCGATCAGCGCCGCGCCGAACGTCTGCAACCCGGTGAACAGCTCCCGGGCGGCCTGGGTGGCCAGCCGGCCGCACCTGCTGAGAAACCTGTACGCGTCCATCCCGCCGTCCTCGTCCGCACGTCGTGTCGCGGTGACGGGGGCGGGCGTCGGGTGTCGGCGCGGTCCCGCCGTCTCCCGGCGTGGCACCAGGATGGTCGGCACGACTCGACGTGTGGTCGAGGGGCGATGGCGGCGACGGTGCCCGGACCGGATCGGCGAGGGCAACCGCCCTGATCATCCCAAATAGGGTATCTACCTGTAGCTAGGCTACCGAAGTGCCTTCGTGTAGATTGGCTACATGAGGCCAAACGCGTTGCGGGGGCACCTCGACGCCCTGATTCTCTCCGTGCTGGAGCGCGAGTCGCTGCACGGTTACGCGATCATGGAAGCTCTCCAGGCCCGCAGCGGCGGCGCGCTCGACCTGCCGACCGGCACCCTCTACCCGGCCCTGCGCCGGTTGGAGCGGGCGGGCTACGTGCAGAGCGAGTGGAGCACGGTCAGCGGCCGTAAGCGTCGGACGTACCAGCTCACCGCCTCCGGGCGGGGGGCCCTGGCCGACGAGCGCTCCGAGTGGCGGGACTTCGCCGCGGTGGTCGAGGGCGTGCTGCGTCCCGGCACGGCGGCCGGCTTCGCCTGAGTCGACCCGGTGCCGCCCGGTCCCCGGGTGGCACCGCGCGGCGACCGGGGTGACCGTCGCCGCAGAAGCGCGGTGCTCTCCCCGTGTCCCGTCCGACCGGGCGGTCCGTCCGGTCGAGGGTCAGGCGGCGCTCAGACAGTTCCGGCCCGCGACGCCGATTCCCGCCAGCGGGATGCCGAGGAACACCAGCGCGCTCGGCAACCCGGCCAGGCTCAGCGCGTTCGGGGTGAGCACGGTCAGCAGCACCCCGAGCACGGAGAAGACCACGCAGACCGCGAAGGCGAAGACCCCGGTGGCCCGGACGACCCGACGGCGCGCGCCGAAATAGCGCACGCCGTATCCGGCGGCGGTGGCGGCCAGGATCGCGGCGAAGAGGGTCGCCGTGCCCATCCAGCTGACCGCCTCGTCGACCAGCCGGTAGCCGGGGCTGTCGTACCCCACCCCGCCGGCCAGGTGCCGGGTCAGCCGCCACAGTACCGGCTGGGCGGCCAGCACGAAGAAGATCAACAACGCGGTACGGCGGCCCTGGGCCAGCCCCAGTTCGGTCTGGTAGTCGGGCGCGATCTCGGGCACCGCCCCGAACTCGGCGACCGCCCGCCGCTCGGCGTCGCGTCGGTCGAGACCGGCGTCCTCGTAGGCGTCGGCCGCGTCCATGAGACCGTCCCGCGCCTCGGCGAGGAGATCGGCCTTGGTCGCCCGGGGGCCGCGGAGGGCCTTGTCCAACTGGGCGACGTATGCCTCGATCATGTCCATCCGGAGCAGCTCCCTCGCCGGGACCATCGCATGGACGAGTATAGGCAAGTTGCGCCTCGCGTTCTCCTCAGGGAACGCCCCGAGATGACCCTTAGCTTCCCCCTCGGGGATGTCTCCGGCGATCCCGGGTGCCACGTTTCCACCGCTCAGCGCCATCGATGGGCCCGTTTCCCGGCGGAGCGGTGACGACAGAAATCCCGCGCATGGGACCGGCGTGGCGTGCAAGACTCCCGGCCCGTGGAACATGTCGAACTACACGCCCCTGGGCTGCTGTTGCGTCCCTGGCGCGAGGAGGACGCCGCAGACGTCCTGGCCGCGCTGCGCGACCCGGAGACGGCACAGTGGAACCCGTCCGCTCCCGGGCTGGATCTGGCCGGGGCGCAGGACTGGACCCGGGCCCGCGCCGACTGGTCGGCCGGCACCCATGCGTCGTTCGCCGTCACCGACGTGACGAGCGGGGCCCTGGCCGGTTCGGTCTCCCTGCACCGCATCCACGGGGACGAGGCCTCGATCGGCTACTGGACGGTGCCCGGGGCCCGGGGGCGGGGCGTCGCCACCGCCGCCGTCCGGTCGGTCACCGGTTGGGCGTTCGGGTCGCTCGGCCTGCACCGGATCGAGCTCTGCCACGCCGTGGCGAACCCCGCCTCGTGCCGGGTCGCCGCACGTGCCGGCTATCCGTTGGAGGGGACGTTGCGCGAGTCCCACCGCTACGGCGACGGCCGCCGCCACGACGAGCACCTGCACGCCCGGCTCGCCACCGACGGGTGAACGGACGGAGCCGGCGGGACTGTGCCCCACCGGCTCCGTCGGGTGGCCGGCCCGGCGGCCGACCGACGTCCGGTCACCGACCCGTACCCCGGGACGGCGTCAGGTGCATCCGGCCGAGCAGGTCCTGCGCCTGGTCGGCGAACTGGGCGTCGACGGTGACCGCGTACTGGCCGGCCCGCAGCGAACTGGCCGAGGTGAAGTCGCGGCGACCACCGGTCATCGCATGGGCGATCGCCCCGAACACGGCACCCCAGATCGCGCCGACCACCATGCCGACCAGGATGACCGCGGCCCAGGCGCCGGTGGTGAAGATGCCGAACAGCAGGCCGATGAAGAGCCCGAACCAGGCTCCCGTACCGGCGCCGACCAGCGCTGACCGGCCGGTGGTCATCCGGCCGAGCACGGTCTCCACCAGGGTCAGGTTGGTGCCCACGATGGCGGTGTGCTCCACCGGGAACCGGTTGTCCGCCAGGTGGTCCACCATCCGCTGGGCGGACGGATAGTCCGGATACGACCCGATGGTCACGGTGGGGCGGTCACCCTGCGGGCCCCGGCCGTCGTCGAACGGCATCGTCTGGCCGGCGGGACCGGACGGCATCGTGCCAGCGCCTGCCGTCCACGGCTGCCCGGCGGCGGCCGGAGTCGAGGATCTGGTCATGAGCTGCCTCCTTCGCCTCGACCCTCCGCGTTCCCGCCCGCCGCGCCCGGTAACCCGGTCGGCCCGTGGCCACCCCCGGGATGGTCGGCGCGGTCGGGGCGAATGTTCGATGGGCCGGCCGGGTAGGCCGTCGTGTGGAGAACGCACGGATCAGCGAGCACGGTTTCCTCGCCGACGGGTGCACCGCCGTTCTGGTGGACCGGTGGGGCACCGTGGACTGGTGGTGCCCGGCCCGCTTCGACGCGCCCTCGGTGTTCGGGCGGATCCTCGACGAGGACGCCGGACACTGGTCGGTCCACCCGGACGGCCGGTACGAGTGCGAGCGCGCGTACCTGGACGACACGCTCGTGCTGCGGACGGTCTTCACCACCCCGCACGGGGCGGTCGCCGTCACCGACGCCCTCGCGATCGAGCCCGGCGCGCGGGGCCACGAGATCGGCCGCCGTCCGCCACGCATGCTGGCCCGCGTCGTGCACGGCCTCTCCGGCACCGTCGGGATGCGACTGCACTACCGGCCCCGCTTCGAGTACGGCCGGGTGACCGCCTACCTGACCGACCGGGACGGCCTGGTCGAGGCGACCGCGGGCACGGCCACCCTGCGGCTGCGCAGCGACGTCCCGCTGACCTTCGGGGTGGGGGAGGCGAGCTCCCGGTTCGACGTCCGGGCCGGTGAGACGTACCGCTTCACGCTCGCCTGGACGCCCGCCGACGAGGGGCCCGGCGTGTCGGTGCCGGCGGCCGACGAGGTGGTGGCGGAGGCGACGGCCGGCTGGCGTTCCTGGGCGGCGTTGCACGACTACCAGGGCAGCCACCGCCCGGAGGTGCGTCGCAGCGCGATGGTCGTGCAGGGGATGACCTACCAGCCCAGCGGGGCGGTGGTGGCCGCGGCGACCACCTCGCTGCCGGAGGAGCCGGGCGGGGACCGCAACTACGACTACCGCTTCGTCTGGGTACGCGACTTCAGCCTGACCCTGCACGCCCTGTGGCGGGCGGCCTGCCCGGACGAGGCGAACCGTCAGTTCGCCTGGGTCGCCCGGGCGATGGGACGCATCGACGGCCAGCCGGCCCCGATCATGTACGGCGTCGAGGGCGAGCGGGACCTCACCGAGCACCGCCTCGACCACCTGCGCGGATACGCCGACAGCCAGCCGGTCCTGGTCGGCAACGACGCGTGGCGGCAGCGGCAGTCGGACGTGCTCGGCGAGGTGCTCGACGCGGCCTGGCTGATGCGGCACTACCTGGACCCGATGACGCCCGAGGTGCGTACCCTGCTGCGGGCCCTGGCCGACCAGGCGGCCAGCGACTGGCGGCGACCGGACTCCGGCATGTGGGAGGCCCGGGACGCCGAGCGGCACTACCTCTCGTCCAAGGTGCAGTGCTGGACCGCGCTGGACCGGGCGGTGCGCTTCGGCCTCCGGTTGGGCGACGAGGCGGACCTGACCCGCTGGGCGACGGCCCGGGACGAGGTCCGCCGGGCGGTGCTCACCCGGGGATGGAACGAGCGGGTCGGCGCGTACACCGGGGCCTTCGGCTCCGACGAGTTGGACGCCTCGGTGCTCGTCATGCCGTTGGTCGGGTTCCTGCCGGCCGACGACCCGCGGATGCGCGCCACGATGGCGCTCGTCGAACGCCGGCTCGGCCACGACGGGCTGCTGCGGCGCTGGGACGGCGACCCGGCGGGCTTCCTCATCTGCTCGTTCTGGCTGGTGGGCTGCCTGGCCCTGGCCGGCGAGCGGGACCGGGCCGAGCGGCTCTTCGACCGGCTCGTCGGGCGGGTCAACGACCTGGGGTTGTTCGCCGAACAGATCGACCCGGTCACCGGGGAGCAACTCGGGAACTTCCCGCAGGCGTTCTCCCACATCGGACTGATCAACGCGGCCGGCCGGCTGACCGAGGCCGCCGAGCGGGCCCGACCACGGGCGCACCAGCCCGTGCCGAGCGGCACGGGCACGAGGGAGGGAGCAGGATCGTGACCGGACGACTGGCGGGAAAGACGGCACTGATCACCGGTTCGGACTCGGGGATCGGACAGGCGACGGCGATCGAGTTCGGCCGGGAGGGCGCCGACGTGGTGGTGCACTACCTGCACGACCGGGAGGGGGCGGAGCACACCCGGGGCGAGGTCGAGGCGTCCGGCCGGCGGGCGATCGTGGTGCAGGGCGACATCAGCGACGAGCAGCGGGTCGAGTCGATGTTCGACGAGGCGCTGGCCGAGTTCGGCGCACTGGACGTGCTGATGAACAACGCCGGGGTGGACGCCTCCGGCACCCCGGTGGCCGACCTGGACACCGGGACCTGGGACCGGGCGATCCGCACCAACGTGTACGGGGCGTTCTTCTGCTCCCGCCGGTTCGTCCGGCACCGCCGCGAGTCCGGCGGCGGCGGGCGGATCATCAACACCACCTCGATCCACCAGGAGGTGGCCCGGGCCGGGGGCGCGGACTACGACACGAGCAAGGGCGCGTTGCTGGAGTTCGCCAAGACGCTGGCCCTGGAGGGCGCGCCGATGCGGATGAACGTCAACAACATCGCGCCGGGCATGGTGCTCACCCCGTTCAACCAGCAGGCGATCGACGACCCGAAGTACCTCGAGGAGCAGGTGCAGAGCATCCCGTGGAAGCGGGCCGCGGAGCCGCACGAGATCGGCCGGCTGGCGGTCTTCCTGGCCAGCGACGAGGCCGACTACGTCACCGGTTCCACGTACGTGATGGACGGTGGGCTCATGCAGAACCAGGGCCAGGGCGCCTGACCGGCGCGAACGTCCGGTGGGCCCCCGGCCGCGTCGGCCGGGGGCCCGGGGCGGGTCAGGTGGTGCAGGCGACGCCGTTGAGGGTGATTGCCCCGAAGGCGGGCAGGGTGGTGCTGGTGAAGGTGCCCTGGAAGCCGACACTGAGCGTCCCGCCGGTGGGCACGCTGCCGTTCCAGGAGACGTTACGGGCGGTCAGCCGGTTGCCGGACTGGCTCCACTCGCCGTTCCAGCCGTTGGTCAGCCGGACACCGTCGGCGACGGTGAACGAGAGCGTCCATCCGTTCAGCGCGGCGCCACCGTTGGTCACCCGGATCTCGGCGGTGAAGCCGCCCGTCCAACTGTTCGAGACGACCGTGGCGGCGCAGCCACCCCCGACCGGAGGCGTGGTCGGCGGGGGAGTGGTGGGCGGCGGCGTGGTGGCCGGGGGAGTGGTCGGCGGTGCGGTGGTCGCCGGGGGCGTGGTCGGGCCGGCCGCCATGGCCAGCTCGTACGCCCGCTGGGGGACGAACTGACCGGCCCCGGCGATGCAGCCGTCCGCCTCGCCCGGCAGCTTCACCCAGAGGAGCGCGGCGATCGCCGGGTCGCCGGTGTCGGTGGTGCTCGGCGTGCCGATCGCCCGGCCGGACGGATCGCACCACTCCGAGCCGGCCGGCCCGTTGCCGTTGCGGCTGGTGTCGACGACGGCCCGCAGGCCGGTGACCCCGGTGGCGGCGATCACCTGCTTGGCGTACGGGACGGCCTCGGCCGTGGTGCGGTAGTTCGACACGTTGACCGAGATGCCGTCCGCGCTGGTCGCGATCTCCGCGCCGACCAGCCGGGAGGCGATCTCGGCGGGCGCCAGCCAGGCCGAGTGTCCGGCGTCGAAGTAGACCCGGGCCTGCGCCGAGGCCGCCTTGAGCCGCTTGCCGGCGTACGCCATCGACGCCTTCGTCTCGGCCTGCTGGCCGGCGTTCTGGCAGCTCGTCATCAGCGGCAGGACGTCCGGCTCCAGGACGATGGTGGCCGGTCGGCCGGCCAGTCCGGCCGCGACCTGGTCGACCCACTGCCGGTAGGCGGTGTGGTTGGGCGCTCCACCGCCGCTGGCGCCGCTGCAGTCGCGGTTGGGGATGTTGTAGACCACCAGGATCGGGATCTTCCCGGCTGCGGCGGCGGCCCCGACGAAGGCGTCCACCTCTCCGCGTACGGTGGCGGTGTTGGTGGTGGTGAACCAGCGGGCCTGCGGGACGGCGGCGATCCGGTCGCGGATCACCGGCGCGCGCGAGTCGCCCGGGTTGGCGGCGACCCAGCGGGCCGCGGACGTGTGCGGGTCGACGTAGAAGGCGGATTCGGCCGCCGTGGCGGCCGGTGGGCGGAGCGCGCCCACCGCGATCGTTCCTGCGGCGGCGAAGGCGGCCGTCGCGGCGGTCGCCGCGACGAGCCGGGATGTCGTCCTCAATTCCCTCTCCTATCGAACATGCCCTATGGAAGCGCTCCCACGCCCACCTCAACGGTACGGCCCACCCACCCCGAAGTGAAGCCCCCGTCCGGTCCCGTTCCCGAATCGGTGACCATTGGGGCGACGATGCCGGGCAGCCGGACGTCACGACCGCCGCGACGCCGAGGCGGGGTGGACGGGGCACGCCGGCGGAGAGGGAGGTCAGTGGTGCGACTGGTGATCACGGCGGACACGCACGTGCCGAAGCGGGCCCGGGACCTGCCCGAACCGCTCTGGGCGGCGATCGACGCCGCGGACGTGGTGCTGCACGCCGGCGACTGGGTGGAGGAGGCGCTGCTCGACGCCGTCGAGTCCCGGTCCCGCCGGCTGGTCGGGGTGTACGGCAACAACGACGGGCCGTCGCTGCGTGCGCGGCTGCCCGAGGTGGCCCGGGTCGACCTGGCCGGGCTTCGGGTGGCCGTCGTGCACGAGACCGGTCCGCGCGCCGGCCGGGAGGTCCGGTGCGCCGCCCGGTTCCCCGACTGCGACCTCCTCGTCTTCGGACACTCGCACATCCCGTGGGACACCGTCGCGCCGACCGGGCTGCGGTTGCTCAACCCCGGGTCGCCGACCGACCGGCGGGCCCAGCCGTACGCCACGTACCTGACCGCCCGGGTGGCGGCGGGGCGGCTCGACCGGGTCGAACTGCACCGCCTGCCCCGGCGGTCGGATCACTGACCCCGGCCGGTCTCCGCCTGCAACTCGTCGATCCGGCGGGCCGCCGCCGCCTTGGTCAGCCCGTCCGGGACGTCCGTGCCGGCCTCCCGGGAGAGCGTGGCCAGGTACGACTCCTGGGCGGCCGTCGGTGGCTCGTCGCCGGTGACCCACTCGTCCGGGTCCTTGATCGCCCCACGGGGGTCGGCGTGGGCGCTGTCGCGGTCCGTCATGATCTCCACCTTTCCTCGAACAGGTGTGCCATTACCCGCCCGTCGGGTGCTTCATGCCCCCTGCCCGGCGTGCCGGACCGGCCGCCCGCCGCCGGCACATACGATCATGCGATGACTGGGGAACGGGCGCGGGTGATCGTGGTCGGGGCGGGCATCACCGGTGTGGCGTGCGCGCGGGAGCTGGCGGCTGCGGGAGTCCCGGTGCAGATCCGGGAACGGGCCCGGGTGGTCGGTGGCCGGATGGCCAGCAAACGCTTCGACGGCCGTCCCGCCGACATCGGCGCCGCCTACTTCACCGTCAGCGACCCGGACTTCGCCCGCGTCGTCGAGGGCTGGCGCGCCGCCGGACTGGCCCGGGAATGGACCGACACCTTCGTCGCGTACGGGGCGGACGGCCGGCGTGCGGCACCCGGACCGATGCGCTGGGCCGCTCCGGGCGGCCTGCGGTCCCTGGTGACCGAGTTGGCCACCGGACTGCCGGTGACGGTGGACCGGCTGGTGCTCGGCGTCGAGCCGGGACCGAGCGTCGACGGCACCCCGTGCGAGGCGGTGGTGCTCGCCATGCCGGGGCCGCAGGCGGCGCTCCTGCTCGACCCGGCGTTGGCCGACGCCACCCGCGCCGTGCAGGCGCAACAGTGGACGTCCACGCTCTCCGCGGTGCTGCGGTTCCCGCACCGCCGATGGCCCGACTTCGCCGGGGCGTTCGTCAACGACCACCCCGTGCTGACCGTGCTCTGCGACGACGGCGACCGGCGCGGGGACGGCGAACCCGTGCTGGTCGCCCACACCACCGCCGAGTTCGCCGGGCGGCACCTGCTCCAGCCGACCGGCGCCGCGGCGGACGTCGAGGAGGCCGTGCGGGACCTGCTCGCCCTTCCCGACCCGGCCGACCACGTGCACGTGCACCGCTGGACGTACGCGAAGCCGGCAGCCGGGCTGCCCGGGGCGTACCACCTGGACGACGACGGCGTGGGGCTGGCCGGGGACGCCTTCGGCGAGCCCCGGGTGCAGAGCGCCTGGCTCTCCGGGCGCAACCTGGGCCGCGCGCTGGCCCGCAGGCTGACCGCCTGACCCACGGTCGGCTCCGCCGGGTGGTTGCAGGGGGCCCTTGCTCGGCAAAAAGCGGTAGCAGGGGACCCCTGCTACCACCGCAGCGCAGGACCTGCTACCACCGCAGCGCAGGGAAGGACTGTTGCCGCCTCAGGGGAGGGCCGGCTCGGGGCGCACCGGGGAGGGGGTGCGTTCGCCGGCCCGGTCGAGCACCTGCATGACCGGGGTGGCCGCCACCCCGTGCACCACCACCGAGACGATCACCACCAGGCCGGCGGTGGCCCAGACCAGGTCGGCCTGGGGGAAGTCCGCCTTCGTGCTGGCGTACGCCAGGTAGTAGAACGAGCCCACGCCCCGGATGCCGAAGGAGGCGATCACCCAGTGCTCGGCCGGGCGGCCGGGCGCGCCGCGCAGCGACAGCCAGCCGGCGAGCGGCCGGACCACCAAGACCAACGCGAGCCCGACCAGCGCCGCCTGCCAGGTCAGCGGGGCCAGCAGGCCGCCCACCACGGCGCCCCCGAAGAGCAGGAGCAGCAGGACGGTGAGCAGCCGTTCGACCTGTTCGGCGAAGTCGTGCAGGACGGCGTGGAACTCGTGTGTCCGTTCCGCCGAACGGATCGCCCGCGCGGCCATGAAGACGGCGAGGAAGCCGTACCCGCCGATCACCTCGACCAGCCCGTACGCCAGGAAGGTCGCGGCCAGCGCGAGGAAGCCCTCGGCGTGCCGGGCCAGGCGCAACTCGCTCGGCGCGCGGAAGAACAGCTTGCCGAGCAGCCAGCCGACCAACAGCCCGCCGGCCACCCCGGCGGTGATCTTCCAGAGCAGGTCGACGGTGAGCCAGCCGGCCAGCCAGTCCGTCGGGGCGAGGCTGGTCGAGGCGATGGCGATGGCGGCGTAGACGAAAGGGAAGGCCAGCCCGTCGTTCAGGCCCGCCTCGGAGGTGAGGGCGAACCGGACCTCGTCCTCGGAGTCCTCCACGTCGGTCGGCTCGCCCACCTGCACGTCGGCGGCGAGGACCGGGTCGGTCGGCGCGAGCGCCGCCCCGAGCAGCAGCGCGGTCGCCGGCACGAGCCCGGCCCACCACCAGCCGAGCAGCGCCACGGCGGCGATGCAGAGCGGCATCGCGACGGCGAGCAGTCGCCAGGTGGACGACCAGCGTCGCCAGCTGAACGGTCGATCGATCTTGAGACCGGCGCCCATCAGGGCGACGATCACGCCGACCTCGGTGAGGTGGGTGGCGACGGCCGGGTGGGCCAGCGGGTCCGGGACCGGTAGCCCGGTGGGCAACAGGAAGATCAGCATGCCGAGACCGAGGAAGGCGATCGGCATGGAGAGGGGACGCCGCTCCAACATCCGGGGCAGGATCCCGGCCAGCAACGCGCCGACCCCGAGTACCGCGAAAGCGACGTCCACCGGCTCCACGACTCCACCCCTCGCCTCGCCCGTGGGACCCGGGCAGGTGGAGACCAACTGTGCCCCGTGGAACGGTTGTCTATGCCTTCACATTCATGTCGGCGTCGGTGTGGTCGTGCCGTCGACCGAGAACCGGGGAGTCCGCCAGGCTGGCCAGGAGCGCGCCGGGGTCGTCGTAGACCTCGACCGCCCCGGCCCCGGCCAACTCGGCGCGTCCGGTCCCACCGCAGGTCAGGCCGATGCAGGGGATGCCCAGGCGGCCGGCGGCGGCGACGTCCCAGACCGAGTCGCCGACGAAGACCACCCGTTCGGCGGCCAGACCGGACTGCTCCAGCGCGGCGACCAGGATGTCCGGCGCCGGTTTGCCCTGCTGCGCGTCCGCCGACGAGGTGACGGTGTCGACGACGTCGTCGGCGTCGAGCGCGGCGCGCAGCGCCCGTACCTCGTGCTCGGCCGCCGAGGTCGCGAGCACCACCCGCAGCCCTCGTTCGGCGCAGGCCCGCAGCAGGTCGGCGGCGTGGGGCAGCGGCGTCAGCCGGTCCGCGTACCCGAGGAAGAGGGTGTCGTGGGCGGCGCGGAGCCGGTCGTCGGAGGCGCGGTCGCGTTCCGGGCCGAGCAGGTGGTCGAGAAGGCGGTCCGATCCCATGCCGATGGACCGGTGGATCAGCGCCATCGGCACCGCGTGGTCGAACTGGCGCAACGCCTCCCACCAGGCCACCGTGTGCAGGTAGGTGGTGTCGATCAGAGTGCCGTCGACGTCGAACAGGACACCGTCGGAGCGGGCGGCCATCGCGTCCTCCCTCCTGCCGGGGCGGACGCGCCGCCCGGCGACCTCGACCCGGCGACCTCAGCCCGGTGGAACGAGGATCTCGAACCAGACCGTGGAGCCGCGCACCGTCGGATCCGTCCCCCAGGCGTCGCTGAGCTGCTCGATGAGTCCCAGTCCACGGCCCCGACTGCTCAACGTGTCGGTCTGCGCCTTCGTCACGGTGCCCCGGGTCCCGGAGTCGGCGACCGACACCAGCAGCCGCTCGGAGCTGAGGTCGATCTCGACCCGGGCGGCGGTGCCGGCGTGCAGCAGGGCGTTGGTGGTCAGCTCGCTGGTGCACAGGACGGCGGCCCCGATGATCGACTCGGGCACCCGCCAGTCGGAGAGCTGCGCGGTCATCCAGTGCCGGACCCGGCTCGGCGCGGTCGGCTCGGCGGGCACCTCCATGCTCGCCGACCGGCTCGGCATCAGCGCGTGCTCCACCGCGAGGACCGCCACGTCGTCCTCGGTCGCGTCGGGCACCGCCGCGGTCGCCACCGCGCAGAGCGCCCGGGGGTCGCCGCTGGCCGCCCCGGCGACCGCCTCGGCCAGCCCGGCCAGGCCCACCGAGAGGCTCTGCCGGCGTCGCTCGACCACGCCGTCGCTGAACAGCAGCAGCGTGTCGCCGGGGGCGAACCGGACCGTGGTGGTGCTGGGCCGGCAACCCAGACCCAGCGGGGCACCGGTCGGCACGTCGAGGTACTCGGCGGTGGGCTCGGCGTCGGTGGAGGAACACCGGCGCAGCAGCGGGGCGGGGTGCCCGGCGCTGGCCAGGGTGAGCCGTTCCCGCCCGGCGTCGATCACCCCGAAGACGACGGTCACGAAGAGCTCGTGCGTGCCGGCCTCGGCGCCCAGGCTGGCGACCAGACGGTCCAGCCCGGCCAGGACGGCGTCCGGGCGGGATTCGGTCAACGCCAGAGCGCGCAGCGCGGCGCGTACCTGCCCCATCCGGGCCGCCGCCTGCACGTCGTGGCCGGCGACGTCACCGAGGACGACACCCAGCCCGCCGTCGGGCAGGACGAAGGCGTCGTAGAAATCGCCGCCGGCCGCGTTGCCGTCCACTCCGGGGTCGTACCGGGCCGCGATGCGTAGCCGGGGCAGGTCCGGCAGGTGCTCCGGGAGCATGCTGCGTTGCAGCAACTGGGCGGTGCCGTGCTGGGTCTCGAAGCGACGGGCCCGCTCGCCGGCCTGTGCGATCAGCTCGGCCGAGGCCGCCAGGAGCGCCCGCTCGGCGGCCGACCAGGCGTGCGCGCGTTGGTACCCGACGCTGAGCCCGCCGCGCAGCGCCGGCGTCCGCAGCGGCAGCGCCGCCAGCGCCCGGATCTTCTGGTCGTGCCGGTCGGTCGCCGCCGCCGCGAGCGGTTGGCCGTCCGCGGTGAACAGCGGCACCCCGGCACGCGCGGTCACCACCAGCGGCAGCGGCGAGTCGTCCGGGTAGCGCCGCCAGAGTGGGGGCAGCCGCTCGTCGGCCTCGTCGAGCAGTTCGCCCCGGACCCGACGGACGACGCGCCAGCCGCCGCCGTCGTCCACCCCGAAGGCCACCCAGTCGGCGTCGAACGAGTCGAGCGCGTACCGCAGCGCGACCCGGGCCACGTCGTCCAGGGTGAGCGTGCCGGAGAGGGCGGCGGCCAGCTCGCTCAGGCTCTGCAACTGCTCGGTCACCTGGGTGGTCTCGGCCGCCACGGTCAGCACGCCGACCACCCGCCCGTCGCTGTCCCGCACCGGGGAGCAGCCCCGGGTGAAGACGGCCTGTTCCACCCGGCCGGTGCCGTGCCGCACGATCGGCAGGATCGACTCCTTCTCCAGGGTGGGAGTGCCCTCGTGGAAGGTGCGTTCGACCAGGTCGCCGACTCCGGGGAGGGACCAGATCCCGGCGAAGACCTCGGCCGCCGGACGGCCGACCGCCGGGTGGGCGGCACCGACCAGTTCGGCGTACCCGTCGTTGTAGAGCAGCAGGAACTCCGTGCCGAGGGTCAGCGCCATCGGCACCGGCGAGGCGAGAACCAGGTCGACGACGGCCCGGACCGCCGGATCCCACTGCTCGATCGGTCCGAGTGGCGTGCCGGACCACGGATGGCCGAGGACGAGAGCCGCCGTGCCGACGCTGGCGGCCCGCGGGATCGGGGCGGGTGAAGCGGGGACGTGCCCGACCGTGCCTGGCATGTGACGCAGCCTATCCGGCGTGGTCCCGTGGTGTTCCGCCTCGTGCCCCGGCCGCTGGCGACGGCCTCCTGTTCCCGCCGTCCCGACCAGGCCGGACATGTCCGGAAAATGGCCCCTGCTGCTCCGGGTTGGTGCTTCCTCGGCGGGGTATGCGGGCGGCGCAGACCAGGCGACAGGAGGGACATGATGCGGAAAACCCTCGCGGTCAGGCAGGTCGACATCGGCACCGCCCTGACCGACATGTGGAGGTCGGTGCTGCTCTTCGTTCCGAGAGCCATCGCCTTCATCGCGATCCTCGTGGTGGGCTGGATCATCGCCCGCGCGGTGCTCAAGATCGTGGACACGGTGCTCGAACGGGTGGGATTCGACCGGGCGGTCGAGCGGGGCGGGATCAAACGGGCGCTGGAGCGCACCCGGTACGACGCCAGTGACATCCTGGCCCGGCTGGCGTACTACGCCGTGCTGCTGTTCACCCTGCAGTTCGCGTTCGGGGTGTGGGGGCCGAACGCGATCAGCGACCTGATCTCGGGTGTGGTGGCATGGCTGCCCCGGGCCTTCGTCGCGATCGTCATCGTGGTGGTGGCCGCGGCGATCGCCAAGGCCGTCAAGGACCTCGTCACCGGGGCGCTCGGCGGGCTCTCGTACGGCAAGGTCCTCGCCGACCTGACGGCGATCTTCATCCTCGCGCTCGGTGTGATCGCCGCGCTGAACCAGGTCGGTATCGCCACCACCGTGACGACGCCCGTGTTGATCGCGGTGCTCGCCACCGTGGCCGGCATCCTGATCGTCGGTGTCGGCGGTGGTCTGGTGCGGCCGATGCAGGCCCGCTGGGACCGCTGGCTGGACCGGGCCGCGGAGGAGTCACGGGCGGTGCAGATGCAGCGACAGGCCCAGGCGGCCGGACGCAGCGACACCGAGCGGCAGATGGCCGACCGCGGGGGTGCGCCGCGCATGCCGGCGGGGACGGGCTCGGCGGCTCCCTACGGTTCCGGGGCGATGGGCGAGGAGACCCAGCAGATCCGCCGCGCCGAGTGAGCAGACGGTGTGGCACCACCAGGGGAGGACGTCCGGTGCGGGCGTCCTCTCCGCGTGCGGGTCCGCCCGGCCGGTCAGGCGGTCGTGGAGATCGGTCGGGCCAGCGCGCAGACCGCCAGCAGCCGGGTCAGCACCCAGTCCGGGGCCGTCCAGTCGGCCGGCCCGCCGGGTGGGGTCCAACCGTGTTCCGCGGCCGCCGCGCGGACGCCCTCGGCGTACCCGGCCAGGGCGGCCAGGGTGAGCGGCCGGCGGTCCCCGTCCAGGCTGTCCCGGACGGCGGCGGCGTGCTGGTCGACCTGGGCGAGGAGGTCGGGCCGGCGGACGGCGGCGGCCAGCCCCTCGGTGCCGATCGACACGGTCAGGGCGGCGATGGAGGCGCGCGCCACGCCCACCGCCGTGCCGGTGGCCAGACCCCCGCTGAACTGCGCGTACATGGGAAACGAGAGTAATCCCGCCGGGACCGCGTCGACCTCGTCCGGACGGTGGGGGCGGGCTCGGCCACCGGGGGGAGTCTGCCCGGACATGCGTGACCTGCCCCACCTTCGGGCACTACCCGGACGCACCGGAACGGCGAGCGGAGGCACCGATGGCACCACACGGGGACGGACCGGACGAGCGGCACCGCCGCCCCACCGGGGTGGACGACGGGACGATCGCCGCGCTCGGGCGGCTCAGTGAGGCGCTGGAGACCGTCGAGCGGGCCCGGGGGCATCTCTACTCGCTGCACCAGTTGATCGGCCACGCCGACCTGATGCTCGACGACGTCGTCGAACGGTTCCGCGCGGCCGGACACGACGGGATCGCCGACCGGATCGCCGGGGAACTGCTGGGCCGCAACGTCATCGCCGGCCGGTGGACGTTCCAGGTCGTCGAGGACTTCGACGACGGGTACTACGCCCTCTTCCGCGACCTGGACCGGCAGGCCCGCGACGAGCTCGTAGGGGGCCGGCGACACCTGTACGAGGCGGAGATGAAGGAGCGCCGGAGGACCCGGGGACGCCCCGGACACGAGGCCCGCCCGGACGGGACGGGCTGAGTCAGCCCCGCTCGCCGCCGCGTGCGTCGGCCGGCCGGCGTCGCCCGGCGTCGTCGGCGATGATCACGGTTGCGACCAGCATCGCGACACAGAGGCTGAACAGCCAGGAGCCGTCGGTGACCAGCCAGGCGGAGAGCGGCGCCTGCAACGCGGCGAGGAGGAAGCCGAGCCAGGCAAGGCGGCGCTGACGATCGCTGAGGAAGCTTTGGCCCTGTTGCATCCCGACAGTCTTGCGCGTGATGCCCGGATTGCCCTTCCTCCGTTCGGCCGATTCTGGATGACCTGTCCGGATCTCCGGCCGCGTCGCCGTTGCTTCCCCGGGGCGACGTGGTATTTACCACTGCCAACGTCGACGGGATGGGGCAGGATGGCCGGTCGTGCCGACCTCCCCCCGGGCCTCGCTGCTCCTGCTCGCCTACCTCGCCTTCGTCAGCCTCGGCCTGCCGGACGGACTGCTCGGGGTCGGCTGGCCCGCGATGCGGTCGGAGTTCGGGGTGCCGACCGAGGCGGTCGGCGTGGCGCTCACCGCCGGCACCGCCGGTTACCTGACCTCCAGCCTCCTGGCCGGGTTCGGCATCGCCCGGCTCGGGGTCGGCCGGCTGTTGGCCGCGAGCACCCTGCTGGCCAGCCTGGCGCTCACCGGCTACGCCCTCGCGCCCGGCCTGGCCGTGGTGGTGTGCTGCGCGCTGGTGCTCGGCCTCGGCTCCGGGGCGGTCGACTCCGGGCTCAACGCGTACGCCGCCGGGGCGTTCGGCCCCCGGCACATGAACTGGCTGCACGCCTTCTTCGGCCTCGGGGTGGCCCTCGGTCCGCTGATCATGACCGGGGCGATCGGCACCGGCCTCTCCTGGCGCTGGGGGTACGGTCTCGTGGCCGCCGGCCAGCTCGCCCTGGCCGTGGCGTTCGCGCTGACCGTCCGGGCCTGGCGGGACCGGGGCGCGGTGGCCGGACGGCCCGCCCCACCGGCCAGCGTGCCGGTCCGGCAGACCCTGCGGCTGCCGGCGGTCTGGCTGGGCGCGCTCGGCTTCGGCGTCTACGCGGCCATCGAGATCGGTGCCGGGCTCTGGGCCTTCCTGCTGCTGACCGAGGGGCGGGGGCTCGGCGCGGCGGCGGCCGGCATCTGCGTCTCGGGGTACTGGGTGAGCCTCTTCGTGGGCCGGGTCGTCCAGGGGGTGATCGCCGAGCGGTTCGGCAGCGGCCGGGTGCTCTGGGGGAGCCTGGTCGGCCTCGCCGGCGGCGCCGTCCTGGTGGCCCTTCCCGGCCCGGCCTGGCTGGCGGTGGCCGGTCTCGCGGTGATCGGCTTCGCCGCCGCCCCGGTCTTCCCGCTGCTCACCCTGACCACCGCCGACCGGGTCGGCGGGGCGCACGCCGACCGGGCGATCGGGGTGCAGATCGCCGTCGCGGGGCTCGGCGGTGCCCTCGGCCCCACCGCGATCGGGGTGCTGCTCGGCCGGACCTCGGTCGAGGCGCTCGGCCCGGCGCTCGTCGTACTCGCCGTCGCGCTGATCGCCCTGCAACTCGCCGCCACCCGCCGTCGACCCGCCTGAGGTGGTAGCAGGGGACCCCTCCTCCTCGTGAAGCGGTAGCAGGGGTCCCCTGCTACCACCTCAGCGCGCCCAGGGCGGGGTGTGGAGGGGTGGGGCGGGGGATCAGACGTCGGGGCCGGTCCGGCCCGTGGGCGAGGGCCGGTACGCCCGCTGGGCGTCGGTCGCCTCCCGCTCGTGGTCGCCCTCGGCGGCGGTGTGCCCGTCCGCCGGGATCGGCCCGTGGCCGAACGCGGACTCGTAGCCCGCGTCGTTGCCGGTCACGTCGTCGGCCTGCCCGTCGACCGGGGAGGTCGCCACCGCCTTGTCCAGTTCGCTGAGCGGGAGCCGCTGTTCGTCACGCCACACGGCGCCGTCGTTGTCGGTCATGCCCTCGCCGTACCCCCGGCCCCTGTCGGCAAACCGCCCCGGCCAGCCGGCCGGAGGGCGGACACGGCGACGGCCGCCGGGTGGTCCGGCGGCCGTCGGAAGAACGCGTACGGGTCAGGGCTGCGGGCGGTCGACCTTGCCCCGCCAGGCGCCGGTCTCCTGACCGCGCCGCTCGATGAACGACTTGAACCGCTCCAGGTCGCCCTTGGCGCGGCGGTCCACGACGCCGAGCTTGTCGCCGGCCTTCTCGACCAGCCCGTGCGGCTCGAACTCCAGCTGGAGGGTGACCCGGGTGTGTCCCTCGTCGAGCCGGTGGAAGGTGACCACCCCGGCGTGGTCCGTCCCGCCGGTGGAGTTCCAGGCGACCCGCTCGTCCGGGAGCTGCTCGGTGATCTGCGCGTCGAACTCCCGCTTCACCCCGCCGATCTCGACGGTCCAGTGGGTCATCGTGTCGGAGAGCTGCCGGACCTCCTGCACGCCCTCCATGAACTGGGGGAACTCCTCGAACTGGGTCCACTGGTCGTACGCGGTCCGGATCGGGACGTCCACGTCCACGTGCTCCATAACGCCACTCATCAGGGCATCCTCCTCATCCATAAGTCGGTACGGGTCGGGGGTGACCCACCTTTCACCAGCGCTGTGTCTCGTTCTTGTGGCCCAGGGCCGCCCACACCTCGGAGACCGTCTGGTACCGGGTGCCGGCCGGAAGCCGTTCCAGGTCCGCGATCACGTCGTCGGGCGCCTCGTTCTCCCGAGCGCTGCCCAGCAGCGTCTCGCGGTCGCCGGGCAGCGCCGACAGGCCGATGAACCGGCCCAGCCGGCTGCGCTGTTCCACGTCCCGGGAACTCATCCCCTGCGGGGCGCCGGTGCGCAACTCGCCCGCCGGCGCCGTGGTCGCGCCCGGTTGGTCCTCGCCGGCCGGCTCGGGCTCGCGGAACTCGTCGACCCGTGAGCCGGCGGCACCCGGCCCCTGCACCAGGCCACTGACCTCCTGGCTCATCTGCTCGTCGAGCCGGGGTCCGTGCTTGCTGCTGCCTCGTTCCATGCTTACTGCGCTACCCGGGCGGGACCGGGATAAACCGCTCCGCCCGCACCGGCGGCGACCCGTGGGCGACCGTGCGCCGTCCCGGCCGGCCCGGCCGGGGTCACGACTCGGCGGCACGTTTCGGGGTGAGGACCGGCTCCTCGGGCGCGGGGACACCGGCCTGCATCATCCGACCGCGTTGCAGTTCGGCGTTGATCTGCACGCCGAACATCAACGCGCAGTTCGACAGGTACAGCCACACCAGGAACGCGATGACCGCGCCCAGGCTGCCGTACGTGACGTCGTACGAGCCGAAGTTGGCCACGTACAGGCCGAAGCCGAAGGAGACGAGGGTCCAGGCCAGCAGGGCCACCGCGCCACCCACGGTGAGCCAGCGGAACCGGGGCTGCCGCACGTTCGGGGCGATCCAGAACAGCAGGGAGAGCAGCACCATCAGGACCATGGCGAGCACCGGCCACTTCGCCACGCTCCACGCGGTACGCGGCGCGTCGCCCAGGTTGAGCAGGTTGCCGACGGCCTCGGCCACCGGACCGCTGACGATCAGTCCGGTCGCCACCACCGCCAGCAGCACCAGGGTGAGCGCGGCCAGCCCGATCTGCAACGGACGCAGCCGGTAGAACGGCCGGCCCTCCTCGACGCCGTAGATGGCGTTGGAGGCGCGGGTGAACGCGCCGATGAAGCCCGAGGCCGACCAGAGCGCGCCGAGCAGACCGAAGCTGAGCAGCGCCTTCACCCCGGCCCGCTGGTCCACCACCCCCTCGACCACCCCGACCACGCCCTCGTTGGCCACCACCGACCCGGCCCCCACGTCGCGGGCCAGGTCGATCAGGGTGTCCACGGTCCGGTCGCCCTCGGAGACCAGCCCGACCAGGGCCACCACCACCACGATCGAGGGGAAGAGGGCGAGCACGCCGTAGTAGGTCAGGGCCGCCGCCCAGTCCGCGCAGTTGTCCTTGACGAAGTTCCGCCCGCTGCGGACCAGCACGCCCCGCCAGGTGGGCCAGCTCAACTGCCGCAACCCGGGTGGGACCCGCCCGTCGCGCGCTCCGCCGGCCGGTGCGGTCGGCTCCGTCGTCGTCGCTGCCATGACCGCTCCCTGCCGTCGCCGCCGCACCCCGGCCCGCCGTCGCGCCCGCGCCACGGTCGGCGCGCTCCGGTCCCGCCGGGCCGGAACCCGGCGGTACCCGGGCGGGAAGTTCGACAAACCCGGAGGCGCCGTTTGCCGCTGCCGGGGCGGGGAACGGTCAACCCGGGAAGCAACCGACGCGGAGGAGGACGACATGCCAGGGCGTGAGGTACTGCCCAGCACCGTCCGGCGCTCTCCTGAGAAGGCGCAACGGACCTGGGCGAAGACGCACGATTCGGCCGTGGAGACGTACGGCGAGGGGGAGCGGGCGCACCGCACCGCCTTCGCCGCGCTCAAGCACGAGTTCGAGAAGGTCGGCGACCACTGGGAGCCGAAGGGCCGCAAGGGGCCCAGCGACCGGCAGGCCGCGGGCGGCGGGCCGGCCCGGCGGGCACCGACCGCCGGTGGGGTGGACGCCAACGCCACCAAGGACCATCTGATGGAGGTCGCCCGCAAGCTGGACGTCCGGGGGCGGTCCCGGATGACCAAGCCGGAGCTGGTCGACGCCATTCAGAAGGCCAACGACCGGCGGACGCGCACGGCGCGCGGGGACTGAGCCCACCCGGGTGGCGGGCCCGGCTCACCAGTGCCCGCCACCCGGGGCGCCCAGGTGCACCACCTTCGTGGTGGTGAACTCGTCGAGCAGTTCCGGCCCGTACCCGAAGCCGTGGCCGCTGCCCCGGCGCGGTTGCGCGGCACCGCCCGGCGCACCGCCGAACACCGCGTTGACCTTGACCGTACCGACCGGCAGTTCGCGCCATGCCCGCTGCGCGTGGCCCATCGACCCGGTGAGCACGGTGGCGGCCAGCCCGTACGGCGAGCACGCCGCCCGGCCCAGCGCCTCGGTGAACGAGTCCACCACCAGCACCGGCGCGACCGGGCCGAAGGTCTCCTCGCGCACCAGCGCCATCCGGTCGGTGCAGTCGGTGACCACCGTCGGCGGGTAGAACGCCCCCGGCCCGGCGGGCACCGCCCCACCGGTCCGGATCACCGCACCCTCGGCCACCGCCGCCAGCACCTGTCCGTGCACGTGGTCCCGGTGCCGCCGGTCCACCAGCGGGCCGATCTCCGTCTCCCCGTCCTGTCCCGGCCCGATCCGCATCGCCCGCGCCAGGTCGACCAGCGCCGGAACGAAGTCGCCGGCCACCTCCCGGTGGACGTAGATCCGTTCCACCGCCACACAGATCTGCCCGGCGTTGGCGAACGCGCCCATGGCCGCCTGCCCGGCCGCCCAGGCCGGGTCGACGCCGGCGTCGACGATCAGCGGATCGCTGCCCCCGTTCTCCAGCACCGCCTTCGCGCCGGTCCGGGCGCAGGTGGCGGCGATCGCCCGGCCGGCCGTGGAGGAGCCCACGTGCGCCACCACGTCGACCTCCTGCGCGGCCAGCGCCGCGCCGACCCGCGCGTCCCCGGTCAGCAGGGACAGCACGCCGGCCGGCAGTTCGCCGTCGAGCGCCCGGGCCAGCAGCCAGCCGGTGGCCGGGGTGCGCTCGCTCGGCTTGAACACCACCACGTTGCCGGTGACCAGGGCCGCGCCGAGCAGTCCGCAGGCCACCGCCACCGGGTCGTTCCACGGGGTGATCACCGCGACCACGCCGCGCGGTTCGGGGGCCATGAAGTCCACCGCGTTCCAGCCGCCGTGCAGGGTCCGGCCGCCCCGGACCGGTCCCAGTTCGGCGTACTGGCGCAGGGTGCCGATCCCCGCCGCCACGCCGCCCCGGGCGTCGAGCAGCGGCTTGCCCATCTCCGCCGTGGTCGCCTGCGCCAGGTCCTCGGCGACCGCCTCGACCGCGTCGGCGGCCCGGCGCAGCGCCGCCGCCCGCTCCGCCGGGTCGGTCGTCGCCCACGTCGCCGCCACGCCCCGCGCCGCGCCGACCGCCTTGGCCACCTCGTCCTCGCTGGCCACCGGCACGGTACTGACGTCGGTGCCGTCGGCCGGGTCGGTCACGACGAACTCACCCCCCGCGCCGCCCGCGCCCCACACCCCGCCGATGAGTTGTTCCACCCGCCACATGGCGCGCTGCATGCCCGGGGCCGGGCCGGACAAACGCGTTTCGCCGGTTGTCCGAGGGGTAGCGCAACCGGATGATGTCCCCCATGCGACCCACCGTCCACGCGCAGTCCGGAACCGGCACGGAGAGCGCGGACGCCGTGGTCGTCGGCGCCGGCCACAACGGGTTGGTCGCCGCGAACCTGCTCGCCGATGCCGGCTGGGACGTCCTGGTGCTGGAGGCGACCGGCGTGCCCGGCGGCGCGGTCCGCTCCGCCGAGGTCACCGTCCCCGGCTACCTCAGTGACCTCTACAGCTCGTTCTACCCCCTCGGGTACGCCTCCCCGGTGCTGCGCCGGCTCGGCCTCGACGAGCACGGCCTGGCCTGGCGGCACGCGCCCGACGTGCTGGCGCACCTGCTGCCCGACGGGCGGGCGGCGGTGCTCCACCGCGATCTGGAGCGCACCGCGACCTCGATGGAGGCGTTCGCCCCCGGCGACGGGGAACGCTGGCGGGAGTCGTACGCGGACTGGCGGAGGATCTCCCGACCGTTGCTGGACGCCCTGTTCACCCCGTTCCCGCCGGTGCGCGACGGTCTGGAGCTGCTCGCCCGGCTGCGCACGGCCGGCGCCCTGCGCCTGGCCCGTCGACTGGTCCTGCCGGTTCGCCAGCTCGGCGCGGAACTCTTCGACGGCGAGGGCGGCCCGGTGCTGCTGGCCGGCTGCGCCCTGCACACCGACCTGTCGCCCGAGGACGCCGGCTCCGGCATCTACGGCTGGCTGTTGGCGATGCTGGGGCAGGAGGTCGGCTGGCCGGTGCCGGTCGGCGGGGCACAGCGGATCACCGACGCGTTGGTGGCCCGGCTGCGCGCGCGGGGCGGCCGGATCAGCTACGGCACGCAGGTGGACCGGGTGCTGGTCGCCCGGGGGCGGGCGATGGGGGTCCGGACGGTCGGCGGCCGGACCTGGCGGGCCCGCCGGGCGGTGCTGGCCGACGTGCCCGCGCCCGCGCTCTACCTCGACCTGGTCGGCGCGGCCCGGCTGCCGTCCCGACTCGTGACGGACCTGGCCCACTTCCGGTGGGACGGCTCCACCGTCAAGGTCGACTGGGCGCTGGACGGCCCGGTCCCGTGGCGCAACCCGGAGGTGGCCGGGGCCGGGACGGTGCACCTGGCCGCCGACCTCAACGGCCTGACCCGGTACGCGGCGACGTTGGCCTGCGGGGAGATCCCCGAGGACCCGTTCCTGCTGCTGGGGCAGATGACCACCGCCGACCCGAGCCGTTCCCCGGCCGGCACGGAGTCGCTGTGGGCGTACACCCACCTGCCGTTCCGGCGCGACTGGCGGGCCGAGGAGGTGGCCGGGCACGTGGAGCGGATGGAGGCGGTGCTGGAACGGCACGCGCCCGGTTTCCGCGCCCGGGTCCGGGGACGGTACGTGGCCGGCCCGGCGGACCTGGAGGAACGCAACCCGAGCCTGGTCGGCGGTGCGGTCGGCGGCGGTACGGCCGCCGCGTACCAGCAGCTCTTCCTCCGCCCGGTGCCCGGGCTGGGCCGCCCGGACACGCCGATCGACCGGCTCTACCTGGCGAGCGCGTCGGCGAATCCGGGTGGTGGTGTGCACGGCGCTCCCGGCGCGAACGCGGCGCGGGCCGCGCTGGTCCGGGACCGGGCGGTGACCGGTGGTCTCTACGCCCGGGTCGTCGGCGCGGCGCACCGCGCCGTGTACCGCTGAGTCCCTACCGGGGGGCCGCCTGGGGCTCGCCGTCGGTGCCGGCCGACGTGCGGGCGGTCGTCGGCTCGCCGTCGGTGTCGGTCGCCTCGACCGCCGTCGGTGTCTCCCGGTCGTCGCCGTCCGGTTCCGGCGTACGCGGTGCCACCACCTCGACCGGTGTCGCCTCCACCTGCCGGGGGGCCGGGCCGCCGATGTCCCGGTGCCGGCTGCGCAGCCGGAACGGCATCAGCGCGCTTTCGATCTTGGTGGCGGTGGTCATCTTCGACACGCCGTCCCGCCGCTCCTCGAAGCGGATCGGCACCTCCAGGATGGTGTGCCCGAGCTTCGTCGCCAGGTAGTGCATCTCGACCTGGAAGCTGTAGCCGTTGGACTGCACCCGGTCCAGGCCGATGTCGCGCAGCGCGTCCGCCCGCCAGATCTTGAAGCCGGCGGTCAGGTCGCGGATCCGGACCCGGAGCAGGGTGTGCACGTAGAGGTTGGCCCACCCGCTCAGCGCGCGACGGTAGAGCGGCCACGCCTCGTCCAGCTCACCGCCGGGGACGTAGCGGGATCCGATCACCACGCCGGCCCCGGTGGAGAGCAGCGAGCCGAGCATGCCCGGCAGCGCCTCCGGGGGGTGCGACAGGTCGGCGTCCATCTGGGCGACGTACTCGGCGCCGCCGTCCAGCGCCCGGGTCATGCCGTCCACGTACGCCCGGCCGAGCCCCTCCTTGCCGGCGCGGTGCACGACCTCGATCCGGCCGGGATGTTCGATGGCGAGCTTGTCGGCGACCTCGCCGGTGCCGTCCGGGGAGTTGTCGTCGGCGACGAGCACCCGCAGTCCGGGCAGCGGAAGGGCGAGAAGCCGCTCCACCAGCGCCGGGAGGTTCCCCGCCTCGTTGTAGGTCGGCACCACGACCGTCAGGCGCGCGTCCCGCCACGGCAGGGGTAACTGTACGGGTTCGATCATGACGAGCATCCTCAGTTTGCCGGCAAGTGTCCCTGAAAGGGTAGCCATCCGACCGCGTCCCGCTGTCAGGGCTCCCCGGTGAGTATTGGGCGCTTCACCATCGCGTCCCGGAGCACGACGGCTCCGGTACGACGGGCAGCTCAGCGCGGTCGGCGGGCCAGGCCACCCAGGGTGAGCGCGACCGCACCGAGCACGGCGGCGGTGACCGCCGGCTTGTGCGTGCCGACCCAGAGCGCCGCCGACCTGTCCCGCGCGCGGTCGGTGAAGACCCCCTCGGCGCCCCGGTCCCGCTCCGCGTCCCCCGGCCGGTCGAGGTTGTCCCGCCACGTCGCGGGGTCGACCGGGGTGTCGGTCTGCTGGCTGTCGTAGCCGTCCCGGGCGAGCTTGCGGTCGAGCAGACCCGGGAAGAGCGTGTTGCCCAACCGGGCCCGCCAGGTCGGGCCACCCACGTTCAGCTCGCGCGGCCCGCGGTCGGCGGCCCAGACGATGGCCCGCGCGGCCACCTCCGGCGTGAAGATCGGTGGGACCGGCTGCGGGTGCCGGGGCAGTCGGGTCCGTACCCAGGAGAACTGCGGGGTGTTCACCGCCGGGAGCTGCACCATCGACAGCTTCACCCCCGGGCAGTCGTGCAGCAGCTCGGCCCGGAGCGAGTCGTTGAAGCCCTGGACCGCGTGCTTGCTGGCGCAGTACGCCGACTGCAACGGGATGCCCCGGTAGGCCAGCGCCGAGCCGACCTGGACGATCGAGCCCCGGCGGTACGCGCGCATGTGCCGCAACGCGGCCAGCGTGCCGTGCACCGTACCGAGGTAGTTGACCTCGGTGACCCGGCGGTACTCGTCCGCCGGGATCTCCCAGGCCGGGGCGAAGACCGACACCATGGCGTTGTTGATCCACACGTCCAGCGCGCCCCACCGGTGCGCCACCTCGTCGGCGGCCCGCTGCACCGCCCCGGCGTCGGCGACGTCGAGCTGCTGGGTGACCACCTCCGCCGCGCCCCGGTCCCGGCAGTCCTCGGCGGCGGCGGCCAGACCGGCCGCGCCCCGGGCGAGCAGCGCGAGGCGGGCGCCCCGCGCCGCGTACCGCTGGGCCACCGCCCGCCCGACCCCGGCACTGGCTCCGGTGATCACCACGGTCTGGGTCACAGGTCACCCCTTCTGTCGGGTGGCGATGTCCGCCAGCCGGTTGAGCGTCTCCTTGTTGCGCTGCTTGAGCACGAGGTCGTTGAGCTTGTTGCGGATCCAGCGCAGGGGGCCGGCGGTGAAGTCCTCGCCGAGCCGGACGCGGGTGGCGTCCGCACCGACCGGTTCGAGACTGAAGACCACCGTCGCCTCGCCGGCCGGCCAGAGCCCGGCCCGGATGACGAGCCGGTGCGGCGGCTCGCAGACGAGCACGGTGGAGGTGTCGGTGAGGGAGACCGGCCACGGCCCGGCCCGGTGGTGCAGCCGGCTGCCGACCGTGGGCCAGTGGTCGTCGACGTCCCGCATGTGGGTCGTGCCGACCACCCAGTCGCTGTACGTCCAACCGTCGGCGAGCACGTCGAAGACCTGCTGCGGGGGTGCTCCGATCACTTTCTCCACAATCGCCACTGCGCTCCCATACCCCGCCCCGCGGGTGCGTAACCGGTCGGCTCGCCGACGTCGTCGGTCGCTCCGCCACGCCCCGGCGGGCTCCGTCACGCCCCGGTCGGGTTCCCGCGCCGCCGGTTAGCTTCTCCGCGCCGCCGGTTAGCTTCTCCGCGCCGCCGGGTAAGGCCGGACGGCGACCGGGGACCGGGCGGCGTGAGCCGTGCCGGGGGCACCGACGCGGCACGACGGGACGGCCGCGCCGCGACGACGCGTACGCCCCCGGGACGAGGTTTACGCCCCCGGCGGTCGGGAACCCGCCCGCCGTGCGAGGCGGTCATGAGCGGTATCAGCGCAGGTCAACCGGGGTGCACCCGGTACCTGGGCCGGTGCTCGACGGACCTGCCCCGGCGTTGTACGACGCCGTCCTGTTCGACCGGGACGGCACGCTGGTCGAGGACGTGCCGTACAACGGCGACCCGGACAAGGTCCGCCCGGTGCCGGGGGCGCGGGCCGCGCTGGACCGGCTCCGGGCCGCCGGCCTGCGGCTGGGCGTGGTGACCAACCAGTCGGGGCTGGCCCGTGGCCTGTTCACCGAGGCGGACATGCGCCGGGTGCACGCCCGGGTGACGGAACTGCTCGGTCCGTTCGACACCTGGCAGGTGTGCCCGCACGACGACGGCGACGGCTGCGGCTGCCGGAAGCCCGCGCCCGGCCTGGTCCGGGCGGCGGCGCGGGAGCTGGGCACGTCGCCGGGGCGGTGCGTGGTGGTGGGGGACATCGGTCGCGACATGACCGCCGCCCTGGCCGCCGGGGCGACCGGGGTGCTGGTGCCGACCCCGGTCACCCGGGCGGAGGAGGTGGCCGCCGCACCGGCGGTGGCCCGTGACCTGCCGGCCGCCGTGGCGGAGATCCTGCGCCGCCGGGCCGCCGTGGTGCCCGCCGCGCCCCGCCGTGCCGGCACGGTGCTGGTGGCCCGGCCCGACTCGGCCGGCGACCTGCTGGTCACCGGTCCGGCGATCCGGGCGGTGGCGGCGGGAGCACGGCGGGTGGTGCTGCTCTGCGGGCCCCGGGGGCGGGCCGCCGCCGACCTGCTGCCCGGCGTCGACGACGTCGTCGAGTGGCCGCTGCCGTGGATCGACCCGGATCCCGGTCCCGTCGACCGGGCGGGGATGGACGCGCTGCTGGCCCGGCTCGCCGGTGTCGGCGCGGACGAGGCGGTGGTCTTCACCTCGTTCCACCAGTCGCCGTTGCCGCTGGCCCTGCTGCTGCGGATGGCCGGGGTGCGCCGGATCAGCGCGGTCAGCGACGACTACCCGGGCTCGCTGCTGGACGTCCGGCACCGGGTGCCGACGGGGGTCCCGGAACCGGAACGGGCCCTGTCCCTGGCCGCCGCGGCCGGCTTCGCGCTGCCGTCGGGGGACGAACCGGTCCTGCGGCTGCGCCCGGAGGCGCTGCCACCACCGCCCGGACCGCCCGGCTACGTGGTGGTGCACCCCGGCGCCTCGGTGCCGGCCCGGGCCTGCCCGCCCGCGGTGCACGTCGAGGTGGTCGCCGCGCTGACCGCCGCCGGCCACCGCGTGGTGGTCACCGGCGGCCCGGACCAGACCGGGCTGACCGCCCGGGTGGCCGGTGCCGGTGGGGTGGACCTCGGTGGCCGGACCAGCCTGGCCGACCTCGCCGCCGTCATCGCCGCCGCCGGTGCGGTGGTGGTCGGCAACACCGGCCCCGCGCACCTCGCCGCCGCGCTCGGCGTACCGGTGGTGAGCCTCTTCGCGCCGACCGTGCCGTTCGGGCAGTGGGGGCCCTACCGGGTGCCCACCGTCCGGCTCGGGGACGCCGCCGCCCCCTGCCGGGACAGCCGCGCCGCGCAGTGCCCGCTCCCCGGCCACCCCTGCCTGTCCGGGGTCGACCCGGCCGAGGTGGTCGACGCGGTACGCCTGCTCGGCGTCACGGCCGGCGACCGGCTCGACGGCGGGCCCGGCGACCGTCCCGGCGTCACCGCAGGCGACCGTGCCGACGGTGGGACCGGCGACCGTGCCGACGGAGGTCTCGGCCCCGGCGTCGGGGCCGGCTGCGGAGGAGGTGGCCGGTGAACGTCCTGCTCTGGCACGTGCACGGCTCCTGGACCACCTCCTTCGTCCACGGCAAGCACCGCTACCTGGTGCCGGTCACCCCGGACCGGGGCCCGTACGGGTTGGGCCGGGCCCGGACCTACCCCTGGCCGGACAGCGCCGTCGAGGTGGAGCCGGCCGCGCTTCGTCGGGCCGAGGTGGACGTGGTCGTGCTCCAGCGACCCGAGGAGTACGACCTGGCCTGCGACTGGCTGGGGCGTCGGGTCGGCCGGGACGTCCCCGCCGTCTACGTCGAGCACAACACCCCCAAGGGCGACGTGCCGCACACCCGCCACCCGATGGCCGACCGCGACGACCTGCTGATCGCCCACGTCACCGGGTTCAACGAGCTGTTCTGGGACACCGGCGGCACCCGTACCACCGTCGTCGAGCACGGCGTCGTGCCGCCGCGCGCGGCGTACACCGGCGAGTTGGACCGGCTGGCCGTGGTGATCAACGAGCCGGTCCGGCGGTGGCGGGTCACCGGCACCGACCTGCTGCCCCGGTTCGCCGAGATCGCCCCGCTGGACGTCTTCGGCATGGGGGTGGCCGGGCTGGCCGAGCGGCTGGGACTGCCGCCGGACCGGGTGACCGGCCACGACGACGTGCCGCAGGACCGGATGCACGCCGAGCTGGCGCGGCGGCGGGCGTACCTGCACCTGTGCCGGTGGACCTCGCTCGGACTGAGCCTGATCGAGGCGATGGCGATCGGCATGCCGGTGGTCGCCCTGGCCACCACCGAGGCGGTGGTGGCCGTACCGCCCGACGCGGGCGTGCTCTCCACCCGGATCGACACCCTGCTGGAGGCCGCCCACCGGTTCGTGGCCGACCCCGCGACCGCCCGCCGGGTGGGCGCCGAGGCCCGCGCGGCGGCCGGGGCCCGGTACGGCCTGGAGCGATTCCTCGCCGACTGGGACCGGCTGCTGGAGGAGGAAGCATGCGCATCGCGATGATCTCGGAGCACGCCAGTCCGCTCGCCGTGCTCGGCGGCGAGGACGCCGGTGGGCAGAACACCCACGTCGCGGAGCTGGCCGCCGCGCTCGCCGCCGCCGGTCACGACGTCCGCGTCTACACCCGCCGGGACTCCGTCGCGCTGCCGGTGTCCGTGCGGACCGAGGACGGCTACGACGTGGTGCACGTTCCCGCCGGGCCCCCGGAGCCGGTCGGCAAGGACACCCTGCTGCCCTACATGGAGCCGTTCGCCGACTGGCTGGCGCAGCGGTGGAGCTCCGGGGAGTGGACGCCCGAGGTGGCGCACGCGCACTTCTGGATGAGCGGCCTGGCCGCGCTGAGCGCCGGCCGGCGGACCGGGGTACCGGTGGTGCAGACCTACCACGCGCTCGGCACGGTGAAGCGACGCCACCAGGGGGCGCAGGACACCAGCCCGGCCGGGCGGGAGGACTACGAGCGGGTCCTGGGCGTCGCCGTGGACCGGGTCGTCGCGCAGAGCCGCGACGAGGTCCGCGAGCTGGTCGCGATGGGGGTGCCCCGGTCCCGGATGACGGTCGTCCCCTCCGGGGTCAACCTGCGCGCCTTCAGCCCGGTCGGGCCGGTCGCCGAGCGGGTCGACGGTCTGGCCCGGGTGCTGACCGTGGGCCGGCTGGTCGAGCGGAAGGGCTTCGGCGAGGTGATCCGGGCGATGCGGGTCGTGCCGGACGCCGAGTGCGTGGTGGTGGGCGGCCCGCCGGCCGGGGCGATCGACGACGATCCGCACGCCCGCCGCCTGCGGGCGCTCGCCGCGGCGTACGGGCTCGGCGACCGGGTCCGTCTCGTCGGCGCGGTTCCCCGCGAGGAGATGAGCCACTGGTACCGCTCCGCCGACGTCCTCGTCGCCGCCCCCTGGTACGAGCCGTTCGGCCTGACGCCCCTGGAGGGCATGGCGTGCGGGGTGCCGGTGGTCGGCACCGCGGTCGGCGGGATCGTCGACACCGTGGTCGACGGGGTCACCGGCGATCTGGTGCCGCCCCGGGACCCGGACGCGCTCGGCACGGCGGTCCGCCGGCTCCTGGCCGACCGGGAGCGGCGCTTCGCGTACGCCACCGCCGCCCTGGACCGGGCCCGGCACCGGTACTCCTGGTCCCGTACCGCCGCGCACCTCGCCGAGGTCTACGCGGCGGTGACGGCGGCGCGCCGGCCGACCGGGGTGGTCGCCTGATGCCCGCCCCCACGGTGCTGGAGGCGCACCTGGCCGACCTCGCCGTGGCGCTGCGGGAGTACCGCCGCGCGGCGGACCGGCTCGCCGCCTGGGGGGACGCGCTGGCGGCGACGCTGATCTCCGGTGGACGGCTGCTGGTGGCCGGCAACGGGGGCAGCGCGGCCGAGGCCCAGCACCTCACCGCCGAACTCGTCGGCAAGTTGCGCCACGACCGGCAGCCGCTCTCCGCCATCGCGCTGCACGCCGAGACCAGCGCGCTCACCGCGATCGGCAACGACTACGGCTTCGACGAGGTCTTCGCCCGCCAGGTCCGCGCCCACGGTCGCCCCGACGACATCCTCCTGTTGCTCTCCACCAGCGGCAGCAGCGGCAACCTGCTCTCCGCCGCCCGGGCCGGGCGGGAGGCCGGGCTGCGGTGCTGGGCGATGACCGGACCGGCGCCCAACCCCCTCGCCGACGCGTGCCACGACGCGCTGGCCGTCGCCGCCCCGGACAGCCAGATCGTGCAGGAACTGCACCTGGTCTCGGTGCACGTGCTCTGCGAGCACGTCGACCGGGCGCTGCCGCTGCCGCTGGGGGCGGTCACCGGCGGGCAGCCGCAACCGGTCGCGGCCACCCGCGCCGCGCCGCGTACCGGGGTGGAGGTCGTGCTCGACGACGGCGCCGGACCGGGCGTCGGATCGCGAGGGGGGACGGCGTGACGGGACCGCTGGTGGTGCTCGGTGACGTCCTGCTCGACCGGGACGTGGAGGGGGTGGTGAACCGGCTCTGCCCGGACTCCCCGGGGCCGGTGCTGGACGAGACCGCGCACGTCGAACGGCCCGGCGGGGCGGGGCTCGCGGCGCTCTTCGCCGCCGCGCAGACCGCGGAGGTCGCCCTCGTCACGGCACTGGCCGACGACGCCGCCGGGGCCCGGCTCAGCGGTCTGCTGACCGCCGCCGGGGTGCAGGTGTACGCGCTGCCGCTGGCCGGTGCGACCCCGGAGAAGATCCGGCTGCGGGCGCGGGGACGGGTGCTGCTGCGGCACGACCGGGGTGGCGCGTCGGGCACCCCGGGGGAGCCCGGTGAGGCGGTGCTGCGCCTGATCGCCGACGCGTCCGCCGTGCTGGTCAGCGACTACGGTCGGGGCGTGGCCCGGCAACCGGCGCTGCGCGCCGCGCTGGCCGCCACCGCCGCGCCGGTGGTCTGGGACCCGCACCCGCGCGGCCCGGCGGCCGTGCCCGGGGTGCACCTGGCCACGCCGAACGAGGCGGAGGTCCGCGAGTTGGCCGAGTGCCCGCCGGGACCGTCCCGTCTGGCCACCGCCGCCCGGGGCGCGCAGGGGTTGCGCCAGCGGTGGCGGGCCGGGGCGGTCGCGGTGACCCTCGGCGCGGACGGCGCGCTGCTCTGCCACGCCGACGCGACCCCGCTGGTGGTGCCCGCCCCGGGCAGCGCCGAGGGGGACACCTGCGGGGCGGGGGACCGGTTCGCGGCGACCGCCAGCGTCGCCCTCGCCCGGGGCGCGCTGGTCTCCGAGGCGGTGCAGTTGGCGGTCGCCGAGGCGTCGGCGTACGTCGCCGCCGGGGGAGTGGCCGGGCTGCCCGTCCCGGCCGGCGACCCCGTCCCGACGTCGTCGGGCACCGGCGAACGGATCGGCGTGGCGGCGGCCGGCGCGGTGGTCGCCGCGACCCGGGCGGCCGGCGGCACGGTGGTCGCCACCGGCGGCTGCTTCGACCTGCTGCACGCCGGGCACGTCGCCACCCTCCAGGCCGCCCGTCGGCTCGGCGACTGCCTGGTGGTCTGCCTCAACTCCGACACCAGCGTCACCGACCTGAAGGGACCGGACCGACCGGTGGTGCCGCAGGGCGACCGCGGCCGGCTGCTGGCCGCGTTGAACTGTGTCGACGCGGTGCTGGTCTTCGACGAGGCGACGCCGCACGCGGTGCTGTCCTGGCTCCGTCCCGACGTGTGGGTCAAGGGCGGCGACTACGCCACCGGCGTCGGGGACGAACCGGTGCTGCCCGAGGCGGAGCTGCTGCGCCGCTGGGGCGGGCACACGGTGGTCGTGCCGTACCTGCCGGGCCGGTCGACCACCGACCTGATCGCCGCGGCCCGCACGGCCGGCATCGACCGGCTCCGGCCCGCCGCGCCCGGTGGCCCCGCCGACAGCAGCCGGCGTGACCGGACGGAGCCGCCGCGGCGCCCCGGCGTCGTCGAGCGTCAGCCCACGGAAGGAGCGCGATGAGCACCGGTTTCCTCGCCGACGGGTCGACCGTCCTGATCACCGGCGGGGCGAGCGGCCTCGGCGCCGCCGTCGTCACCGCCGTGGCCCGTGCCGGCGCCCGACCGGTGGTGCTGGACCGGAAGCCGCCCGGCGACGGCGTGCCCTGGATCGAGTGCGACCTGGCCGACACCCGGGCCGCCGAGGCCGCCACCCGGGAACTCGCCGAACGCTCCGGCGGCCTGGACGCGGTGGTCACCGCCGCCGGGATCGACGTACCCGGCAAGCTGGCCGACGTGCCCGGGGAGACCTGGGACCGGATCGTCACCGTCGACCTGCTCGCCACCGCCGCGGTGGTCCGCGCCGCCCTGCCCTACCTGCTCGCCTCGCGGGGCACCGTGGTCACCGTCGCCTCGACCCTCGGCGTCAAGGCGGTCAGCGACGCCACCGCGTACTGCGCGGCGAAGTTCGGCGTGGTCGGCTTCACCCGTGCCCTCGCCGCAGAACTCGCCGGGAAGGTCGGCGTCACCCTGCTGATCCCCGGTGGCATGCGCACCCCGTTCTTCGACGACCGGGACGACCAGTACCGGCCGGGGCCGGACGCGGCGCTCAACGAGCCCGCCGACACCGCCGCCGCCGTGCTGTTCGCGCTCTCCCAGCCGGCTGGCTGCGCGGTGCGGGAGCTGGTCGTCTGCGCCCAGGAGGAGTCCTCGTACCCGTGATCCTGGTGCTGCGCGCGCTCGGCGTCGGCGACCTCGCCACCGCCGTGCCCGCGCTGCGTGCCCTGCGCGCCGGGCACCCGGACCGGGAACTGGTGCTGGCCGCCCCGTCCTGGCTGACCCCCCTGGTCGAGCTGGTCGGCGGCGTCGACCGGGTGCTGCCGGTGACCGGGCTGGACCCGGTGGAGTGGTCGGGACCGCCCCCCGAGATCGCGGTCAACCTGCACGGGCGTGGGCCACGGTCGCACGAGCTGCTGCGTACCACCGGTCATGGTCGGCTGCTCGCGTTCCGCTGCCCGCCGGCCGGTCACCCGGACGGCCCGCCGTGGGACGACGCCGAGCACGAGGTACGCCGCTGGTGCCGGCTGCTCGACTGGTACGGCCTGCCGGCCGATCCGGACGACCTGGCCCTGGCCCGACCCGCGCCGGACCGGGTGCCGGTCGGCGTGACCGTGCTGCATCCGGGCACGAAGGTTCCGGCGAAACGCTGGTCGCCCGCGCGGTTCGCCGCTCTCGCCCGGCACCTGACACGGCACGGGCACCGGGTGGTGGTGACCGGCTCGGCCACCGAACTCGGCGTCGCCGAGCAGGTGACGCGCCGGTCCGGGCTGCCGTCCACGGCGGTGCTGGCCGGCCGGACCGGCCTGGCCGACCTGGCCGCCCTGGTCGCCCACGCCCGGCTGGTGGTCAGCGGTGACACCGGCGTCGCCCACCTGGCCACCGCCTACGGCATCCCCTCGGTGGTGCTGTTCGGCCCGGTCCCGCCCTCCCGCTGGGGGCCGCCCCCGGACCGGCCCCGGCACCGGGCGCTTTGGGCGGGGGTGGAGGAGTGCCCGGGGTGGAACGGGGTGGGTGTCCACCCGACGATGGCGGCGCTCCCCGTCGACCAGGTACTGGCCGAGGTGGACGAGGCGGAACGAGCGGTGCGGGACGACGGTGCGGTTGCGGCGCAGTGATCCGGGCCGGCCGGGGTACGGACGCCGACGGGCGGGCCGGGGTTGGCGCTTCGTCGACCCGGCCGGCGTCACCGTGCGGGACCCCGACCAGCTGACCCGGCTGCGGGAACTGGTCATCCCTCCGGCCTGGCGGGACGTGTGGATCTCTCCGTACCCGAACGGGCACATCCAGGCCACCGGGATCGACGCCGCCGGCCGCAAGCAGTACCTCTACCACCCGCAGTGGCGACAGCGACGCGACGAGGCGAAGTTCGACCACGTGCTGGAGGTGGCCCACCGGTTGCCGGTGCTGCGGGAGCGGGTCGAGCGGGACCTGACCGGCCGGGGGCTGCGTCGCGACCGGGTCCTGGCGACGGTGACCCGGTTGCTGGACATGGGCATGTTCCGGGTGGGCAGCGACCAGTACGCGGCCGGCGACGACCCGACCTTCGGCGTGGCCACCCTGCGCCCCGAGCACACCCGGTCCCGGGGCGGCTGCGTGGTCCTCTCCTTCCCGGCCAAGGGCGGCGTCGACCAGGTGCGCCGGATCGACGACCCGGAACTGTGCCAGGTGCTGCGCAACCTGCGTCGGCGTCGGCGCGCGGCCGACCGCCTCTTCGGCTACTGGGACGGCGCCACCTGGCGGGACGTGCGCAGCGACGAGGTCAACGACTACCTGCGCGAGGCCAGTGGCGGGGAGATGACCGCCAAGGACTTCCGGACCTGGCACGCCACCGTGCTGGCCGCGGTCGACCTGGCCACGACGGGCGTCCAGCGCTCGGTCACGGCCCGGCGGCGGACTGTCGTCGCGGTGATGCGGGACGTCGCCGAGCTGCTCGGCAACACCCCCACGGTGGCGCGGGCCTCCTACGTGGACCCGCGCGTGGTGGATCTCTACCACGACGGTGTGGTCGCCCCGGTGGGCCCGGACACGTCCCGACCGGAGGCCGAGCGGGCGGTGCTGGCCCTGCTGGAGGAGGCCTGACCGGCCCCACCCCCGCCCGGGAGCGGCGGCGGGGCCGGAGGTCGGCCCGGCGTCGGTAGCCGGATTGACGGGGGACCGGATGCCGGAGAGGGCCGCCGCGGTTCGAGCCACGTCGCGCACTGTCGAGTGGCCGGCACGACGCTGCCGCAACCCCCGTTGCCCGCGTGGTGCTCTCTCCTCGCAGCCGGTCACCGTACCGGCGCCTCAGCCGGTCAGTGGCCAGTATGCCGGTGGGTCGTTGACCCGGGGTGCCACCGGGTTGACCGTCCGTGCCAACGCCTGGGCCTCCCGGTAGGACTGGGGGCTCATCCCGTAGGCCGCCCGGAACGCCCGGCTGAAGTGCGCCTTGTCGGTGAAGCCCCACCGCCACCCGATCGCCTGCACGGCCCGGCCGCGCAGGCGCGGGTCGGCCAGGTCCTGCCGGCAGCGTTCCAACCGGCGGCGACGGATCACCTGGGCGACGGTCTCCCGCTCGGCGGCGAAGAGCCGGTGCAGGGTCCGGACGGAGATGTGGTGGGCGTCGGCGACGGTCTGCGGGGTGAGCGTGGCGTCGCCGAGGTGGCGGTCGATGAAGGCGAGCACCCGGGTCAGCATCGCCTGCTGCCGTACGTCGACCGGTAGCGTCTCCTCGGCGTCGATCTGCCCGGCCAGCATCGCCGCGACCAGGTCGACGGTGATGCCGGCCAGCCGGGGGGCCTCGGCGGGGCTGAACTGTTCCGGGTGCCGGACGAGCCGGTCGAGGTGCTGGGCGACGAGCGCCCCCATCCCCTCCGATCCGCTGAGCCGGCTGGCGGTGAGCCGGTCCAGCTTGGCCGCCGGAATCGGCAGCATCGCCTTGGGGATCACCACGGTCAGCGCGCCCGCCTCCTGGCGGACTCCGTCCGCCAGGTGGACGAGCTCGTACGGCCGGCCGTAGTCGATGAGGGTGAACGCGCCCTGTCGCATCTCGGTGTGCCGGCGGCGGGCACTGATCCCGCTGGATCCGGCGACGGTCAGGGCGAGCTGGTAGATGCCGGGATCGCCCTGCCGGATGAGCTTCGGGGTGCGCCGCCCGGCGAGGGACTGGTACCGGAAGCGGGTCAGCGAGACGCCGCCGAGGTCCACCAGACGGGCGCTGCCCCGGAAGTCGGCGGCGTGCTCGCTGCTCATGGCGATCGGCGCGGCGGCCCGGCCGGTCAGTTCCAACCAGCACGGCCACCGGTCGGCGGGCGGCAGCCGCGCGGTGTCCACAGTCTCCGTCGGCAGCATCGTCCCCCTTTCGAGCGCCGGCGTCCTCCATTCTCGACGAGGGGACCGACACTCGGGACGCGCGGTGTGCCCAGGGGCACCGGACGGTGGCGGAGAGGTGGGGTCGTCGGTGTCCCCGAGGGTCCGCGAGGGTGCCCCGGGGACGGTGCCCCGGTGGCCCGCGACGGTGACGGTGGGTGGTGCGTCGGCGGGCGCGGGTGGCCGTCCCGGCGGGCGGGACGGCCACGCCCGACGCGTCAGTCGTTGAGCACCTGCGCCAGCCGGTCCCGGAAGCGGCGCTCGGAGTCGCTGACCACGTCCCCGCCGAGGCCGAGGATCCCGCCCGTCGAGGCCGCCGTCACCACATGGTCGGCGATCTCCACCAGCCAGTGCCGGTACGCTCCGGCCTGCCCCTCGTCCACCCGGGCCGCGAGCAGCGCGGCGGCCTGCCCGGCGCGGGCGAGCACATCGTCGATCATGGCCTGCGGGTCGGACGGCGCGAGCACCGGCAGTTCCTCACCGGCCTCCGGGTCGCCCACCCGGGAGACGATCTCCCCGGCCACGGCGGCGACCAGCGGACTCGCCGACTCCCGGCCGGACGCGATGGTCTCCAGCCCGGCGGCGCTCTCCGCCCGGGTGCGCCGGGTGCCGTCGGACTCCGCCGCGCTCGCCGCGGTCAGGACCGACTGGGGCAGGCCGACCAACAACCCCCACTCCTCGTCGGAGAACCCGAACCCGGTGTACGCCGGCTGTTCGATCACGGCAACGCCCCTCTCGCTGTGCACTCACCTCGACGACCCCGCGCCGGAGGCGGCGGGGCGGAAACAGGCTAAACCAGGCTCAGCAACGCCTGCCCACTCACCACGGGCACGGACAGCGTCTTGTACCCGACGTCGTCGAAGAGAACCGTCATCCGGTCCTCCTCGTAGCCGAGCACCATGCCGGATCCCCACTCGGGGTGGCGGACCTGGCTGTGCACCGGGAAGAGCGGATCCCCGGTCTCCTCGACGGCGGCGACGCTGGTGCCGGCGGCGCAGTTGTCGCAGTGCCCGCAGACCTCGGTCATCTGTTCCCCGAAGTACGCCAGCAGCGCCTGCCCCCGGCAGCCGGTGGTCTCGGCGAAGGCCCGCATCATGTCGGTGCGGGACCGGGTCACGGTCTGCTGGCGTTCCGCCTCGGCCAGTGCCGCGCGCGCGGCGTCCACCGGCGCCGGGGCGTAGCGGGGGGCGCCGATGCGCTGCCGGCCCCGGGGAGCGACGGCGCCGACCTGCTCCAGCAGGGAGAGGTACTGGCCGAGCTTGCGGGGCCCGAGGCCGGTCAGCTCCCGCAACTGCTTCCGGTTGACCGGCTTGGCGCGCAGCAGCGCGGCCAACTCGTGCAGCTGCCGTTCGTCCGGCAGGCCGCCGGTGAAGTAGCGTTGCAGGCCGACGTCCTCGGCCTGCCAGAGCAGCAGCACGCGGGCCGGCTGGCCGTCCCGCCCGGCCCGGCCGATCTCCTGGAAGTAGCTGTCCGGCGAGTCCGGCAGCGCCATGTGCACCACCCAGGCGATGTTCGGCTTGTCGATGCCCATGCCGAACGCCGAGGTCGCCACCATGATCGGCACCTGGTCGGCGAGGAAGGCCCGGTGCAGCTCGTCGCGGGCCCCGGCCGGCATGCCGCCGTGGTAGTACTGCGCCGGGAAACCGGCGTCGGTGAGCCGTCCGGCCAGGTCCTCCGCGGACCGTCGGGTCGGGGTGTAGATGATGCCCGGCCGCTCGTCCTCGCGCAGCAACGCGACAAGTCGTCGCCAGCGGTAGTCCTCGGTGGGACAGTGCGCGACCTCCAGGAAGAGGTTCGGCCGGTCCAGCCCGGAGAGCACCAGCTCCGGGTCGCGCAGGCGCAGCCGGGCGACGATGTCGTCGCGGACCGGCGGCGACGCGGTCGCGGTCAGCGCCACCACCGGCGGCCGGCCGATGCCCTCGATCAGGTGCCCCAGCGCCAGGTAGTCGGGGCGGAAGTCGTGACCCCAGGCGGAGATGCAGTGCGCCTCGTCGATCGCCACCAGCGCCGGTTCCAGCGCGCGGACCTCGGCCATCCGGGTCGGGTCGCTGAGCTGCTCGGGGGTGATGAACAGGAACTCCGCCTCCCCGGCTCGGATCGCGGCCAGCGCCTCGGCCTGCTGGGCCGGGGTCTCGGCCGAGCTGACCCGCACCGCCCGCAGCTCCGGCCGACGCCGCTCGTGCAGGGAGGCGATCTGGTCCTGCTGGAGGGCGAGCAGCGGGCTGATCACCACGGTGCAACCCGGGATGAGGCTCGCGGGGATCTGGTAGACGGCGGACTTGCCGGCGCCGGTGGGCAGGACCACCAGCGCGTCGCGTCGCTGCATCACCGCCCGCATGGCGGCGAGCTGGTTGGGTCGCAGCTCGTCCCAGCCGAACAGGTCCCGGGCGGCGCGGTGCAGGGCGGTGGTGTCGCGGGATCGTCTCATCGGTGGCCGGTGGTACCCGGACCGGCCGAGGGCGAAACCGTTCCTCCCCGGCCGGCGACGTGGGTGTTTCCGCCGGTGGCGGCGGGGTTGCCCGGACCGGCGGGCTCACCGGAGCCGGGGCAGGACCTCGTGCTGGTACAGGTCGAACAGGCCCTGCCAGTGCGGGCCGGTGTTGGCCACGTACACCTCGTCGAAGCCGGCCTTGGCGTACTGGTCGATCTTCGCCAGGTGCGCGTCGGCGTCCCGGCCGCAGACGAACGCCTCCCGCACCGTGTCCGGGCCCACCATCTGCGAGGCCTGCTCGAAGTGGCGTGGCGAGGGGAGCACCTGGGACAGTTCGCCCGGCACACCGGCGTTCGGCCAGCGCTCGTACGCGATCCGCGCCCCCTCGTCGACGCTGTCGGCGTACGCGGCCTTGAATCCGGCCTGGCACGGCTTGTCGCCGCCCCCGCCCTCGCGGAACCGCCGGACCAGGTCGGCGTCGGGGGAGGTGTTGACGTAGCCGTCGCCGATCCGGGCGGCCAGGTCGACCGCCTTCGGGCCGAAGCCGGAGACGTAGACCTTCGGCGGCTCCTCCGGCAGCGTGTAGATCCGGGCGTGCTCCACGGTGTAGTGCCGGCCCCGGTGGTCGACGAAGCCGCCGGCCCAGAGCTCGCGCATCACCCCGACCGCCTCCTCCAGCATCTCCAGCCGGACGCCCGCGCCCGGCCACGGGTCGCCGAGGATGTGCTCGTTGAGGGCCTCGCCGGAGCCGACGCCGAGCACGAACCGCCCGGAGTGCAGCACCGCGCTGGTCGCCGCGGCCTGGGCCAGCACCGCCGGGTGGATCCGGACGGTCGGACAGGTCACCGCGGTGGTCACCGGGAGCCGGCAGACCTGGCTGAGCGCGCCGATCACCGACCAGACGAACGGGCTCTGCCCCTGCGCGTCCACCCAGGGGTGGTAGTGGTCGGAGATCCACAGTGCCGCGAAGCCGGCCCGCTCGGCGCCGCGCGCCTGCGCCACGAGCTCGGCCGGGGTGAACTCCTCACTGGACAGGAAGTAACCGATCTTCATCTTTCCCCCTCGCCGCGTCCGGGGCGCCGGACCCTCCGGCCGGACCACCTGCGCGGTACCCCGGGGGCGGCGTGTCACACCGCGCCGGCCGGGCCGGCCGGCGTCGTCGCCGGTCGCGTCCGCCGGGGACGGGGGTGGATCCGGCGCGGTCGGGTCAGCGGAACATGGCCCGGATCGCGGCGATCAGGAGCAGGCCGCCGACGACCAGCCCGAGCAGGCGGACCCCGGGGATGTCGTACCAGTCGACCTCGTCGGCGGCGGTGATCAGCGAGGAGTGCACCCCCGCACTCTTGCACGACCGCGCACGTCGGTGCCACGGCACGGGTCGACCGATCCGCCACTCTCAGTAATAGAAAGGTTTATTGACTATTAGTCGGGCCGGTGTGACCATGGCAGACACCGCAGGCGGCGGGGGAGACCGCCGCCGGGACACCGAGGGGGTACGGGGACCGCATGAGCGCACCGATGGGGAACCTGGCGAGCCTGGCCGCTGCCGTCCTGCAACCCGGCTTCGTCGGCACCACCCCGCCCCCGTGGATCTGTCGGTGGCTCGGCGAGGGGCTCGGCGCGGTGGTCCTGTTCGCCCGCAACGTCGTCGACCCGGCCCAGGTCGCCGCGCTCACCGCCGCGCTGCGGGCGGAACGGCCGGACGTGATCGTCGCCATCGACGAGGAGGGCGGCGACGTGACCCGGATCGAGTCCGGGCCGGGCAGTTCCCGTCCGGGCAACCTCGCCCTCGGCGCGGTCGACGATCCGGCGCTCACCGAGGCGGTGGCCCGGGACCTCGGCCTGGAACTGGCCGCCGCCGGCGTCACCCTGAACTACGCCCCGGACGCCGACGTCAACTCCAACCCGGACAACCCGGTGATCGGCGTGCGCGCGTTCGGCGCGGACCCCGCGCTGGTGGCCCGGCACACCGCGGCCTGGGTGCGCGGCCTCCAGGCCGGCGGGGTCGCCGCCTGCGCCAAGCACTTCCCGGGGCACGGCGACACCCGGGTCGACTCGCACCACGACCTGCCCCGGATCACCGCCGACCGGGTGCGCCTCGACGCCGGCGAGCTGGTGCCGTTCCGGGCCGCGATCGCCGCCGGGGTCCAGGCCGTCATGACCGGGCACCTGCTCGTGCCGGCCCTCGACCCGGTCCTGCCGGCCACCCTGAGCCGGCGCGTCCTGACCGACCTGCTCCGCGACGAACTGGGCTTCCACGGTGTCGTGGTGACCGACGCGATCGAGATGCGCGCGGTCGCCGACACGTACGGCTTCACCGGCGCGGCGGTCCGGGCCCTCGCCGCCGGGGCGGACGCGATCTGCATCGGCGGCGAGCACGCCGACGAGGAGACCGCCCGCCGGCTGCGCGACGGCATCGTGGCCGCCGTCGTCGACGGGGAGCTTCCCGAGGAACGGCTCGCCGAGGCGGCCAAGCGGGTCGGCCAGCTCGCCGCCTGGACCACCACCGCCCGTGCCGACCGTTCCCGGACGGCCGGACCGGACGGCGTCGGGCTGGCCGCCGCGCGCCGGGCGGTGCGGGTGACCACCGGCGACGGTGGGGCGCTGGCACCGCTGACCACCCCGGCACACGTGGTGGAGTTCGCGCCGCCCCGCAACATCGCCATCGGCGCGGAGACCCCGTGGGGGATCGGCGCGCCCCTGGCCGAGCTGCTTCCCGGCACCACCACCGTCCGGTACGCCGAGGCGGACGTCCCCGCCGCCCCGACCGCCGGCCCGCCGGACCGGCCTCTCGTGCTGGTCGTCCGGGACCTGCACCGGCACGGATGGATGCGGACGGCGGTGGAGCACGCGTTGGCCGCCCGCCCGGACGCGGTGGTCGTCGAACTGGGCCTGCCCGTGCTGGTCACCGGACGGGTGCACGTGGCGACCCACGGCGCGAGCATGGCCGGGGCGCGGGCCGCCGCCGAGATCCTCACCGGCGCGGTCTGACCGCGGAACCGGGGGTGTGACTACATCGGGAGGCGACCTCGGCGCCAGTGCCAGTGGCGACCGGCCGTCAGGTGGTCGACGATCGCGCGCTGGAGCACGGTGCGGCGCGGCAGCTGGTCGAGCGGGGTGGTCAGGGTGCGGAACACGAACCGCCGCGCCTCGACGTCGGCGTCCAGCCCCTCCTGCTTCTCGTATGGCTCCAACTCGAACCGCCGCTGGAACCGGACGATGTTGGAGTCCTCGGGCAGGTACTCCCGCAGCTGCGGATCGAGCAGCCAGGAGCCGCAGGAGAACGTCGTGTACCGCTCGTCGGGGAAGTGGCGTGGGAAGAACGCGCGGGCCTCGTCGAGCGACGCCGTGACCGCCTCCGGGGTCAGCGGCCCCGACTCGGGGATGTGCAGGGCGACGGCGTCCTCGCCGCGCTGGTGCTGCAACCGGCCCAGCTCGTAGATGCCGCCGCGCGCGTGCAGCGTCAGCCAGCTCTGCATGACCGGCCAGCCCTCACGACGCATCCGCCGGTCGATCGCGAGGTTGCGGCCCAGGTCCGCGAGGGTCGTCCAGGACACGGTGTCGGGGACGCCGTGGTCGCGGTGGTATCCCGTGACGACGTCGACCAGGGCCAGGTACGCGTACACGTAGAGATGCCGCCAGGCGGGGCCCCGTTCGCGCGGCAGCTCCGGACCGGGCGACAGCCAGCCGTGGCCCCCGAGGTCGGCGCGGACCAGGGCGGTCGAGCGGTCGAGCAGCCAGCGCAGCTCCGGGGTCCACAGCGGCGAGCCGGGGTCGGGCCAGCCCGCCATGATCTCGGCGGCGTCGTCCGGCCGCACCGCGAGCCGGTCGAGGATCGCGGGCGCGTCGGCCCGGGCCGGCAGCGGTGCCGACGGCCGGTCGCCGGCGAGCCGGTGCACGCGGTCGACGTCCTCGACGGGTAACCCGAGCCGGGCGGCGATGTCTCCGGAATCCACGCGGACGACCCTACCGGTCGGTCACTGCTCCTCCGTAGCGGTGACGAGGTCGGCGTACTCGGAATGACGGTCGATGAAGGCGGCCATGAACGGGCAGCGGGGGACCACCCGGGCGCCGCGTCGGCGTACCTCGTCCAGCGTGCCCCGGATCAGTGCCTCGCCGACGCCCCGGCCCCGGAACTCCTGGTCGACCTCGGTGTGCGTGAAGACCAGCACGTCCGCGCCGCGCGGCCGGTACGCGGTGAACCCGGCCAGCGCGTCGTCGACCAGGATCTCGAAGCGGCGGCGGGCCGGGTCGTCCTCGACGAGGTAGCTCACCCGGTCATTCTCCACCCGCCGGCGGCCAGCCGGTCCAGTTCGGCCAGCAACCGGTCGACCTCCTCGACGGTGTTGTAGTGGTAGACGCTGGCCCGGACCGCCCCACCGTGCTCCCGCAGTCCCAGTGCCTGGAAGTACTCGTAGGCGTAGTAGTCGCCGTGGGAGAGGCAGATCCCGGCCGCCCCGAGCGCCGTCGCGGTCTCCGCCGGGGTCGACCCGGCCAACCGGAACGAGACGGTCGGGCAGCGCCCGGCCGGGGCCGGCAGCACGGTCACCCCGGGCAGCGCCGCCAGCCCGGCCAGGAGCCGGTCGAAGACCACCTGCTCGTGCGCCCGCGCGGCGACCAGCCCGGCCCGGACCCGCGCCCGCCGGTCGCCCCGGCCGGTCGGGTCCAGCCCGGCCAGGTGCTCCACCGCGGCGGTCAGGCCGGCCAGCAGAGGGAAGCTCGGCGTGCCGTACTCGAACCGGTCCGGCACCGCGTCGGACGAGGGCCGCAGCTTGTCGGGACGCAGCGCCGCCCAGCGGGCCGGGTCGGCGACCAGCGCGGCCAGGTGCGGCCCGGACCACTTGTAGGCGCTGGTGACGAAGAAGTCCGCGCCGAGGGCGGGCACGTCGGTCGGTCCGTGCGGCACGGCGTGCACCCCGTCCACGCAGACCAGCGCCCCGGCGGCGTGCGCCAGCCGGGCGATCGCCGCGACGTCCGGCATGGTGCCGACGGCGTTGCTGGCGGCGGTCACCGCGACCAGTCGGGTCCGCTCGCCGACCAGGTCGGCGTACTGACCGGTGGGGAGTTCCCCGGTGGCCGGGTCGAACTCCGCCCACCGCACGGTGGCCCCGGCCCGCTCGGCCGCCCGCACCCAGGGGCGGACGTTCGCGTCGTGGTCCAGCCGGGACACCACCACCTCGTCGCCGGGCCGCCAGGTGTCGCCGAGCGTGCGGGCCAGCGTGTACGTCAGGGCGGTCGCGCTCGGCCCGAGCACCACCCCGTCGGGCGCGACGCCGAGCAGGTCCGCCACGGCCGCGCGGGCCGCCGCGACGATCTCCAGCGACCGGCGGCCGGGAGCGAACGCGGCGCTGCGGTTGCCCACCGCGTGGCGCATCGCCCCGGTGACCGCCTCGACGACCCCGGCGGCCGGCTGCGTGCCGGCGGCCCCGTCGAAGTGCAGGTGACCCTCGGCCAGCGCCGGGTAGGCGGCCCGGACCCGCGTGACGTCGAATGACATGCCGGGCACCCTAGCGCGGCGGCCGGCCACCCGCTCCCGCCCGCCCCTGACCTGATCGACAGGTGTCGAGGTGGATCGCGTTGCGTACTCTTGCACCCGTGACGAACCGACGCGCCACCACCGCCCTCACCCCCGCCCGCCGCGCCGCCGGACTGGTCGCCGGCCTCGTGCTGGGCGTCGCCGTGCTCGCCGGGTGCAGCTCGGAGAACGCCTCCACCGACTGTGGACTGGACGCCTGCACCGTCACCTTCGACCGGGGTGTCGACGCCAGCGCCAACATCCTCGGCATCGAGGCCAAGCTGATCGGGGCCCAGGACGACCAGGTCACCGTCGAGGTCGCCGGCGAGCAGCTCACGCTGACCACCGGGCAGCAGGCCACCGAGGTCGGGGGCTTCACGGTGTCGGTCGACAGTGTCACCGACAGCAACGTCACGATCCGGGTGGCGCGCAACCCGGGCAACTGACCGGGTTCGGTCCCGACGACCGACGGAGCGGGCGGCGGCGCCCGACGTTTGAGGACCATGGGGATCGGTGAATCTGCCGCCATGTCTCTCACCCACAGCGCCCAGGCCACCGCCTCCCGCACCGCGAACAGCCGGTGGTTGGAAACCCTCGCCCGGGTCGGCTTCATCGGCTACGGGATCGTCCACCTCCTCTTCGCCTGGTTGGCGTTGCAGATCGCCTTCGGTCAGTCCTCCGACGACGGAGACCAGTCCGGGGCCCTGCGCACCCTCGCCGCCCAGCCGATGGGCAAGTTCCTCGTCGTCGCGATCGCGGTCGGCCTGCTCGCCATGGCGATCTGGCAGGGGCTCGAAGCCGCCGTCGGGCACCGCGCCGAGCGCGGCGGGGAGCGGGTCGCCGAGCGGATCGCCTCCGCCGGCCGCACCGTCGTCTACCTCTACTTCGCCTGGACCGCCTGGAAGGTCTTCTCCGACGCCGGCTCCAACAGCGCCGACAAGCAGGAGGCGCTCACCGGCCAGCTGATGACCTCCTCCGGCGGTCGCTGGCTGGTCGGCCTGGCCGGGCTGGTGCTCGCCGGGATCGGCGTCGGCCTGGTCGTCTACGGCGCGATCAAGCGTTTCGAGAAGCACCTGAAGACCGGCGAGATGGACCCCCGCACCCGGAAGCTGGCCCGTCGCCTCGGCATGTCCGGTTACATCGCCAAGGGCGTCGCGTACGCCATCGCCGGCATCCTGGTCGTCGTCGCCGCGGTCAACTACGACCCGGAGAAGGCCCGTGGCCTGGACGCCGCCCTGCGGACCCTGCGCGAGCAGTCCTACGGCAGCATCCTGCTCACCCTCGTCGCGCTCGGCATCGCCGCCTTCGGCGCGTACTGCTTCCTCCAGTCCCGCTACCGCAAGGTGTGAACCTGGTCGATTCGTCGTTCGGCGGGCAGCATGGTGCCTTCGCCAGCTGACCACCCCGCTCGACCATGAGGGAGAGAAGCAGTGCAGAGCTACCTCGGGACGGTCGTCGCCGCGCTCGCCGCGGCGGCGATCGCCCTTCTGGCGGTCGAGGTGACCCATCGGCTGGTCCGCCGGCTCGGTCGGAACTCGCTGCTGATGGGGGAGTTGGCCGACCACGCGCACCGGCCGCTGAAGGTCGCCACCGCCGTCCTGGCCGTCCAGTTCGGCATCCGGTTCAGCACCGGCTACGCGGTCGGCGACCAGTGGCGGCAGGTGGTGCTGCACCTGCTGGTGCTCTGCGTGATCGCGAGCACCGCCTGGCTGGTGGCCGCGCTGCTGGTGGTCACCGAGGACGTCGCGCTGGCCCGGTTCCGCATCGACGTGCCGGACAACCGGCACGCCCGCCGGGTGCGTACCCAGGTGGTGATGCTGCGCCGGCTCACCATCGCGGTGATCGTGGTGCTCACCGTCGGCGTGATGCTGATGACCTTCCCCAGCGTCCGGGGTATCGGCGCCGGCGTGCTGACCAGCGCCGGTGTGGCCGGCGTGGTGGCCGCCCTGGCCGCGCAGAGCCTGCTCGGCAACGTCTTCGCCGGGCTGCAGCTGGCCTTCAGCGACGCGGTGCGCCTCGACGACGTGGTGGTCGTCGAGGGCGAGTGGGGCCGGATCGAGGAGCTGACCCTCAGCTACGTGGTGGTCCAGATCTGGGACGACCGGCGGCTGATCCTGCCCACCTCGTACTTCACCAGCAAGCCGTTCCAGAATTGGACCCGGACCCAGGCCGCCGTGCTCGGCACCGCCGAGTTCGACCTGGACTGGGCGGTCCCGGTGCAGGCGATGCGCGAGGAACTGCGCCGCCTGGTCGAGAGCACCGAACTCTGGGACGGCCGGGTCTGCGTGCTCCAGGTCACCGACGCCACCGGCGGCAACGTCCGGATCCGTGCCCTGGTCAGCGCCGCCAACGCCGGCAACCTGTTCGACCTGCGGTGCCTGGTCCGCGAGCACCTGGTCGGCTGGGTACGCGAGCAGCGTCCCACCGCCATGCCCCGGACGCGCACCGAGTTGGGCGACGCCACCAGCGACCTGCCCTGGCAGTGGGTGCAGCCGCGTCGCCCGGTCCGTCGCCGACCGGACGGCAACCCCCCGGACGACGCCCGCCTCTTCGGCGGCAGCGACGACGGCGACGCCCGTAGCGAGGCCTTCGTCGGCCCGGACGAGCCGGACGACGGCCACCGTCGCGACGGGGCCGAGCCGGACCCCTCCCGACGCCGGTCGGCCGACGGGCACGGGCGGGTCGACGGTCAGGAACGGGTCGACGCGCACGGCCGGGTCGACGCCGGCCGGGCCGCCGAACCGGCCGACCACCACCGCTGATCGCGGGACGACCTCCCGTTCCATCCCCACGCGCTGCGCCGGACCGGACGTGACCTCGCCGTCCGTCCGGCGTTGCACCTGTCGGGCACCGCTGCGCCCGACCCGCCGTCCGCCGGTCTGCTCCGCTTTTGGGTTTGGGCGGGCGGTTTGTGGGGACGTGCCGCTCGGCGCGGTCCGGTCGACTGGTCGCCCCGCGCAGGATTGATCCCTGGCGACTCAGGGCATACAGCGCGGTGATGAAGAAAGGAGGACAGCATGGCTGATGTCGCGAACCCCAGTACGTCCCGGGCCCGCAACGAGCCGTCCACCGCCGAGCTGGTGCAGCGCGCCACGGAGCAGGTCTCCCGACTCGTCCGGGACGAGCTGGCGCTGGCCCGCGCGGAGTTGACCGAGAAGGGCAAGCACGCCGGCATCGGGGTCGGCCTCTTCGGCGGCGGCGGGGTGCTCGCCATGTACGGGCTCGGCGCGCTGCTCACCGCCGTCGTCCTGCTGCTGGCGCAGGTGCTGCCGGCGTGGGTGGCCGCCCTGATCGTGGCCGTGGTGCTCTTCGTGGTCGCGGGGATCCTCGCCCTGGTCGGCAAGAAGCAGGTCAGCCAGGCGGTCCCGCCGGTGCCGGCGGCGGCGGTCCGCAGCGTCCGCGCGGACGTCGACACGGTCACCGCCGCGGTCCGGGACAGGGGGCGGTCATGACGGGCAACGGCAGCGGGGACCCGGAGGCCCTCCGCGAGGAGATCCGACGGACCCGGATCGAACTGGGTGAGACGGTGGAGGCGTTGGCCGCCAAGGTCGACGTCAAGGCGCGGCTGCGTGAGTCGGCCGAGCAGGCCCGGGGTCGGATGCGCGAGCAGGCCGGGCAGGCGAAGGAGCGGGTGCGCGAGCAGGCGGGACAGGTCCGCAGCCAGGCGGCCCTGACCATGGCCAGGGTGCGCGGACAGGCCGCGCAGACGGCCGGGACGGCCCGCGCCCAGGCGCAGGGGACCGGCACGATGGTGCGCCGCGACCCGGTGCCGTGGGCGGTGGTCGCGGCCGGCGCGCTGGCGACCGTGATGGTGTTGTTGATCGTCCGGGGGAGGCACAGGTGAGCAGGGGAATCAACAAGGCCGCGTACAAGCCGGTGGGTGTGCTTCTCGGTCTGGCCGCCGGTGCGGTCGCCGGTGTGCTGTTCCGGCAGGTGTGGAAGATGACCGCAGGAGACGGCGAGGCGCCCAGCGCCACCGACGAGGACCGCGGCTGGGGCGAGATCCTGGCCGCCGCCGCCCTCCAGGGCGCGATCTTCTCGGCGGTACGGGCGGCGGTCGACCGTGGTGGCGCGGTCGGCGTCCGTCGGCTGACCGGCCACTGGCCGGACTGAACGACGTTTCCCGGCCCCCGTCCGACGTCCGGACGGGGGCCGTGGCATGTCCACCCGGCCCGGTTCCCGGCGTCCTTCAGGTCACATGTAGGAGAATTTCGTCAGGTAGGCTGTGCAGAGTTTTTGCGTACGTGGTTTGCTGTTCCCCGCTGTTGCGAGATGGCGTGGGTTGAGAGAAGTCTCCTGCCAGGGGGCCGCCTCAGGCGCCGCTGCTCGAAAACGGCCAACCGGCCGCACGGCGTGCTCGGCCGCCAGTTTTAGAAGGAGATACACATGGCGCAGGGAACCGTGAAGTGGTTCAACGCAGACAAGGGCTTCGGCTTCATCACCGTCGACGGCGGGGGTGCTGACGTGTTCGTCCACTTCTCGGCCATCCAGACCAGCGGCTACCGCACGCTGGAGGAGAACCAGCGGGTGGAGTTCGAGATCGCCCAGGGCCAGAAGGGCCCGCAGGCGGAGCAGGTCCGTCCCATCTGAGCAGCACCGGTCGGCCCCCGCCGGCCAACCGGCTGACCCGCACCACGTCGGGTCCGCCCCCGTGAAGCCCCGTGTCCGGCCCGGACGCGGGGCTTTCCACATGCACTGCCGACCGCGCGCCTGCCGAGGCGGCACCGCGCGCCCGGCGGAACCAGTGCCACCCGTTCCGCCGGCGCGCCGGTTTCTGTCCTGGTCGGACGCTCGTCCGGCCCGCCGCCATCGCCCTGCCGGCCGGACCGACGCCCCGGCGATCGTGGAGTGGTTGCTGGGGAAGGACGTCGCCGCCGCCCGGCCGGTCCGCGCCGCCTACGGCACCCCGATCCGGACGGTCGGTGCAGGCGGGCGTCGATCAGCCGGCTCCGCTGGTCAGGAACGTGGACGTCGGGCGCGCATCCCGAGCCAGAGCGCCACGGCCCCGCCCAGCGCGAGCAGGGGGCCGAGCACCGCCCAGATCCGCTGGTCGGTCATCACGCTGCCGCTGACGTAGCCCAGCCCCTGCACCGTCCAGACCGTACCGACCACGACGGCCAACAGGCCGAGCGTGAGTGGAAGCCACCCCTTCACCGTCTCCCCTCCCTGCCGTGGCGCGGCTGTCGTGCCGCGCCCTGCCGCGTGCCCGTCGGTGAGGGCCGGGCTCACCACCGGCCGCCTGCCCGGCGGCCCAGCCGGTCGAAGGTACGCTGCTCCATTCGGCTGAGCCTAGTGATCCGGTCGCCGGGAGGCGCGCGGGGTCGTACGGTTCGGCAGGACACACGTACGGTTTGGAGGTTTGCCCGTGTGGGATCCGACCAGCTACCTGCGTTACGCCGACGAGCGGTCCCGGCCCTTCCACGACCTGATGGCCCGCGTCCCGGCGCGCCGCCCCCGGGCCGTGGTCGACCTGGGGTGCGGCCCCGGGCACCTCACCGCGACCCTGGCCGACCGGTGGCCGGAGAGCCGGATCCTCGGCATCGACTCGTCCCCGACCATGATCGAACAGGCCGGCCGGCAGGACACACCGGTCACCTTCGCCGTCGGTGACCTGCACAACTGGCGTCCCGGTCCGGACGTCGACGTGCTGCTCGCCAGCGCGGTGCTCCAGTGGGTGCCCGGCCACCAGCGACTGCTCGCCCGCTGGGCGCGGGAACTGCCGCCCGGCGCCTCGCTGGCGGTGCAGGTGCCCGCCAACTACGACGCCCCCTCGCACCGCACCCTCTGGGCGGTGGCCGACCAGGGGCCGTGGCGGGCCGAACTCCTGCCGCTGCTGCGCGAGGCCCCGGTACGTGACGCCGTGGCGTACGCCGAGCTGATGGCCGACGCCGGGTGCGCGGTGGACGCCTGGGAGACTACCTACGTGCACCTCCTGTCGGCTCCGGCCGACGCGGACCATCCCGTGTTCACCTGGCTGGAGGGGACGGCCCTGCGCCCGGTCCGGGCCGCCCTGGACGACGCCACCTGGGACCGGTTCCGGGTCGCCCTGGGCAACCGGCTCGCCGAGCAGTACCCGGTCCGCCACGGTCAGGTGTACTTCCCGTTCCGCCGCGTCTTCTTCGTGGCCCGTACCCCCGCCCGCGCCGAGGAGAACCTGTGACCGACCTGCCCTCGTTCATCGCCGGACTGCCCAAGGTGGAGCTGCACGTGCACCACGTCGGCTCCGCCTCGCCCCGGATCGTCGCCGAGCTGGCCGCCCGGCACGAGGGGCGCAGCCCGGTGCCGGCCGACCCGGAGGCGCTCGCCGCCTACTTCGAGTTCCGCGACTTCGCCCACTTCATCGAGGTCTACCTCAGCGTGGTCGACCTGGTCCGGGACGACACCGACGTCTGGATCCTCACCCACGAGGTGGCCCGGGAACTTGCCCGCCAGCAGGTCCGCTACGCGGAGCTGACCATCACGCCGTACTCGCACGTGCGTCGGGGCATCCCGGCGCCGGCCTTCTGCGAGGCGATCGAGGACGCCCGCAAACGGGCCGAGGCGGACTTCGGCATCGAGCTGCGCTGGTGCTTCGACATCCCGGGCGAGGCCGGGCTGCCGGCGGCCGAGGAGACCCTGCGGATCGCCCTCGACCAGCGTCCGGACGGGCTTATCTCGTTCGGCCTGGGCGGTCCGGAGATCGGCGTGCCCCGGCCGCAGTTCAAGCCGTACTTCGACCAGGCGCGGGCGGCCGGGCTGCGCTCCGCGCCGCACGCGGGGGAGACCACCGGCCCGCAGACCGTCTGGGACGCGCTACGGGACCTGGGCGCGGAGCGGATCGGGCACGGCATCTCCGCCGCGCAGGACCCGGAGCTGATGGCCCACCTCGCGCAGCACCGGATCGCGTTGGAGGTCTGCCCCACCTCCAACCTGCGGACCAGGGCCGTGGCGAACCTCGACGAGCACCCGCTCGGACGTCTCGTCGAGGCCGGGGTGCTGGTCACCATCAACTCGGACGACCCGCCGATGTTCGGCACCACCCTCAACGACGAGTACGCGGTCGCGGCCCGGCTGTTGGAGCTGGACGCGGCGGGGGTGGCCGGGCTGGCCCGCGACGCGGTGACCGCGGCCTTCCTGCCCGAGGGGGAGAAGCGGCGGCTCACCGCCGAGATCGACACCTACCTGGCGGCGACGGTCCGCTGACGCCGTCGACCGGGAGAGCACGCGCGACGGGGGTTGGTGTGGGGGACCGCGCCCCCGCCGCGCGTGGGCTCCACCGGCCGGTGGGAATGCTTCCCGGGGCGTAGACCGGTGGAGCGGTGGAACTGATGGGTTCGCGTCCCCGAGCCTGCCAGCCGGTGCGCCGGTGTGGTCGTTCGTTAAGCCGGATCTAAGGAAGACCTGAGCCGGCCCAAAGCGAATCCTTCCCGGAAGCGCCGCGTCGTCGGGAGCTCAGTCGTCCGACGGGCGGGGGCGGGGCCAGCGACGACGGCCCCGGGGCTCCCGTTCCCGGGCCATCCGGCCGACCAGCCCGAAGCGGTTGACCGTCCGGGGCGTCGCCTCCGGGTCGGCCAGCAGCATCACCACGCTGGCCCCGCCCAGCCGGGCCCGGTCGATGCTGACCGACCCGCTGGCCTGCAACGCGACCCGTCGGGCGATGTCCAGTCCGAGACCGGTGGAGCCCTGGTCGCTGGCTCCCCGGCGCAGCGCCCGGTCGGGGTCGGCGATCCCCGGGCCGGCGTCGTCGATGCGCAGCGCCACGTAGCCGTCCCGGCGGGAGAGCGCCACCTCGAACGCGGTGCCCTGCGGGGTGTAGCGGAAGACGTTGCCGATCACCGCGTCGAGCGCGGCGGCCAGCTCCGCCCGGGGCACCGGCGCCGGGATGCGCACCTGCGCCCCGGTCACCCGGTGCGGCCGGTTCTGGTCCCCGGCCAGCGCCGACCAGAACACCATCCGGTCCCGGACCACCTCGCTGACGTCGCACATCGCCGGTTCGGTCTCCTGGGTGACCGCCTTGCGGGTGGTCTTGATCAGGACGTCCACCTCGCCCTCGAGGGTGACGATCGCCTGCCGGATCCGCCGGATGCTCCGTCGCCGGTCCAGCTCGTCCTCGCTGAACGTGCCGACGCTGGTGTCGTCGGAGTCGAGCGCCTCGGCGTCCAGCCGCAGCACGGTCAGCGGGGTGCGCAGCCGGTGCGACAGGTCGGCCACCAGTTCCCGCTCGTCGGTGCGGGCGGCGACCAGCCGGTCGGCCATCCGGTTGAAGGCGTAGCCGGCCTCGGCCAGCTCCCGCGGACCGCTGGGCTCGATCCGGGCCGCCAGCTCGCCCTCGCCGATCGCGCCGGCGGCCCGGACGAGGCCACGGGCCGCGTCGGCGGTGCGGGCGGCGAACCGGTCGACCACGACGACCGCGGCGCCCACCAGGGCCACGGCCACCCCGCCGAGCAACAGCCAGGTGCGGGTGCCGCCGCCCGAGGTCGTCGACGCCGGCACGAAGACCTCGACCACCGCGACCTGGTCGCCGAGGACCACCGGGTCCAGCCGGACCAGCCCGCCGGGCACGTCGACGACGAGCGAGTGCCGTTCCAGACCGGCCCGGGCCACGTCCGCCTGGTCGGCCCGGCCGCCGGGATCGCCGCCGAGCCCGTGGACCAGGGGGCGGGTGGCCGGGTCGCCCCCGGTCGCCTCCACCGCGCGGGCGACGTCCTCGGCCTTGGTGCTGACCGCGAGGGTGCCGGTGACCAGGGCGGCGCGACGCGCGGCGTCGGCCAGCGCCTCCTCCCGGGCCCGGTCCTGCATCGTCGTGCCGAGGGGGATCAGGAACGCCAGCGCCACGAGGGCGCCCATCCCGGCGACCAGGGCCGCCAGCGCCACCCTCAGTCCGGTGCCACCAGCCGGAAGCCCACCCCCCGCACGGTGCGCAGGTAGCGCGGCTTCGCCGCGGACTCGCCCATCTTTCGACGTAGCCAATACAGATGAACGTCGATGGTCTGGTCCTCGCCGACCGACGGCTGACGCCATACTTCCTCCAGGAGTTCCCGGCGGGACACTACCCGCCCGGGACGCGCCGCGAGATACGCCAGCAGGTCGAACTCCTTGCGGGTCAGCGCCAGCGGCTCCCCGTCGAGGTGGGCGCTGCGCTCGCCCACGTCGACCCGGAGCCCGCCGACGGTGTGCACCACCGGCTGGATGCTGCGGCTGGCCCGCCCGACGCGGCGCAGCACCGTGGTGATCCGGGCGTCCAGGTGCGCGCCGGTGAACGGCTTGACCATGTAGTCGTCCGCGCCGGCGCGCAGCAGCCGGACCACCGACTGCTCGTCGTCGCGGGCGGTGGCGATGATGATCGGGACGTCGGTGATCCCGCGCAGCATCCGCAGCGCGTCGGAGCCGTCGAGGTCGGGCAGGCCCAGGTCGAGCACGACCAGGTCCGGTGTCTCGGCGGCGACCCGGCGCAGCGCCTCCAGCGCCGTGCCGACCGCGTGCACGGCGTGCCCCCGGTCGGACAGGGAACGCAGCATCGCGCCGCGGACGACATGGTCATCTTCGACCAGGAGCACGGTGGCCACGTCAAGACGGTACTGCCCCTGGCAAGCGAATCGCGTTGCGGCATACCCGCAGGCCGGGCAAGCTGGTGCAGCGATGTCCTTCACGATCTTCACCGACACCCGGATCGCGCTCGCCCGGGACAGCCTCGCGGGGCTCTCGGTCGGCGACGCGCTCGGCTCCCAGTACTTCGTACCCGGAAACTCCCCGGCCGATCTGGCCGCAGGTCGGCTTCCTGCCGCACCCTGGTCGTGGACCGACGACACCGAGATGGCCTGCTCGGTGGTGCGTGCCCTGGACACCGCCGGGCAGATCGACCGGGACGCCCTGGCCCTGGCCTTCGCCGAGCGCGCCGAGCCGTACCGGGGGTACGGGCCGGGCGCGGTGACCGTCCTGCGGCTGATCCGTACCGGCACCCCGTGGCCGGTGGCCGCCGCTGCCGCGTTCGACGGGCAGGGATCCTGCGGCAACGGGGCGGCGATGCGGGTCGCCCCGCTGGGCGCGTACTTCGCCGACTCCACCGCCCGGGCCGCCGCGCAGGCCCGGGCGTCCGCCGAGATCACCCACGCCCATCCCGAGGGGATCGCCGGTGCGGTGGCGGTCGCCGTCGCCGCCGCGCTGGCCGCCCGGGGCCGCCTCGACGGGCAGCGGCCGGACGCCGCCCGGCTGCTCGCCGGGGTCGCCGGGGCCCTCGATCCGGGCGGCGAGGTGCACCGGGGCGTCCGTCGGGCGGCCGACCTGCGGGACCGGTCGTTGCCCGAGGCGGTCGACGCGCTCGGCAACGGGTCCCGGGTCACCGCCCAGGACACGGTGCCGTTCACCCTCTGGGTGGCCGCCCGGCACCTGGCCGACTACCCGGCGGCGATCCGCGCCTGCGTCGAGGCCGGCGGCGACGTGGACACCACGGCGGCGATCGTCGGCGGCGTCGTCGCCGGGTACACCGGGGCCGGCGGGCCCGGCGGGGTGCCCGTCGACTGGCTGGCCGCCCGCGAGCCGCTGCCGGCCTGGCTCGCCTGACGTCGGGCGTCCGCGTCACCGTCCGTGCGCCGGGTGGACCCCGTCCCGCCCTCGCCCCCGTCCTCACTTCCGCTCCGCCCCGCCGCCTGCGCTGCCGGTGCTGTCGGCGCCTGCCGGGCCGGGACGGTCGCCGTGCCGCTCCGTGCCGGGTGGTTGCCGTGCCGTGCCGGGTGGTTGCCGTGCCGGGGTGGTTGCAGGGGGCCCTTGCTCGGCAAAAAGCGGTAACAGGGGTCCCCTCCTTTCCCGGCGGCGGTGGGGGGTGGGGCGACCGATAGCATCGGCGCAGGGCCGTACCTCGGCCGTTCCGTGACCTTCTGGAGGAGCCATCGTGTCCGCACCCCGTACCCCCGCAGTGGCCGACCCCGTCGTCGTCGCCGCCGGGACGACGGCGGCCGACGCGGTGGCGGCGGCCGGGCTGCCCGCGACCGGCCCCAAGGCGATCGTGGTGGTCCGTGACCCGCAGGGGCAGCTGCGTGACCTGGACTGGTCCCCGGCCGAGGAGACCGAGGTCGAGCCGGTGAGCCTGGACTCGCCGGACGGGCTGAACGTGCTGCGCCACTCGACCGCGCACGTGCTCGCCCAGGCCGTGCAGGACGTCTTTCCGGACGCGAAGCTCGGCATCGGCCCGCCGATCGAGAACGGCTTCTACTACGACTTCGACGTCGACAAGCCCTTCCAGCCCGACGACCTGGCGAAGCTCGAGAAGCGGATGCAGGAGATCGTCAAGTCCGGTCAGCGCTTCCGGCGGCGGCGCTTCGCCAGCCTGGACGAGGCGAAGGCGGAGCTGGCCGACGAGCCGTACAAGCTCGAACTGATCGACGTCAAGGGCGAGGGGCTGGACTCCTCCGAGGTGATGGAGGTCGGCGGCGGTGAGCTGACCATCTACGACAACCTCGCCGCCAAGGAGGAGAAGGTCTGCTGGTCGGACCTGTGCCGGGGGCCGCACCTGCCGAACACCCGGTTGATCGGGGCGTTCAAGCTGATGCGTTCGGCCGCCGCGTACTGGCGGGGCAGTGAGAAGAACCCGCAGCTCCAGCGGGTGTACGGCACCGCCTGGCCGACCCGGGACGAGCTGAAGGCGTACCTGAAGCTGCTCGAGGAGGCGGCCCGGCGCGACCACCGCAAGCTCGGGGTGGACCTGGACCTGTTCAGCTTCCCCGACGAGCTGGGGTCGGGGCTGGCGGTCTTCCACCCGAAGGGCGGGATCATCCGCCGGGAGATGGAGAACTACTCCCGGATCAAGCACGAGCAGGCCGGCTACGCGTTCGTGAACACCCCGCACATCACCAAGGGCAACCTGTACGAGGTCTCCGGTCACCTGGACTGGTACGCCGACGGGATGTTCCCGCCCATGGAGGTGGAGGGCGCGAACTACTACCTCAAGCCGATGAACTGCCCGATGCACGACCTGATCTTCCGGTCCCGGGGGCGGTCCTACCGTGAGCTGCCGCTGCGGATGTTCGAGTTCGGCACGGTCTACCGGTACGAGAAGTCCGGCGTGGTGCACGGTCTGACCCGGGTGCGCGGCATGACGCAGGACGACGCGCACATCTTCTGCACCGAGGAGCAGATGGCCGGCGAGCTGAAGTCGCTGCTGGCCTTCGTGCTCGAACTGCTGCGCGACTACGGTCTGGACGACTTCTACCTGGAGCTCTCCACCCGCAATCCGGAGAAGTCGGTCGGCACCGACGAGAACTGGGAGCGGGCCACCGAGGCGCTGCGTTCCGCCGCCGAGGAGTCCGGCCTGAACCTGGTCCCGGACCCGGGCGGCGCGGCCTTCTACGGACCGAAGATCTCGGTGCAGGCCAAGGACGCCATCGGCCGGACCTGGCAGATGTCCACCATCCAGGTCGACTTCAACCTGCCGGAGCGGTTCGGGCTGGAGTACCAGGCGGCCGACGGCACGCGGCAGCGTCCGGTCATGATCCACCGGGCGTTGTTCGGGTCGATCGAGCGGTTCTTCGGGGTGCTCACCGAGCACTACGCGGGCGCGTTCCCGGCCTGGCTGGCCCCGGTGCAGGTGGTCGGCATCCCGATCCGCGACGAGCACACCGACTACCTGCGGCAGTTCGTCGACACGCTGCGCGGGCAGGGGATCCGCGCCCAGGTCGACGCGGGCGACGACCGGATGCAGAAGAAGATCCGGACGGCCCAGCAGCAGAAGATCCCGTTCATGGTGATCGCCGGGGACGACGACGTGGCCGCCGGCACCGTCTCGTTCCGCTACCGGGACGGGTCGCAGCGCAACGGGGTGCCGCTCGACGAGGCGGTGGCGCACGTGACCGAGGTGGTCCGCTCCCGCGTCAACGCCGGACCGTCGGCCGCCTGACCTGCGAACGTACCGAGGCCCCCGCCGCTGGGCGGGGGCCTCGTCGTTCGGGTGGCGCGGATCAGACCCCGCAGCTCGGGGCCGACCAGGAGCGGCTCGGGGTGTTGCCCACGTGGACGTGGTCGTTGTGGCCGGGGTAGCCCGGGCCGAGGATGTTGGTGAAGCCGTGGTTGCGGGCCTGCTGGGAGAAGGCGCAGAACGAGTGGACGCCGACCAGGTCCACGCCGTCGCCGTAGAGGTGCCGGCTGTTGGACGCCCCGCCGACCGCGCTGTTGCAGGAGTAGCTACGGAAGCCGCTGCTGATGTTGATCGGCGCGCTGCCCATCGCCCGTCGCATGGCCTGGAGCTTCCACATCGAGACCAGCGCGTTGAACTTGGCGGTGCTCGCCGAGACCGCGCCGCCGGACCAGTTGCTGTTGCACCGGTTCCACTCGGCGTAGGTGAAGTTGACCGGGGTGCAGTCGTTGTCCTGGAGTTCGTAGAGCTTGGCCTGGGTCGCCGGGCCGGCGATACCGTCGGCGGCCAGCCCGTAGGCCTGCTGGAAGCGGATCACCGCAGACCGGGTGGCCGGGCCGAAGGCGCCGTCGAGGGCGAGCACCGCGCCGTAGCCGGGGTAGCCGGAGACGCGGATCTGGAGCTGGCGGACGTCCTCACCGGTCATGCCGGAGGAGAGGGCGCGACCCCAGGTGTAGCAGCCGTCGGCCTGCGCCGCGCTGCTCGTCACGGTCACACCGACCAGGCTGGCGACGGCGGCCAGCGCGCAGGCCGTCAGGGCGCGCCCGAGCCGGCGGAGAACGGCGGTACGTCGGTTCACGACACACACTCCCATCGACGATCATCACAATAGATAGGGATGGAAGTTTCATCGACCTTGGGCCGTGCGTCAATATCCTTCACACATTCTTAATCTGGCGCGGGGTGATGATGAGGGCATAGATGGCCATATGTCGTTGGTGCGCCCCGCTCCGGAGGTGCCGCCGGGTCGCCCGGGACCGCCCGACCGGGAACGTAGGATCGGGGACGTGACAGGGGCGGAACGGCACACGGACAACGGCATGGCCGACGGCCTGGAGCGGCTCTGGACCCCGCACCGGATGACCTACATCACCGGCGGGGACCGACCCGACGGCGGGTACGAGAAGCCCGCCGGCTGCCCCTTCTGCCGCGCCCCGGGGCTGGCCCCGGAGGGGAGCCTGGTGGTGGCCCGGGGCGAGCACGTCTTCGCGGTGCTCAACCTCTACCCGTACAACCCGGGGCACCTGCTGGTCTGCCCGTACCGGCACGTCGCCGACTACACCGACCTCGACCTGGCCGAGACCGCCGAACTGGCCGCCTTCACGCAGACGGCGATGCGGGTGGTACGCCAGGTCAGCAACGCCCACGGTTTCAACCTCGGCATGAACCAGGGCGGGGTGGCCGGGGCCGGTATCGCGGCGCACCTGCACCAGCACGTGGTGCCCCGCTGGGGCGGGGACGCCAACTTCATGCCGGTGATCGGGCAGACGAAGGTTCTGCCGCAGTTGCTCACCGACACCCGTGACCTGCTCGCCAAGGCCTGGCCGGCGGCCTGACCGACTGTCCGCTCTGTCGCATGTGTCCTGTCTTCGGGGTGTAAGGACATGCCGCGCGCCGTCCCACCCGGGTGACAGGATCGACCGGTGGCAGTGACGACGCGGCGACTTGGCCGCAGTGGCATCGAGGTCAGCGCTCTCGGCATGGGGTGCTGGGCGATCGGCGGTCCCTGGGCCGACGGGAGCCGGCCACTGGGCTGGGGGCCGGTCGACGACACCGAGTCTGTCCGGGCGATCCGCCGTGCCCTCGACCTCGGTGTCACGCTCTTCGACACCGCCGACACGTACGGCGCGGGGCACGGCGAGCGGATCCTCGGCCGGGCGCTGGCCGGGCGGCGGGACGAGGCGCTCGTCGCCACCAAGTGGGGCTGGACCTTCGACGAGGCCACCCGGCGGGTCACCGGGCGGGACGCGTCACCGGCGTACCTGCGCCGGGCGGTGGTCGACTCGCTGCGCCGGCTCGGCACCGACCGGATCGACCTCTACCACCTGCACCTCGCCGACCTGCCGGTCCCACGCGCCGAGGCGCTGGTCGGCACCCTGGAGGACCTGGTCGCCGAGGGCCTCGTCCGGGCGTACGGGTGGAGCACCGACCACCCCGACCGGGCCGCCGCCTACGCCCGGACCGGCACGCACCACACCGCCGTCCAGCACAACCTGTCGGTGCTGCGTGACGCCCCGGCCATGCTCGCCGTCTGCGACAAGTACGACCTGGCCGGAATCTGCCGGGGCCCGCTCGGCATGGGCCTGCTCACCGGCAAGTACACCGCCGGCTCCACGCTGCCGCCCGACGACGTCCGGGGCGTCACCTCCGGCTGGCTGGACTGGTTCCGGGGCGGCCGTCCCGCCCCGGAGTGGCTGCGCCGGGTGGCCACGGTCCGGGCCGCCCTCACCGCCGACGGGCGGACCCTCGCCCAGGGGGCGCTGGGCTGGATCTGGGCCCGCAGCGACCGGACCGTCCCCATCCCGGGCTGCCGGACCGTGGCCCAGGTGGAGGAGAACGCCGGCGCGCTGCACCGGGGGCCGCTGCCACCGGACCAGTTCGCCGAGGTGGAACGACAGCTCGCCGCCCTGCGCACCGCCGCCCTCCGGGACGCCGACCGCCCCTACTGGCCGGTTCCCACACTTCCCGGGGCGCGCCCCTGACCCGGCCCGCCGCCTCGCCGCCTCGCGTCACCGACCCGGCGCCGCCCTGGCCCGCCGGCCCGGTGCCACCGGCCCGGTGCCGCCTGCCCCGGCGTCGTCCGTGACCCGCCGACCGGGTCGGGGTCAGGGGGTGTGCGCGGCGCGGACCTCGTCGGCCAGGTGGGCGGGGAGCTGCTCGTAGCGGGCGAAGGACCGCCGGAACGTGCCGGTGCCGGAGGTCGTGGCGCGCAGCTCCACCGCGTACCGCAGCAGCCCGGTGGCGGGCACCTCGGCGCGGACGACGGTGCGCTCCACCCCGGAGGCGTCCGGCTCGGTGCCGAGCACCCGGCCCCGCCGGCCGGACAGGTCACCCAGCACCGCGCCGACGTACCGGTCCGGGATACGGACCTCGACCTCGTCCACCGGCTCCAGCAGCGCCACCCCACCCCGGCCGGCGGCGTCGCGCAGGGCGAGCGCCCCGGCGGTCTGGAACGCCGCGTCGGAGGAGTCGACGCTGTGGGCCTTGCCGTCCACCAGCGTCACCCGCAGGTCGACCACCGGGTTCCCGGCGACCAGACCCCGCTCCATCTGGGCCCGGACACCCTTCTCCACCGAGGGGACGTAGGTGTGCGGCACCGCTCCGCCGACCACCCGGTCGACGAACTCGAACCCGGCGCCCCGGGGCAGCGGCTCCACCTCGATGTCGCAGACGGCGTACTGGCCGTGCCCGCCGGACTGCTTGACGTGCCGGCCGTGGCCGGTGGCGGCGGCGCCGAACGTCTCCCGCAGCGGCACCCGCACCGGCTCGGTCTCCAGGTCGACGCCGCCGGCACGCAGCCGGTCCAGCACCACGTCGGCGTGTGCCTCGCCCATGCACCAGAGCACCAGCTGGTGGGTCTCCGGGTTGCGCTCCAGGCGCAGGGTCGGATCCCCGGCGACCAGCCGGGCCAGGTTCCGGGCCAGCGCGTCCTCGTCGGCCCGGCTGCGCGCCACCACCGCCACCGGCAGCAGCGGCTCGGGCATCTCCCACGGGGCGACCAGCAGCGGGTCGTCCTTCGCCGAGACGGTGTCACCGGTCTCCGCGCTGCCCGACTTGGTGATCGCGCAGAGGTCACCGGCCACGCAGTACGGCACCTCGCGCAGCGTCGCGCCGAGCGGGCTGTAGACGTGGCCGACGCGCTCGTCCGCGTCGTGGTCCGGATGCCCCCGGTCGGCCAGGCCGTGTCCGGACACGTGGATGGTCTGCTCCGGCCGCAGGGTGCCGGAGAAGACCCGGACCAGGCTGATCCGGCCGACGTGCCGGTCGACGGTGGTCCGGACCACCTCGGCGACCAGCGGCCCGTCCGGGTCGCAGGTCAGCGGCGGACGCGGCGAGCCGTCCACCCCGGTCACCGCCGGCAGGGTGTGCTCCGGGGGCGACGGGAACGCCGCGGTCAGCACCTCCAGCAGGACGTCCAGCCCCACCCCGGTCTGCGCGCAGACCGGCACCACCGGATGGAAGTGGCCCCGGGCGACCGCCTTCTCCAGGTCCTCGACGAGGATGTCGGTGCCGATCTCCTCGTCGTCGAGGTAGCGGTCCATCAGGGTCTCGTCCTCGCTCTCGGCGATGACCCCCTCGATCAGCTCGTCCCGGGCCTCGACGATGGCCGGCAGGTGCTCCGGGTCGGGCTGCCGGATGGCGGCCGGCAGCCCTTCGGTGTAGTCGAAGACCCGACGGGTGATCAACCCCATCAGGCCGACCACCGAGATTCCGTCGTCGCCCAGCATCGGCAGGTAGAGCGGGAGCACGTTGTCGCCGAAGACCCGCTGGCACAGCGCCACCGCCTCGTCGAAGTCGGCGCGCGGGTGGTCCAGCCGGGAGACGGCCACCGCCCGGGGCATGTCGACGGCGGCGCACTCCTCCCAGAGCGCGGCGGTGGCCGCGTCCATGCCGTCGACGGCGGAGACCACGAACAGGGCCGCGTCGGCGGCCCGCAACCCGGCGCGCAGCTCACCGACGAAGTCGGCGTAACCGGGGGTGTCCAGGAGGTTGACCTTGACGTCGTTGTGCCACAGCGGCGCGCAGGCCAGGCTCACCGAGCGCTGCTGGCGTACCGCGGCGGGGTCGTGGTCGCAGACCGTGGTGCCGTCGCCGACCGTGCCGGGCCGGGTGATCGTGCCGCTGGCCGCGAGGAGCCCCTCGACCAGGGTCGTCTTGCCGGCCCCGGAGTGGCCCACCAGCACCACGTTGCGGACGCGACGCGGTTCGTCCGCCACCGGGACGCCTCCGGTGGAACCCCTGTCGTGACTCCTCTGCGCCATGGGCGCACCTCCCTGTGCCGTGGTGTGGTGGCGACCGCCGCGTGACGGGGGAAGCGGCCCGGGCGTGCGCGGCGATATCCTCCGGTGGACTGCTGCGGACCGGGAACGTGACGGGCGGGTGGGTGAGCTGACTCACGTCCCCTTGCCCCGATCTCACACCCGTTACCGATCCGACACAAGCCCGTCGGCGGGTCGGCACGACCGGCCGTACCGTCCGTACCGGCGGACCGTTATCGTGGGACCGCCATGGCGAAGATCTTCCAAGTGTCGGCCCGAGCGGGGATGACCCGTGTCGTGGAGCCGGTCGCACGTGCCCTGCTCCGCGCGGGCGTCACCCCCAACATGGTCACCGTCGCCGGCACCGTCGGGGTGCTCGTCGGCGCGCTCGGCTTCGGTGCGCGCGGGCACCTGGTCGCCGGTGCCCTCATCGTCACCGTCTTCGCGCTGACCGACCTGCTCGACGGCACGATGGCCCGGATGAGCGGTGGCTCCACCACGTTCGGCGCGTTCCTCGACTCCAGCATGGACCGGGTGGCCGACAGCGCGGTCTTCGGCGCGGTCGCCTACTACCTCGCCACGCAGGGCGACCGGGGCGGGGTCGCCGCGGCGCTGGTCTGCCTCGCCGCCGGGGGCCTGGTCTCCTATGTCAAGGCCCGGGCCGAGGGGCTCGGCATGACCTGCAACGTGGGCATCGCCGAGCGGACCGAGCGGCTGCTCATCGTCGGCGTCGGCGGGCTGCTCACCGGGTTCGGGATCGACCGGGCCCTGGTCGTGGCGCTCTGGCTGCTCGCCGCCGTGTCCATCTTCACCGTCGGCCAGCGGATGATCCACGTGTACCGGCAGGCCCAGCGGGCCCGGGCGGGCGTGCCGGGGTGACCGGCCCGACCGGCGACGGGGGAGGAGCGGGGTGAACCTCGCCGAACTGGGCTACGTCGCCGGCTGGCGGCTGGTCCGCGCGCTGCCCGGCCCGGTCGCCGCCACCATCTTCCGCGCCGGCGCGGACCGCGCCCACCGGGCCGGCGGCGCGGGTACGGCCCGACTCGCCGCGAACCTGCGCCGCGTGGTCGGGCCCGACCTGCCCGAGGCGGAGCTGGACGAGCTGGTCCGTCAGGGGCTGCGCTCGTACGCCCGGTACTGGCTGGAGGCGTTCCGGCTGCCCTCGCGCAGCCACGAGCAGCTCCTCGCCGGTTTCCGGCTGGTCCACGGCCACGACCTGCTCGCCGCCGACGTGGCGGCCGGTCGGGGCGCGGTGGTGGCGCTGCCGCACGCCGGCAACTGGGACGCCGCCGGGGCCTGGGTCGCCGCCCAGGGCTGGCCGATCACCACGGTCGCCGAGCGGCTCCGCCCCGAGGCGGTCTACGAGCGTTTCCTCGCCTTCCGACGGGGCCTCGGCATGGAGATCCTGCCCACCCACGGTGGCGAGCGTCCTCCCTTCGAGATCCTGGTCGAGCGGCTGGGCGCCGGACACGTCGTGCCGCTGCTGGCCGACCGGGACCTCTCCGCCCGGGGCGTGGAGGTCACCTTCTTCGGCGGACGGACCCGGATGCCGGCCGGCCCGGCCCTGCTCGCCCTGCGCACCGGGGCGCCCCTCTACGTCGCCACGATGTGGTACGAACCGGATGCGCCGTGCGCCTCCATCGAGGGACCGCTGGAACTGCCCGACCCGGACAGCGGCCCCCTCGACCAGCGGGCCCGGCTGTTGACCCAGCGGATTGCCGACGGTCTGGCGGCGGGCATCGCCCGCCATCCGGAAGACTGGCACATGTTGCAGCGGATGTGGCTGGACCAGGACGGCCCGGGCAACCCGTCGTCACGGCCCCGGCGGGAGAGCCGGCCACCGGCGGCCTCCGGGCCGGTCTGACGGTACGCCGCGAGGACGTGAGGAGCGAGGCGGCAGGTGAGCGGGCCGGAGTGCGAGGAGCAGCGGAGCGGAGCCCCGCGGCAGTGAACGAAAGGCGCCAGCTGTGCGTATCGGCATCGTCTGCCCGTACTCCTTCGACGTGCCCGGAGGCGTGCAGAATCACGTCGTCGACCTCGCGGAGGCGCTGATCGGCCTCGGGCACGAGGTGAGTGTGCTCGCGCCCGCCGACGAGGACTCGCCGCTGCCGCCGTACGTCGTGCCGGCCGGGCGGGCGGTCCCGCTGCCGTACAACGGCTCGGTGGCCCGGATCGCCTTCGGTCCGGTCTCCACCGCCCGGGTCCGCCGCTGGATCACCCGGGGCGACTTCGACGTCCTGCACGTGCACGAGCCGCTGACGCTGAGCCTGTCCCTGCTGGCCGTGCTCTCCGCGCGAGGGCCGGTGGTGGCGACCTTCCACACCGCGATGACCCGGTCCCGGGCGCTCGCCGCCGCGCAGGGCGTGCTCCAGATCGTGCTGGAACGGATCACCGCCCGGATCGCGGTCAGCGCGCTCGCCCGGAAGGTGCAGGTCGAGCACATGGGCGGCGGCGCGGTGGAGATCCCCAACGGGGTGACCGTGGCCCGGTTCACCGGCGCGGAGCCGCTGCCCGGCTGGCCCGGGGAGTGCGGCGCGGGCACCGGCGGCACGGTCGGCTTCCTCGGCCGGTTCACCGAACCCCGCAAGGGCTTCCCGGTGCTGCGGGACGCCTTCGTCGAGCTGGCCCCGCACCGTCCCGGCCTGCGGCTGCTGGTCGCCGGGCCGGGCGAGGCCGACGACCTCTACGCCCGGTTCCCGGCCGACCTGCGGGAGCGGGTCACCTTCCTCGGCCTGGTCTCCGAGGCGGACAAACCGCGCATGCTGCGCAGCGTGCACCTCTACGTCGCGCCGAACACCGGCGGCGAGTCGTTCGGCATGATCCTCACCGAGGCGCTCGCCGCCGGGACCACGGTGGTCGCCAGCGACCTGGACGCGTTCCGCCGGGTGCTCGACGGGGGACGGGCCGGACACCTCTTCCCCACCGGGGACGCGGGCGCGCTACGGGACGCGCTGGCCGGCCTGCTCGACGACCCGGCGCGGCGGGCGGAGCTGACCGCCTGCGGCGACCAGGTGGTGACCGCCTTCGACTGGCCGGTGGTCGCCCGCCGGGTCCTGGAGGTCTACGCGGCGGCGATCGAGGCCACCGACGGGCGGGTGATCGACCAGGAGTGGGTGGGGCTGGGCTGAGCTGTGGTGACGGTGGTGCGGGGGTGGCCGGACGGACGGCGACCGGCGCACCCGGGCGGACGGGAACAGGAGCAGCACTACGATGCCGGGCATGTGGTGGGTGGTGGGCGCGGTCGCGGCCGTCGTGCTGGTGGCGGCGTACCTGATCTGGACGGCGTCCCGGGTCGAGCGGCTGCACCTGCGCGCGGAGTCGGCCGCCCGGGCCCTCGACGCCCACCTGCTGCGTCGTGCGGCGGCCGCGGCGGTCCTGGCCGAGCAGCGTTACGGCGTGGAGCTCTACGCCGCCGCGCGGATCGCCCTCGACGCCGCCCCCGAGGAGCGGGAGGTCGCCGAGAACGACCTCACCCGGCAGTTGCGCGCGGTGCGGCTCGACCCGGCGGACCCGGCCTGCGAGGCGGTGATCGCGGCGAGCCGGCGTCTGGCGCTGGCCCGGCAGGTCCACACCGACCTGGTCCGGGACGCGCTCACGGCCCGTCGCCGGGTGCTGGTGCGCCTGCTGCGGATGGCCCGCCGGCACGACCGTCCGCGCTACTTCGACGTGGACGAGCCCACCCTGGCCCTGCCGGCGGACGTCCCGGCCGGCTGAGCCGCCCGCTGTCCCAGTGTCGGGATTCCCGGTGACGGTCGTCACAGAGCAGGCCACCCGGGGCGTGATTGGCTGTCGGCCGGGTGTTGACCCGGACGTAGCATTTCCGTGACCTGAGCACCCCCCGACACGCCGAGGAGCGATCACCCGTGTCCGAATCCACCTCCCAGCCCGCCACCGCCACGCCCGTCGTCGGCACCGCGCGCGTCAAGCGCGGCATGGCCGAGATGCTCAAGGGCGGCGTGATCATGGACGTGGTCAACGCCGAGCAGGCCAAGATCGCCGAGGACGCCGGTGCGGTCGCGGTGATGGCCCTGGAGCGGGTTCCGGCCGACATCCGCGCCCAGGGCGGAGTGTCCCGGATGAGCGACCCCGACATGATCGACGGCATCATCAACGCGGTCTCCATCCCGGTCATGGCGAAGGCCCGGATCGGGCACTTCGTGGAGGCCCAGATCCTCCAGTCCCTCGGCGTCGACTACGTCGACGAGTCCGAGGTGCTCACCCCGGCCGACTACGCCAACCACATCGACAAGTGGGCGTTCACCGTCCCCTTCGTCTGCGGCGCGACCAACCTCGGCGAGGCGCTGCGCCGGATCACCGAGGGCGCGGCCATGATCCGCTCCAAGGGCGAGGCCGGCACCGGTGACGTCTCCAACGCCACCACCCACATGCGCAAGATCCGCCAGGAGATCCGCCGCCTCCAGGGGCTGCCGACCGACGAGCTGTTCGTCGCGGCCAAGGAGCTCCAGGCTCCGTACGAGCTGGTCAAGGAGATCGCCGAGACCGGCAAGCTGCCCGTGGTGCTCTTCACCGCCGGTGGCATCGCCACCCCGGCCGACGCCGCGATGATGATGCAGCTCGGAGCCGAGGGCGTCTTCGTCGGCTCCGGCATCTTCAAGTCGGGCAACCCGGCGCAGCGGGCCGCCGCGATCGTCAAGGCCACCACCTTCCACGACGACCCGGACGTGCTGGCCAAGGTCTCCCGGGGCCTGGGCGAGGCCATGGTCGGCATCAACGTCGACGAGATCCCGCAGCCGCACCGCCTGGCCGAGCGGGGTTGGTGAGCGCGGGAATCCCACGGTCCGGCACACGGGAAGGTTGGTGAGCAGGTGACGGCACCCACGATCGGGGTGCTCGCGCTCCAGGGCGACGTCCGCGAGCACGTGCACGCCCTCGCCGGCTGCGGCGCCCAGGCCCGTCCGGTCCGCCGTCCCGAGGAACTGGACGCGGTCGACGGGCTGGTCATCCCCGGCGGGGAGTCCACCACGATCAGCAAGCTCGCCGACATCTTCGAGATGCGCGAGCCGATCGACAAGCGGATCGCCGCCGGCATGCCGGTCTACGGCTCCTGTGCCGGCATGATCATGCTGGCCCGGGAGGTGCTCGACGGCCGCCCCGACCAGCGTGGCTTCGAGGCGGTCGAGATGACCGTCCGGCGCAACGCCTTCGGCCGGCAGGTCGACTCGTTCGAGGCGCCGGTGACCCTGACCGGCATCGAGGGGGAGCCCTTCCACGCGGTCTTCATCCGGGCCCCCTGGGTCGAGCGGGTCGGCGACGACGTCGAGGTGCTCGGCACGGTCACCGAGGGGCCGGCCGCCGGGCGGATCGTCGCGGTCCGGCAGGGCAACCTGCTGGCCACCTCGTTCCACCCGGAGCTGACCGGCGACCTGCGGCTGCACGCGTACTTCGTGGAGCTGGTCCGCGCCGCCGGCTGACCGGCGCCCGGCCGGTCCGCACCACCGGCCGGGTCCGGCCGCCGTTCCGGCGATGTCGCGGTGTCCCCCCGGCGGGACACCGCGACATCGCCGTTTCCGGGTCGCCCGCCCCGGCGCGTGGTGGTGGCGTGACACCGACCTGGGGAACCTCGGTAGGATTGCCGCGGTTCGGCAGGGCCACCGCCCGCCGTAGCCCTCCACGCGGAGCCGACCGGCCGCCCCCGCCGCCGGCGTCGAGGTGTCGTGGAGCAGGCGCGGGCAGTCGACGCAGGCGTGGGTCAACAGACGGAGGTACGAGATGTCCGGCCACTCAAAGTGGGCGACCACCAAGCACAAGAAGGCCGTCATCGACGCCAAGCGCGGCAAGATGTTCGCCAAGCTCATCAAGAACGTCGAGGTGGCAGCCCGGACCGGCGGCGGCGACCCGGCCGGTAACCCGACCCTCTTCGACGCCATCCAGAAGGCGAAGAAGAACTCCGTACCCAACGACAACATCGACCGCGCGGTCAAGCGTGGCTCCGGCCTGGAGGCCGGCGGCGCCGACTACCAGACGATCATGTATGAGGGGTACGGCCCGAACGGCGTCGCGCTGCTGATCGAGTGCCTGACCGACAACCGCAACCGCGCGGCCACCGAGGTGCGGACCGCGCTGACCCGCAACGGCGGCTCCTTCGCCGACGCCGGCTCCGTGTCGTACATGTTCTCCCGCAAGGGCGTGGTGATCGTGCCGAAGGCCGGCACCACCGAGGACGACGTGATGCTCGCCGTCCTCGACGCCGGGGCCGAGGAGGTCAACGACCTGGACGAGGCCTTCGAGGTGGTCTCCGAGCCGGGCGACCTGATCGCCGTGCGCACCGCCCTCCAGGACGCCGGCATCGAGTACGAGTCCGCCGAGTCCTCCCTCATCCCCAGCGTGAACGTCCCGCTGGACGAGGAGGGCGCGCGCAAGGTCTTCAAGCTGATCGACGTCCTCGAGGACTGCGACGACGTGCAGAACGTCTACGCCAACTTCGACGTCTCGGACGAGATCATGGCGGCCGTCGGCTGACCTTCGCCCATCGTCGGCGGCGCTCTTTTCCTGCTCAACGGCGGCGGCACCGAATCACGGTGCCGCCGCCGTTCTTTGTTCTCACGGTGCTCTTTCGAGCTCGGACACCGCGCACGACCTCTGGTCACAACGGGCCTGCAGGCGGAGGGCCCTCTGGCGGGGGCTCTGACGCTGGAAAAGGTCGGCCACCACGAAGGTTGCGCCCAGGGTCACTGCCTCATTCAGGCTCACGCGGCCGAAGGGCCGGAAACTATCAGGGGAGGTGCGATGCGAACGGTGATGTCGAGAAACAAGTCCATGCCGACATCGAACACGGCTGGGCATGGTCAACCTGCCAACCCATGCGGTCGTTGCGCGCGGTTGCTGAATCATCTCGGTATTGGTTAACGGTCATGATCAAATTTGACTCGATGCGTCCCGATCTGTTGCAGGCCCTCCAGGGCTGCGGTTGGAGCCCTCAGCGAAGAGTGGATGCTGGCCCTTGGATCGACTCTCTTCGGCGGCAAGGGTATGTGTCGCATTCGAAGGCTGAGGAGGTTCTTGTCGCGCTGGGGGGATTGGTTATTGAGCCAGTGAATCAGTCGGGCCCAAACTTCAGCAACGATGAGCCTTTCAACTTTGACCCCCTTTCGGCCGGAGTTGGCCAGCGAGGCTTGGCGTTGGAGATCGAGGGTGTCCTGGGTGGACACTACTTCCCGGTCGGCGAATGGCTCAGCTATTCGAGCGTCTTCGTGGAGTCCGGCGGCCGGGTGGTTGCGGCTGGCCTCGGATGGATTTGGGAAATGGGCCGCACCGTCGAAGGTGCTGTGGAGTTGGCGGTTTATGCCGACCGCCCTCTAGTTTGCCTGCACTCCGATGCGGGTTTAGAGCCGTGGCCGCGATGAATTCACGACAGTGGAGTGAGGCCCCGCCAGGTGAGTCCTGGCGGGGCTCCTGCTTGAGCTGGGACTTCCCTGAAACCGTGGGAAAGCTGGAGATGAGCTGTCGGTTCCGCCTGAAAACTGACCACGTGGTTCCGGCTGAATCGGGACCACCTCCTGAAGCATCGGGAGGTGCTGAGCGTGGAGGACTGGGCGGAGATCCGGCGGCTGCGGCGGTCGGAGGGTAT
>NZ_BSTB01000012.1:0-222713 GCF_030269285.1 Micromonospora sp. NBRC 101691
TGTCGGCGTACCCGGACCACTACGCCCAGTGGGAGAAGCAGGCCGCTGACCTGGTCGCCGAGCACTGGAACAGCTGACCTCAGACGTTGTGGGCCGGCACCCCGAACCCGGGGTGCCGGCCCACACGTGTCTCCACCCGAGGTCAGCGTCGGGTTCGGCGGTGTCGGTGCACGTCGAGCAGGGCGGCGAGCAGGGCGAGGGAGATGACGCCGATGGCGAGCAGAAGCGAGTCCCGGAACGCCACCGACCAGTCTCCGTGGCTGTCGGTCAGGGAGGAGAAGAACACCGCGCCGACCGCGGCGATACCGGCCGCTGCGCCGATCCGCTGCCCGGTCTGGAGCATCCCGGCGGCGCTGCCGGCTTCCCGTACCGGCACCTCGGCGAGGGTCAGCGTCTGGTTCGGTGTGATCACCAGTCCGCTGCCGATCCCCGCGACCAGCAACGGCAGCGCCGTCACCAGGGGCGCCGGGACGTCCGGCAGGAACCGCAGGGCGAGCACCACCGCACCCAGCCCGAGGACGACGGTGAGCAGGCCGACCGTGACCAGCGGGCGTCCGTACCGGTTGACGACCCGGCCGCCGAACGCGGACGCCGCGGCCGACCCCAACGCGAACGGCGTGATCGCCAGACCGGCCAGCAACGCCGAGTAGCCGAGCCCGTTCTGCAGGAAGAGCGTGAAGATGAAGAACAACGCCGTGAAACCGCCGAAGTAGACAAGCGCGATCACCGACCCGAGGGTGTACGAGCGCAGCCGGAACAACTCCAGGTCGAACAGGGGTTCACCGCGTCGGGCGTACCAGCGTTCCCAGAACCCGAACGCGCCCAGGGTGGCGAGCCCGGCGACCACCAGCAGCCACCGGCTCAGGCCCTGCCACTGTTCCCGCTGCACCAGCGGCAGCAGCACCAGCACCACCCCGACGCCGAGCAGCAGAACGCCCACCGGGTCGAGCCGGCGTGCTCCGGTGCCCTCCCGGCGGACGGGTGCCGGCAGCAGCCGCCAGCCCAGCACCACCGCGGCGATCCCCACCGGCACGTTCACGAAGAACACCCACCGCCAGCCGTGCTCCTCACCGCCGACGGCGATGAGCAGTCCGCCCAGCAGCGGGCCGATCGCGGTGGAGATGCCGATCGTCGCGCCGAGCAGGCCGAACGGCCGGCCCCGCTCGGGACCGTGGAACAACTCCTGGATCAGCCCGGTCACCTGCGGGTTGACCAGACCGGCGGCGGCGCCCTGCAACAATCGGGCGGCGATCAGCCAGGTCGGCGAGGGGGCGAGCCCGGCCAGCGCGCTGGTCAGCGTGAACAGCGCGATGCCGACGACGAACGCGTTGCGTCGGCCCCGGGCGTCCCCGAGCCGTCCCGCCGGCACCAGGACCAGCCCGAACGTCAGCGCGTACCCGGAGAGGACCCACTGGAGGTCGCTGGGGCTCGCGCCGAGCGTCCGGTCGATCGACGGGACGGCGACGTTGACGATGCTCACGTCGAGCAGGGTCATGAACGCCGCGACCAACCCGACCGCGAGCGCCTGCCACCGGCGGCGTTCCTCACCGCGCTGCGGCGTGGTCGGCCGGTTCACACCGGACCCCGACGAGGGATGATCACGCACCCTCGACCGCTACCCGGCACGGTCCCGCGCAAACAGCGCTCGGACGGGTCACGCCATCTGCCGCGCGCACCAGCGGGGCCCGAAGTCGAGCCCGGCCATCGGCGAGTCCTCCCGGTGCAGCAGGTTCTTCTCCGACAGCATCCGCAACGGTACGACGATCTCCTCCTCGGTCAGCCCGGACTCCTCGGCGATGACCGCCGGGTACGGCACCTGTCCCCGCGCCTCCAGGGCGTAGACCGCCTGGTAGACCCGTTCCTCCTGCTCCGAGAGCGGGACCTGCTGCATGACGTCCTCCTTCGACCGCCGCCCCCGCACGGGGCGGTGTGCCCAGCGCCGGTTACCCGCCTCGCCGGCGACGATGCCCACCCGTCCGGGCGGTTCCTGCGCCGGCTCCGGGCCGGCCGTGCCCTAGGCTCCCTGGCGTGACCGTCTGGGACTGTGCTGTCATCGGAGCCGGCCCGGCCGGACTTTCCGCCGCGTACGCCGCCGCCCGCGCCGGCCTGCGGACCCTCGTCGTCGAGCGGGCTGCCCATCCGCGCTACAAGACCTGCGGTGGTGGCCTGATCGGCACCTCGCTCGCCACGGTCACCGACCGGATCGACGTGCCCGCCGACGACCGGGTCGACCGGGTCACCTTCACCCGCGACGGTCGGCGCGAGTTCACCCGCCGGCACACCGCGCCGCTGGTCACGATGGTCCGTCGGGAGGAGTTCGACCTGCGGCTGCGCCGGGCCGCGACCGACGCCGGCGCCGAGGTACGGGAACGCGCGCCGGTGCGCGCCGTGGAGCAGGACCCGGACGTGGTCCGTCTGCGGCTGGCCGACGGCGACACGGTCACCGTCCGGTACGCGGTCGGTGCGGACGGGTCCTCCGGCGTCACCGCCCGACACGTCGGCGTCGGGTACCGGCAGGTCGACCTGGGGTTGGAACTGGAGCTGCCGGTGTCGCCCGTGGAGCAGGAACGCTGGCGAGGCCGGGTCCTGCTCGACTGGGGGCCGATCCCCGGCTCGTACGCCTGGGTGTTCCCGAAGGGCGACCGCCTCACCGTCGGTGTCATCGCCGCGCGGGGCGAGGGGGAGCGGACCCGCGCCTACCTGCGGTCGTTCGTCGAGCGGCTCGGCCTGACCGGGGTGGAACCGGCCCACGACTCGGGCCACCTGACCCGCTGCCGCGCCGACGACGCCCCGCTGCGGCGGGGCCGGGTGCTGGTCGCCGGGGACGCCGCCGGTCTGCTGGAACCATGGAGCCGCGAGGGCATCAGCTACGCGCTGCGCTCCGGCGCGCTGGCCGGCGCGGCGGTGGCCGCCGGGGACCTCGACGGGTACGTCCGCGCGGTGCACGCCGACCTGGTGCCGTCGATGCGCGCCGGCCACCGGCTGCTGGACGTCTTCGCCCGCCGCCCGGAGGTGTTCCACGCGCTGCTGGCCACCCCGCCGGGCTGGGGGATGTTCGTCCGCTTCTGCCAGGGGCGGGCCAGCTTCGACGAGACCCTGTCCCGGGCACCGGTGCGGGCCGCGCTGGCCCTGCTGGACCGCCTCCCCGCCGCCCGGACCCCGATCCGAGCGGGCTGACCACCGCGCGGCGAGGGTAGGATCCGAGCCGACGGCCGATCGGCGAGCAGGCGCGGTGAGCAGCAGTGACGATGACCCTCACGTACTGTCCGGACACGACCGCCGCAGACTGGCTCGTCCGGTCCGGCACACCGGCCACCCAGTTGATGACCTTCGGCCCGGCGAGCTTCGAGGCGTTCGGCAGGCTCCGTTTCATCCCTGATCCCGTCGTGCCCGGTCAGGCCGAGACGGACGCCGATATTCCCGCCGGGCATCCGTTGGACCTCACCCAGGCACGTCGGGCGCTGCGCCTGCTCGCGCGGTTCACCTCCACCCCGCAGGACTGCTACTTCTGCGTGTGGGAGGGGTATTCGGACATCCCGCTGCCACCGGACGTGCGGCACGGCCCACTCGTCGAGATCCCACACCGCCGGTACGCGCTGCTCCGCGGCGCGCTGCACGACATCGACGCCTGGGAAGCCGACCTCGGTGGCGGTCAGCCGATCGCTCCGCCGGCCTTCGTCTGGCCGGCCGACCGCCGCTGGTGTTTCGCCAGCGACGTCGACCCGCACTGGGCCGGGATCGGTGCCGAACAGGCCGCGATCGACGCGCTCATCGGCGACCCGCGGCTCGACGTCGTCCCGGCCCGCCCGGCAGAAGAACAACCTGTGTACCGCTGAGGAGTGGAGTCCGACTCGCGATCCAGCCGGTGTTTGTAGCAGGGCTGTCGCGTCCTGGAGAAGGACGGCTATTTCTCGGACGCGAGTGGTGATCAGTGACGTGTCGATGCGGGTTCCGCAGGCGACGAGCTGAGTCCTGTCGATCAGGTCCGGCAAGGCGAGGTAGATCCAGAGGCGGTTACCGATCAGCCTCGGTTCAGGCTTCCTCCGCCGTCTCCTGAAGATGAAGGCGTTTGGCGGAGATCCACGCCTCCACGTCGTCCTTCAACCAGACGTTGCCCATCTTCAGCGTGGCAACAGGAGCGGGGAAATCTCTACGGGAGACCAGGATGTAGGTCCGCTGCCGCGAGATGCCCAGGCGTTCCTAAATCTCTGCCGCCCCCATCAACTGCAAGTCCGCGCGGAACCGGCCGCGAATCGCGCGCCGGGAGGTGGCACACGCCCGCTGTTTCCGGACGTCGGCGCCGGGTAGGGGCAGAGCAGGACCCGCCCGGTGAGCGCGAGGAGACACGGCAGTGAGCGAGAACCAGTACACCCAGCAGGACCCGACCCAGCAGTACGCGCAGGGCCAGCCCGAGCAGCAGCAGTCCCCGCCGGGCACGACGCGGCAGATGCGACCGAAGCCCGACCACGGGGAGGAGTCGTACCGGGGGAGTGGCCGGCTGGAGGGCAAGCGGGCCCTGATCACCGGTGGTGACTCGGGTATCGGGCGGGCGGTGGCCATCGCCTTCGCCCGGGAGGGCGCCGACGTGCTCATCTCCTACCTCGGCGAGGAGGAGGACGCGGACGCCCGGGACACGGTCCGGCTGGTCGAGGAGGCCGGACGGCGCGGTGTCGCCGTCCGGGGCGACATCACCGACGAGGCGGCCTGCCAGTCGCTGGTCGACAAGGCGCTGTCCGACCTCGGTGGCCTCGACATCCTGGTCAACAACGCCGCCTACCAGATGGCGCAGGACAAGGGCATCGCCGGCATCAGCAGCGAGCAGTTCGACCGGGTGCTCAAGACGAACCTGTACGCGATGTTCTGGCTCTGCAAGGCCGCCGTGCCGCACCTGCCGGAGGGCGGGGCGATCATCAACACGTCGTCGATCCAGGCGTACCAGCCGTCGCCGCAGTTGCTGGACTACGCGACGACCAAGGCGGGGATCGCGAACTTCACCAAGGCGCTCGCCGAGGACCTCGCCGACCAGGGGATTCGGGTGAACGCGGTGGCCCCCGGCCCGATCTGGACCCCGCTGATCCCGGCCACCATGCCGGAGAAGAAGGTCGAGTCCTTCGGCGAGGACACCCCGATGGGTCGGGCCGGGCAGCCGGCGGAGCTGGCCCCGGCGTTCGTCTTCTTCGCCTCGCAGGAGTCGAGCTTCATCACCGGCGAGGTGCTCGGTGTCACCGGTGGCAAGCCCATCAGCTGACGGTACGTCGCCGGGTGGCCGGGCGGGTTCAGCGCGGCCACCCGGCGAGGCGTTCCCGTAGTCGGCGGACCTGTTCGGCGTCCAGCCCGTACCGGGCGAACCGTCGCTCGGGCAGCCGGTCCAGGTACCGGCCGGCGGCGGCCACGTCCTCCGGGTCCAGCGCCGGGTCGAGTTGCCGGGCCAACTCCAGCAGTTCCGTCACCGGGTAGTGGTCCAGCGCGGCGGCGACGTCGATGTAGTCGCGTACCTCCCGGCGGTTGACCAGCGCCGCCGTCTTGCTGGCCACCAGGTCACGGACGTCCATCACCGGCCCCAGGTCCATGACCACGGGGCTGCGGTACCGGTCGAGGCGGGCCAGGGTCAGCCGGAGCTGCCGCCCGTCCCGGGTGACCACGAAGTCCTTCAGGTCCTGGTCGAACCCGGCGAACAGGTCGGCCAACTCGCTGTCCGGGTCGGCGTCGGCCACCCCGAAGCCGGCCCGCTCCAGCGCGGTACGCACCTCCACCGCCGCCGCGGCCGCCGCGCCTTCGACGTCGGCGAAGAGGTCGACGTCCTCGGTGGGGCGGGTCACCAGGCCGTGTGCCGCCCAGGCGACGCCGCCGCCGAGCACGAACCGGTGCGGACCGGCCGCGGAGAGGGCCACCCGGGCGACCTCGCGGTAGAACTCGTTGAGGTGGGTGGTGCTCACGCGGTACGCAGACAGCGGTGCCGGCTCTCCCACGCCTGCCGGACGCCCCGGGGGAGGTTGAGCCGGCGCCAGACCCGCCGCAGCGTCCGGCCGTCGATGAGCTGCCGCAGGTCCTCGCAGCGGGTGGTCTCGCGCAGGACGTTCTCGTACATCCAGAGCAGGTCGTCCGGGTCGCCGAGGTCGAAGGTGCGCTCGGTGTTCCACATCAACCGGAGCGGCAGCTCGACCAGGCCGTGACTCGGGCCGGTCAGCTCGGCGAGGGTGCGCGCGACCACGGCCGGACGCCCCGGGCGGGCCAGGAACGCCACGCCGGCCGAGGTGGGGGAGAGGCCCTGCATGCAGTCAGGGTAACCCCCGTTCCGGGCGAGACGTGCCAACCGCTGGCGGATCGGGCCGGTTACCTATCTTCCTAGGATGCCCTAGCGGTAGTGCGGTCGCCCACCCGAGGCAGACCAACGCGCACCGGCTCGCACCCGCCACCGCGGTGGCCTAGGGTCAGCAGAGAGACGCGGCGAGGGGAGGTGGCGGTCGGTGGGACTGCGGACCTTCCTCGCGGGCTGGCCGGTGTACCGGCAGCTCACCGGCACCGACCCACTCGGTCGGGGCGCTGCCGCGCAGTCCGCCCGTTCGCGGGCGCTCACGCCCCGCACCGAGACGGCCGACCGGGTGGCCCGGTCGGTGTGTCCGTACTGCGCGGTGGGGTGCGGTCAGCGGGTGTTCGTCACCGACGGGCAGGTGACCCAGATCGAGGGGGACCCGGACAGCCCGATCTCGCGGGGGCGGTTGTGCCCGAAGGGGTCGGCCAGCAAGTCCCTGGTGACCAGTCCGCTGCGGCAGACCAAGGTGCGGTACCGGCGTCCGTACGCCACCGAGTGGGAGGACCTGGAGCTCGACACCGCGTTGGACATGATCGCCGACCGGATCCTCGCCGCGCGCGAGGAGACCTGGGAGGACGCGGACGCCGAGGGGCGTCCGCTGAACCGGACGCTGGGCATCTCCAGCCTGGGCGGGGCGACGCTGGACAACGAGGAGAACTACCTCATCAAGAAGTTGTTCACCGCGATGGGGGCGCTCCAGATCGAGAACCAGGCGCGTATTTGACACTCCGCCACCGTCCCCGGTCTGGGGGCCAGCTTCGGTCGCGGTGGCGCGACGGACTTCCAGCAGGACGTCGCCAACGCTGACGTCATCGTCATCCAGGGCTCGAACATGGCCGAGGCCCACCCGGTGGGGTTCCAGTGGGTGATGGAGGCGAAGCGGCGCGGCGCCAGGGTGTTCCACGTCGATCCCCGGTTCACCCGGACGAGTGCGCTCGCGGACACGTACCTGCCGATTCGGGCGGGGACGGACATCGCGCTGCTCGGTGGGGTGGTCCGGTACATCCTGGAGAACGAGCTGGACTTCCGGGAGTACGTGTTGGCGTACACCAACGCGGCGACGATCGTGAGCGAGGACTTCGTCGACGCGGAGGACGGTGACGGGTTCTTCTCCGGGTTCGATGCGGAGACCGGCGCGTACGTGCAGGACAGTTGGCAGTACGCGGGGCACGAGCGTGACTCGGGCGCCGGGCACACCGCGCGGGAGCGGGACACCGCGGCGGGGTTGCAGCACGAGTCGCACGGCGCGCCGGTGCACGGTCAGGTGCGGCGGGACGAGACGTTGCGGCATCCGCGCTGCGTGTACCAGATCCTGAAGCGGCACTTCGCGCGGTACACCCCGGAGATGGTGGAGCGGGTCTGCGGGATTCCGCAGGAGAAGTTCCTGGAGCTGGCGCGGGCGTGGACGGAGAACTCGGGTCGGGAGCGGACCGGGTGTCTGATCTATTCGGTGGGGTGGACGCAGCACAGCGTGGGGGTGCAGTACATCCGGACCGGGGCGATCATCCAGTTGTTGTTGGGGAACGTGGGTCGTCCGGGTGGTGGGGTGCTGGCGTTGCGGGGGCACGCGAGCATCCAGGGGTCGACGGACATTCCGACGTTGTTCAATCTGTTGCCGGGTTATCTGCCGATGCCGCGGCATGACGCGCATGTGACGTTCGACGACTGGGTGGGGAGTATCGCGCATCCGGGGCAGAAGGGGTTCTGGGGCAACGCGCGGGCGTACGCGGCGAGTTTGTTGAAGGCGTACTGGGGGGACGCGGCGACGCCGGAGAACGACTTCTGTTACGGGTACCTGCCGCGTCTGACTGGTGATCATGGGACGTACCAGCAGGTGTTGAACATGATCGACGGGAAGGTGAGGGGTTACTTCCTGTTGGGTCAGAATCCGGCGGTGGGTTCGGCGCACGGTCGGGCGCAGCGGTTGGGGATGGCGAACCTGGACTGGTTGGTGGTCCGGGATCTTTTCCTGATCGAGAGTGCGACGTTCTGGCGGAATTCTCCGGAGGTGGAGACCGGGGAGATCGTGCCGGAGGAGTGCCGGACGGAGGTGTTCTTCCTGCCGGCGGCGTCGCATGTGGAGAAGGAGGGCACGTTCACCCAGACGCAGCGGTTGTTGCAGTGGCGGGAGAAGGCGGTGGACCCGCCGGGTGACTGTCGGTCGGAGTTGTGGTTCTTCTACCACCTGGGGCGGAAGCTGCGGGAGAAGCTGGCCGGTTCGACGTTGCGCCGGGATCGGGCGTTGTTGGATCTGACCTGGGACTATCCGACGCACGGGCCGGACGCGGAGCCGAGTGCGGAGGCGGTGCTGCGGGAGATCAACGGGTTCGAGGTGTCCTCGGGTCGGTTGTTGTCGTCGTTCGCGGAGGCGGCTGACGACGGGTCGACGGCGATCGGGTGCTGGATCTACAGCGGGGTGTTCGCGGACGGGGTGAACCAGGCGGCGCGGCGTCGGTCGCGGCTTGAGCAGGACTGGGTGGCGGCGGAGTGGGGTTGGGCGTGGCCGGCGAATCGGCGGACGTTGTACAACCGGGCTTCGGCGGATCCGGAGGGTCGGCCGTGGAGTGAGCGGAAGCGGTACGTGTGGTGGGATGCGGGGGCGGGGGAGTGGACGGGGTACGACGTGCCGGATTTCGAGCGGACGAAGCCGCCGTCGTACCGGCCGCCGGCGGGGGCGAGTGGGCCGGCGGGGATCGCGGGTGACGACGCGTTCGTGATGCAGGGGGACGGTAAGGGCTGGTTGTTCGCGCCGAGTGGAGTGGTGGACGGGCCGTTGCCGACGCATTTCGAGCCGGCGGAGTCGCCGGTGCGTAACGCGTTGTACGGGCCGCAGGCGAATCCGGCGCGGAAGGTGTACGGGCACTGGGTGAATTCGGTGAATCCGTCGCCGCCGCTGGGGCAGGCCGAGGTGTTTCCGTACGTGTTCACGGTGAGCCGGTTGACGGAGCATCACACGGCGGGTGGGATGAGCCGGACGGTGGGGCCGTTGGCGGAGTTGCAGCCGGAGATGTTCGTGGAGGTGTCGCCGGCGTTGGCGGCCGAGCGGGGGTTGGCGCATCTGGGGTGGGCGCACCTGGTGTCGGGGCGGGCGGTGGTCGAGGCGCGGGTGTTGGTGACGGACCGGTTGACGCCGTTGCGGGTGGAGGGCCGGGTGGTGCATCAGGTGTGGTTGCCGTACCACTTCGGGTCGGAGGGTCTGGTGACGGGTGATTCGGCGAACGATCTGTTCGGGATCACGTTGGATCCGAATGTGTTGATCCAGGAGAGCAAGGTCGGTACGTGTGACGTGCGGGCGGGGCGGCGGCCGAGGGGTGCGGCGTTGCGGGGCCTGGTGGCGGAGTACCGGCGGCGGGCGGGGTTGCCGGTGGAGGCGGCGGGCGCGGACGGGGAGTCGTGATGGTGGACGGGAACAGCCTGTTCGGGCCGGTGGATCCGGCGCCGGATGCGGGTTGGACGGATGCCCCGCCGCGGATGGGTTTCTTCACCGACACGAGCGTGTGTATCGGGTGCAAGGCGTGTGAGGTGGCCTGCAAGGAGTGGAACGGGGTGCCGGGGTCGGGTCTGGACCTGTTGGGCATGTCGTACGACAACACGGGGGCGTTGACGGCGAATTCGTGGCGGCATGTGGCGTTCGTGGAGCAGCCGGGGCGGGGGGCGTCGTCGGTGGGGCACGGGTCGGGGGGCGGGCCGCAGTTCCTGGGGATGCCGGGTTCGCAGCCGCCGGGGCGGGCCGGTGGTGGGGTTCGGTCGGATTTCCGTTGGTTGATGATGTCGGACGTGTGTAAGCACTGCACGCATGCGGCGTGTCTGGACGTGTGTCCGACGGGGTCGTTGTTCCGGACGGAGTTCGGGACGGTGGTGGTGCAGGAGGACATTTGCAACGGGTGTGGGTACTGCGTTCCGGCGTGTCCGTACGGGGTGATCGACCAGCGTCAGGGTGATGGTCGGGCGTGGAAGTGCACGTTGTGTTACGACCGGATCGGTGCGGGGTCGACGCCGGCGTGTGCGCAGGCGTGTCCGACGGAGTCGATCCAGTACGGGCCGTTGGAGGAGTTGCGGGAGCGGGCGGCGGCGCGGGTGGACGTGTTGCACGGGCGGGGGGTGCCCGAGGCGCGGTTGTACGGTCACGATCCGGATGACGGGGTGGGTGGGGACGGTGCGTTCTTCCTGTTGCTGGATGAGCCGGAGGTGTACGGGTTGCCACCGGATCCGGTGGTGACGACGCGGGATCTGCCCCGGATGTGGCGGCGGGCGGGGGTGGCGGCGTTGGCGATGGCGGCGGCGGTGGTGGCGGCGTTCGCGGGTGGTCGGTCGTGAGCGGGGGCGAACAGCCGGTCGGGGCCCTGTTCCGGCGGTTTCGGGAACGGCTGGCCGCTGCGCAGCAGGCCGACGGGGGGCGGTCGACGGTTGACCAGGACGTCGTCGGGAGGCGGTTGCCGGCTGCGGAGGTGGTTGACCGGAGGCCGAGGACGGGGCGTCGGGGGCGGCGGGGTGGTGAGGAGCTGGCGGTACCGCCGGTGGAGTTCACCTCGTACTACGGCCGGCCGATCGTCAAGGCGCCGGTGTGGCGGTGGGACATTCCGGCGTATCTGTTCACCGGGGGCTTGGCGGCGGGTTCGTCGTTGCTGGCGGTGGGGGGCCAGGTGACGGGTCGGCCGGTGTTGCGGCGGGCGGGCCGGCTGGCCGCGTTGGGCGCGGTGGGGGCGAGCACCGTGTTCCTGGTCCACGACCTGGGACGGCCGGCGCGGTTCCATCACATGCTGCGGGTGGCGAAGGTGACCTCGCCGATGTCGGTGGGGACGTGGATCCTGACGGTGTTCGGGCCGGCGGCGGGGGTGGCGGCGGTCGCGGAGGCTGCGCCCTGGCTGCCGGATCGGGGTGTGCCGGGGTTGGCGCGTCGGGTGTTGCCGCCGGTGGGGCGCGGTGCCGGGTGGGTGGCGGCGGTGACGGCGCCGGCGTTGGCGACGTACACGGGGGTGTTGTTGGCGGATACGGCGGTGCCGTCGTGGCACGAGGCGTGGCCGGAGTTGCCGGTGGTGTTCGCGGGGAGCGCGTTGGCCAGTGGCGCGGGCGTCGGGTTGCTGGCCGCGCCGGTGCGGCAGGCGGGACCGGCCCGGCGGCTGGCGGTGGCGGGGGCGGCGGTGGAGTTGGCCGCCGTGCACCGGGTGGAGACGCGCCTGGGGTTGCTGGGGGAGCCGTACCGGGTGGGGTTGGCGGGCCGGTTGTTGCGGGCGAGCCGGGTGTTGACGGCGGCCGGGGCGGTGGGCGCGCTGGTGGGTCGGCGGAGTCGGGTGGTGTCGGCGGTGTCGGGGGCGGCGTTGCTGGCGGGGTCGGTGGCGACGCGGTTCGGGATTTTCCATGGTGGGGTGGCGTCGGCGCGGGATCCGAAGTACACGGTGGTGCCGCAGCGGGAGCGGTTGGCTCGGCGGGCGGGGGGCCGGTAGGCGACCTTGGCCGCGTGGGCGGCGGGGTGTTGTGGTTTAGTGCCGGGTGGAGGCGTTCAGGTGGCTGGTGCCCCTCCCGGTCTTCAAAACCGGTGTGGCCCGGGATCCGGGTCAGGCGGGTTCGATTCCCGTCCGTCTCCGCCAGCTTTCACGGGGCGGGTGGTGGGTGTGGGGGCGGTTGATCCGCGGCGTCGGGTGCCGCGTACGGATGTGGTGCTGGCGGATCCTCGGGTGGCTGCGGCGGTCGACGTGTGGGGCCGGGAGCGGGTCAAGGCGGCGGTGGTCGGGGCGCAGCGGCGGGCGCGGGCCGGGGAGATCGGCCCGGAGGAGGTGCCGGCGGCGGCGGTGGCGTCGTTGCCGGCGGGGTTGCCGCAGCGGGTGGTGAACGCGACCGGGGTGGTGTTGCACACGAACCTGGGCCGGGCGGCGTTGGGTGCTGCGGCGGTCGGGGCGGTGGTGGCTGCGGCGGGGCACACGGACGTGGAGTTGGATCTGCGGTCGGGGCGGCGGGCGCGGCGGGGCCGGGACGCGTTGGAGGCGTTGGCGGCGGCGGTGCCGGCGGCCGGTGGGGTGCATGTGGTGAACAACGGTGCGGCGGCGCTGGTCCTGGCGGCGACGGCGTTGGCGGCGGGCCGGGAGATCGTGGTCAGTCGGGGTGAGCTGGTGGAGATCGGTGACGGGTTCCGGTTGCCGGATCTGCTGGTGAGTACGGGGGCGCGGCTGCGGGAGGTGGGCACCACCAACCGGACGTCGGTGGCGGACTACGCGGCGGCGGTGGGCCCGGAGACGGGTTTCGTGTTGAAGGTGCATCCGTCGAATTTCGTGGTGTCGGGGTTCACGGCGTCGGTGCCGGTGTCGGAGTTGGTGCCGTTGGGGGCGCCGGTGGTGGTGGACATCGGGTCGGGGTTGCTGGCGCCGGATCCGGTGTTGCCGGCGGAGCCGGACGCGGCGGGCGCGCTGCGGGCGGGGGCGGCGTTGGTGACGGCGAGTGGGGACAAGCTGCTCGGTGGTCCGCAGGCGGGGTTGTTGCTGGGTTCGGCCGAGGTGGTGGAGCGGCTGCGGCGGCATCCGTTGGCGCGGGCGTTGCGGGTGGACAAGTTGACGTTGGCGGCGTTGGCGGCGACGCTGCGGGATCCGGTGACGCCGACGTGGCAGGCGTTGCGGGCGGATCCGGCGGGGTTGCGGGCGCGGGCGGGCCGGTTGCGGGATCGGCTGGTGGCCGAGGGGTGCCCGGCCGAGGTGGCGGAGTGCGTGTCGGTGGTCGGCGGGGGAGGGGCGCCGGGGGTGGAGTTGCCGTCGTGGGCGGTGGCGCTGCCGGAGCGGTTCGCGGAGCCGTTGCGGTTGGGTGATCCGCCGGTGCTGGGTCGGGTGGTGCGGGGCCGGTTGCTGTTGGACCTGCGGTGTGTGCCGGAGTCGGCGGACGAGGCGTTGTGGGCTGCGGTGGCGCGGGTGGCCGGCTGACATGTGGGTGGTGGCGACCGCCGGGCACGTCGATCACGGCAAGTCGACGCTGGTGCGGGTGTTGACGGGGATGGAACCGGACCGGTGGGCCGAGGAGCGGCGCCGGGGCATGACCATCGACCTGGGGTTCGCGTGGACGTCGTTGCCGTCGGGGGCGACGGTGGCGTTCGTGGACGTGCCGGGGCACGAGCGGTTCGTGCCGAACATGCTGGCGGGGGTGGGGCCGGTGCCGGCGGCGCTGCTGGTGGTGGCGGCGGACGAGGGGTGGATGCCGCAGTCGGCGGAGCACCTGGCCGTGTTGGACGCCCTCGGGGTGTCGTTCGGGCTGGTGGCGGTGACCCGGGCGGATCTGGCGGATCCGGGGCCGGCGGCGGCGCGGGCCCGGGCGGAGGTGGCCGGTACGTCGTTGGGGGCGGTGGAGGTGGTGCCGGTCAGCGCGGTGACCGGGGCGGGCCTGCCGGAGTTGCGGGCGGCGTTGGACCGGTTGGGGGCGCGGTTGCCGGCGCCGGTGGTCGACGGGCCGGTGCGGTTGTGGGTGGATCGGTGTTTCACGGTGCGGGGTGCCGGCACGGTGGTGACGGGCACGTTGCGGGCGGGGCGGCTGCGGGTCGGTGACGAGGTGGCGGTGGCCGCCGACGGCACCCGGGTGCGGGTGCGGGGTCTGCACAGTCTGGGGACGGCCCGGGATGAGGTGTCGGCGGTGTCGCGGGTGGCGGTGAACCTGCGGGGGGTGGTGCGGGAACGGGTGGCCCGGGGCGACGTTCTGGTGACGCCGGAGGCGTTCGGCTGTACCGGGCTGGTGGACGTGCGGGTCTCCGGTGCGTCGGTGGCGGACCTGCCGGCGTCGGTGATGCTGCACGTCGGGTCGGCGGCGGTGCCGGTGCGGGTGCGGCCGTTGGGGCCGGACACGGCGCGGTTGCGGTTGGCGCGGCCGTTGCCGCTGCTGGTGGGGGACCGGGCGGTGCTGCGGGATCCGGGTCGGCGGCTGGTGGCCGGTGGGGTGACGTTGCTGGACGTGGCGCCGCCGCCGTTGGCGCGTCGGGGTGCGGCGGCGGTGCGGGCGGCGGTGTTGGCGGGTCTGGACGGTCGGGCCGACCCGGTGGGGGAGGTGCGGCGTCGGGGGCTGGTGCGGGGGTCGGATCTGGCGCGGATGGGGGTGCCGGTGACGGTCGCGCCGGTGGTGGGTGACTGGCTGGTCGACGACGAGCACTGGGCCGGGTTGGGTGTGCGGCTGGTGGCGGAGGTGTCCCGGTACGCGGTGGAGCATCCGTTGGAGTCGGGGGTGCCGGTGGAGGTGCTGCGGCAGCGGTTGGGGTTGCCGGAGCGGTCGTTGGTGGAGGCGTTGGTGCGGGTGCCGTTGCGGGTGTACGCGGGCCGGGTCGTGGCGGGGTCGGTGTCGGTGTTGCCGGAGCCGGTGGCGCGGGCGGTGGACCGGCTGGGGGTGGAGTTGCGGTCGCGGCCGTTCCGGGCGCCGGAGGCGGACCGACTCGTGGAGTTGGGGTTGGGGGCGCGGGAGGTCGGCGCGGCGGTGCGGGCGGGGGCGCTGCTGCGGTTGGCGGGCACGGTGGTGTTGCTGCCGGGGGCGGTGGAGCAGGCGGCGCGGGTGCTGGCCGGGTTGCCGCAGCCGTTCACGTTGAGCGCGGCCCGGCAGGCGTTGGACACGACCCGTCGGGTGGCGGTGCCGTTGCTGGAGTTGCTGGACAGTCGGGGGGTGACCCGCCGGTTGCCGGGGGATGTGCGGACGGTGGTGTCGCGTTGACCTGGGTGGATTCCCGGGGTGGGGTGGTCGGGCCGGTGGTTACGGTGGGCGTATGGACCCTTCGGCGGTCTGGCGGGACCGGTTGCACCGGTGGCGGATCGAGGCGTATCAGGTTCCTGATCTGCGGTTCGCGATCGTCGCGACGAACGGGCCGACGGAGTCGGCGCCGGTGTGGCTGTTCGGGATGCCGGCGTTGGCGCGCTGGTTGATGACCCATTCGATCGAGTTGGGTGATCTGGAGCGGGACTGACCGGTGGGGACGCCCGGACGGGTGACCCGCTCTGATATTTCCTTTTCGTGGTTTTCGTGTGGTTACTGTCGGTGGGGTGAAGGACCGAGGACTACGGACGTTCGTGACCGTGTTGACCGGCCTGGTGGTGCTCTACTTCGGCAGCGCGGGACGGGATCCGGGCGAGGACGGGCGGGTGTCCAACGGGGTGATCGCGCTGGCGTTGGTGGCCGCCCTGCTGGTGTGGAATTTGACCAAGCCGGGTGGTTCCGCGGCGAAGTAGGCCGGGCCGTGCCGGAGGGCGACGATCGCGACCCCCCTGGCACGGCGCTTTTCCCGCCACCACTCCGTCGGACCGGACGGCTGTCACCGGCGGCCGGTGGCGGCCCGGGTCACCTCGGCGGGGGACTCCTCACCCAGGGCCACCCGCACCAGCGCGGAGGTGAGCCGACCGACGTCGGCCGGGCCGACCAGCGCCGCCAGGTCCTGCGCGGAGCCGGGCAGGCCCAGCCGGTCCGCGCCCGCCAGGGCCCGCCGGTCGGCGAAGGGCCGTACGTCGGTCCACACCGTCTGCACCTCACGCAGGAAGATGTCCGCGCCGGTGGGGCCGATCCCCGGGAACGCGGTGAGCAGCCGCCGTAACGCGCCGGGGTTCCCGTCGGCGGCGGCGTGCAGCCGCCGCAGGTCCCCCCGCCAGCGGTCCAGGCACAGCCGCGCCCCGGTGCCGAGCATCGTCGCGGTCCGTTCGTCGTAGCGGCGGTAGTGGCCGCGTCCCAACGCGTCGACCCGTTCCTGCCAGGTGGCGGCCTCCATCCGCTGCGGGGTCCGCCAGCCGGCGGTGAACAGTTCCCGGGCGGCGGCGACGGCCACCTGCGCCCGGATCCGGGTGGAGAGCAGGGTGGCCAGCACCAGCAGCTGGTAGAGGGCGGCGGGTCGGTCGGCCAGCCGGATTCCGGCCTGTTCGGCGTAGGTGCGGGGTTGGCGGCGCAGCAGGGCCCGCGCCACCGCGCGTTCGTCGCTCACCGGCGGGGTGTACCCGGGGTACGGCGGATCAGCCCCGCCCGACGGGGCTGATCCGGGGACCGGGCACGGGTCCCCGCCGCAGGTGTCCGACCCGACCCGCCCCGGGCTGACCGCCGGCCGGGACGGGTCGGGACGCCGCATGGGCCCGCCGGGCCCGGGTAACCGGTGCGGGCGGCGTCGTGCCGCGCACCACGCGACCGGAAGGAGACCCCTGTGTCGAACCCACAGCAGCCGGAGTTGCGGCGCAACGCCCGCAACGACGCGGTGCAGGACGCCAAGGGACCTGGTGTGAGCGGGCATCCGCGTGGTGGTTCCCGCACCGGCGACCGGGGCCGGCCGGTGCCGCGTGGGCAGACCTCACCGTACGGGCCGGCCGGTGAGCAGGTCGCCGACGACGACAGCGACGGCCGGGGCTAACACCGGCGGGGCGGCCGCAGCCGGTACCAGGTGGCGGCGGCCGCCACCCCGTACGCCAGGTGCGGCACGACGTCGGCGACCCAGTCGGCGCGGCTCCACCGGCGCGGGTCGGTCACCCGCAGGGCGGTCATCGTCCCGTCGGACATCGCCATCACGCTCGCGCCGAGCAGTCCCACGGCCACCGGCGGGGCCAGTGGACGACGGTGGGCCGCCACGGCGAAGAGCGCGCCGACGCCGACGCCGAGGCCGTAGCCGAGCAGCGGTCCCAGCCCGGCGCGCCGGTTGGCGGCCGGTTGGCCGCCGCCCAGGTCGACGTGGGCGGCCCCGGCCAGCCGACCGGCGGTCTCGTCCGGGGTGCTGCTGGCCGGGCGGCCCCGCAGCACCATGTCCAGGTAGCTGACCATGTTGAGGGCGGCGCTGCCGACCGCTCCGGCGATCATTCCGTCGGCCGCCACCCGCCTCACCGTGGATCACCCGGTTCCCGTTCGGCTTTCGGGCCGAAGGTCCGCTCGCCGCGTACCACGCCCCGCTGTCCCCGATCCTCCTGGAGGATCCGGTTGGCGGTGTCGTTGGCCTCGTCGTCGGCGGCCCGCCCGGAGTCCTCGACGAGTTTGCGGAGTCGGGCCCGTTCCTTGTCGTACGCGTTGCTGCCCGGTCGTGGTCCCGGCATGCCCCCGCCTCCCTGTGCGTCGTCCTGGCCGTTGGCGTACGCCGTGTACCCGCCGCGCCCCCGGCCATGCCGTCCGGGTGGGCGGGCGACGTCAGTGCGGGGCGCGGACCACGACCACCGGGCAGTCGCTGTGGTGCAGCACCGACTGGCTCACCGACCCGAGCAGCAGACCGGTCAGCTCACCCCGGCCCCGTGCCCCCACCACCAGCAGTTGCGCCTGCCGGGATGCCTCCGTCAACGCCGGGCCGGTCCGGGCGTGGACCACCTGCGGGGTCACCGGCACCTGCGGGTGGCGGTCGGCCAGTCCGGCCAGGGAGTCGGCGAGCACCCGCTCCTCCTCGCCCCGCAGGGCTCCCTCGTCGTGCACCAGGGGTTGCATGTCGCCTGGCCGGGCGGCGACCGGATGCCGGTAGGCGTGCACGGCCAGCAGGCCGGTGCCCCGCCATGCCGCCTGCTCGGCGGCGACCTGCACGGCGAGCCGGGACAGGTCGGAGCCGTCCACGCCGACGGCCACCGGGCCGGTCGTCCGGTCGGCGCCCCGCACTACCAGGACGGGGCAGTCGGCGTACGCGGCGACCTGGATCGCCACGGATCCGACCAGCAGCGACGTGAACCCGCCCAGGCCCCGGTCGCCGACGACGACCATGGTGGCGGTGAGGGACTCACCGAGCAGCACCGCGGCGGCGGCGCCGTCGATGATCTCCCCGGTGGTGGGCAGGTCCGCCACGGTCGCCCGGGCCTCGTCGACGGCCTCGCTGACGATCCGGTGGGCCTGCTGCCGTAGTCCGCTGCCGGGTGGTCCGCCCGCCGGCGGGCCGCCGCTGACCCGCAGCAGCGGCCAGATGAACGCGTGCACCACGCGCAGCGGCTGGCGTCGCCGGTCGGCCTCGACGGCGGCCAGGCGTGCCGCGCGCAGTCCCTGCGGCGACCCGTCCACCCCGACCACCACCGCCGCGCCGTCCGCCGAGTTCACCGCCGTGTCCCCTTCCCGCGCGCCGTACGGCCCCGGCACGCCGTCGGGCGCGGCGGGGTCGACCACCTCGGTCAGTATCGCGGCCGGGCCCGGTGCGCCGTGGCGATACCGGTCAGGACGCCGGTCGGTACGCTGTCGGCCACCACTGTGGAGGGGGACGAGACGATGGCCGAGCCGACCGCACCGAGCACCGCCCGGATGATCGACTTCTGGCTCGGTGGGAGCGACCACTTCCCGGTCGACGTGGCCGCCGCGCACGCCTTCGAGCAGGCGTACGGGCCGTGCGCGCCGGTGTTCCGGTCCCTGCGGGCGTTCCTCGGCCGGGCGGTGCGGCACATCGCCGACGCCGGCGTGGACTCCTTCCTGGTGTTCGGGGCGGGCGTGCCGACCTGCGGCAACGTCCACGAGATCGTGCCGGAGGCGACGGTCCTCTACACCGACGTGGATCCGGTCGCCGTCGAGATCGGCCAGCGTATGCTCGCCGGCCACGACCGGGTGGGCTACGGCTTCGCCGACGCCACCGACACCGGCAGCATCGACCCGGCGTTGCGGCAGCGGTACCTGCCCGGCTGGGGTGACCGGCCGGTGGGGGTGGTGTTCCTCGGGCTGGCCGCGTTCCTCGACGACGACACCCTGGCCCGCACCCTCGACGACCTGTACGAGGCGGTGGCGCCGGGCAGCCGGCTCGCCGTCGACTTCGACACCGAGGAACTCGCCGACCACCCGGAGGCCCTGGCGATGATGGGTCCGGCGTTCCGGATGCGGCCGCCGGAGTCGTTCGCCGGGCTGCTGGGGCGGTGGCAGCCGACCGCCGACGGGATCGTGCCGGTGGCCCGGTGGCGGCCGGACGGCGACCCCGTGGCGGTGCCCGACGCGTTCTACGGGGCGGTGGCGGTCAAGCCTGCCGGGTGACCGCGGGCGAAGGGCCTGGGACGTCCTCCGTATGCTTGCTTGCCGTACGGCAACAGTTTCTCGGAGGAACCCATGCCGCAGACGCCCACACCGGTGTCGCGCGCGTTACGACAGGCCCCACCCGACCGGCTGGTGGAGGTCGCCGACCGGCTCGTCCGGTCGGCGACCGGCGCCCTGCGGACGGACGTCTTCATCGCCGACTACCGGATCACCGGCCTGTGGCCGGTGCTCGATCCGACGCTGTCCGGCGTCGGCCCGCTGCACGGCAAGGGCGGTGCTCCTCGCTGCTTCCGCAGCCAGCAGCCGGTCATCGACGACGCCGGGGAGGGACGCTGCCAGCTGTGGCTGCCGCTGACCGTGTGGGGGGAGCGGCTCGGGGTGCTGCTGGTGGAGCTGGCCGCGCCTCCCGGCCCGGACCTGCTCGCCTGGACCGGTGAGGTCGCCGGGGAACTGGCGGTGGCGTTGCGCGCCGCCGACCGGGAGACCGACCGGTACCGTCGGGTGCGGCGGCGGGAGCGGCTGACCCTGGCTGCCGAGATGCAGTGGGACCTGCTGCCCGGACGCAGCCTCGACCATCCCGCGTTCCTGCTGGCCGGGCAGCTCGAACCGGCGTACTCCGTCGGCGGGGACCACTTCGACTGGGCGTTGGACACCGACCGGCTGACCGTGACGGTGCTCAACGGCACGGGCAGTGGCCTGCCCGCCGCCCTGCTGACCTCGGTGACCGTCAACGCGATGCGGAACGCCCGCCGCTCCGGCGGGAGCCTCGTCGAGCAGGCCGAACTGGCGTCCGACACGATCTTCTACCAGCACCGGGGCAGCCGGCACGTGGCCACCCTGCTGCTGGAGGTGGACGTGCCCACCGGGCGGGTACGGGCCGTCGACGCCGGTTCGCCGCACCTGCTGCGGGCCCGCGCCGGAGTGGTGCAGCGGATCCCGCTGGAGCAGCAGCTGCCCCTGGGCATGTTCCCCGATACCCGCTACGACGTGCAGGAGTTCGACCTGGAGCCGGGGGACCGGCTGTTCGCGGTCAGCGACGGGGTCTACGCGGCGGACCCGGACGGCGCGGAGCCGTACGGGCGTCGGGCGATGACGCGCGCGATGCGGTCGACACGGCTGCAACCGGCGGCCGAGGCGGTTGGTACGGTGATGCGCGAACTGCACGCCTACCACGCTGACGCCGATCTGCGCGATGATGCGGTGGTCGTGTGCCTCGACTGGCGGGGAGATTCGCGCCGGGACGGGCGGGAGCAGTAGCCGAACGTGTGGGGGCGACCCGCACGGGACAATCGCAGGGGACATCGGGTGGAGCGACCTCCGAATCTGGCCGCGGCGGTCGAGGCTGCGGCCGGGGCTCTCGTCGGTGTGCTGGAGTCGGCCGCCTCCCGGCACAGCGTGTCGGTGCCGCCGACCCAGCTCCGGGTGCTGTCGATCATCACGGAGCGGCCGGGCACCAACGTCAACCGGTTGGCCGAGCTGCTGGACGTCGTGCCGTCGTCGGCGAGTCGGCTCTGTGACCGGCTGGAGGCGACCGGGCTGGTGCGTCGGGTGGCCGACCCCCGGGACCGCCGTGAGGTCCACCTGGTGCCGACCCCGGCGGCGGAGGACCTGCTGCGGGAGATCAAGGAACGGCGGCACCGGGCGGTGCAGGCGGTCCTGGACCGGATGCCGGGCCGGGCACAGCACGAGCTGCTGCTGGCCCTGCTGGCGTTCGGGCAGGCGGCGGCGCTCGGCGAGCCTGTTCCCGCGCAACGCGACCCGGCGGCCCGGACGGCCTGAGCGGGCCCGCCCCACCCGGTCATCCTAGGACGGGTTAGAGGAGGTGCCCCCGGACACCCACCCCTCAGGTGGACCGCACCGCACACCCGGCTCCAACGACCGGCACCACGGGCGGGAGACGGGGGCCGGATATAGTGGCACCGCGAATCAGCGGCCCATGATCACCACGGGCCCGGGTTCACGTCAGCGCCCCCGAGACGGGGCAGAGGGTGCCGGCGACCGCCGGCCCGGCAGCGGGCACGTCCCTCCGCAGCGTCCCGACCACCGGCCGGGCGTCGGACCGTGTCGCGGAGGGAGGTTCGGTGTCGCGTCGGCAGGATCGGGCGGGGCAGGACCAGGCCTCCGGGGACACCGTCGACCGGTCGACGGACGTCGGCTCGCGGGTGTGGACCCTGCCGAACCTGATCAGCTTCATCCGGCTGCTCGGGGTGCCGCTCTTCCTCTACCTGTTCCTCGCCGTCGAAGCCGACGTCGCCGCGATCGTGGTGCTGGCCATCGGCGGCACCACCGACTGGGTCGACGGATGGGTGGCCCGCCGGTTGCGTCAGGTGAGCCGGCTGGGTGAGCTGCTGGACCCGTTCGCCGACCGGCTCTACATCCTCGCCACCCTGCTCGCGTTCACCGCGCGGGAGGTGGTGCCGTGGCAGTTCACCGCCGCGCTGCTCGGTCGGGAGCTGCTGCTGCTCGGCGCCCTCGCGGTGCTGCGCCGCCACGGCTACGGCCCACCGCCGGTGCACTACGTCGGGAAGACGGCCACGTTCGTGCTGCTGGCCGCCTTCCCGATCCTGCTGCTGGCCGCGACCACCCCGGGCGCGGCGACGGCCGCCACGGCGATCGGTTGGGGACTGGCCTGGTGGGGGCTGGTGCTCTACTGGGTGGCCGGGGTGTTCTACGTGGTGCAGGCCGGTCAGCTGGTGCGGCGCAGTCGCGGAGCCGACGCATGACCGACACCCCACGCGACGGGGGCGAGCGCCACCCTCGCGACAGCGCCGGCCGTGGTGACCGGGTCTTCGCGCCGGACTTCCTCACCGAGCTGTTCCGCAACCCCCTCGACCACGGTTACGCCGACGCGGCGGCCCGACGGCGGGTGGACCCGCCGTCGCCGGCCCGGGTCCGCTCGGGGCGGGCGGTCAGCGCGGTGGTGCTGGTGGCGTTGGGGTTCCTGTTCGCGGTGGCCTACCGGCAGACCGTGGCGGAGGAACCCGACCGCAGTCAGGCCCGCTCGGGGCTGGTGAGCCAGATCCGGGAGCGGCAGGAGGAGACCGACCGGTTGACGCTGCGCGCCGAGCAGCTGCGCGAGGAGGTCACCCGGCAGCGGGACGCGGCGTTGACCCGCAGCGCCGCCGCCCGGCTGCGGGACCTGGAGGCGACGACCGGGCTGGGCCGGGTCCGGGGGGACGGCGTGGTGGTGCAGCTCGCCGACGCCCCCGGCAACCAGGACGCGGTCACCGGCGCCGGTGGTCCCGGCCCGGGCCGGGTGCTGTACCGGGACCTGCAACTGGTGGCGAACGCGTTGTGGGCGGCGGGCGCGGAGGCGATCGCGGTCAACGACCAGCGGCTGACCTCGACGTCGACGATCCGTTCGGCCGGTGAGGCGATCCTGGTGGACTTCCGGCCGGTGACGGGTCCGTACCGGGTGTCGGCCATCGGGCCGGACGACATGCGCCGCCGGTTCGAGGCGAGCACCGCCGCGGCGCTGCTGCGGCGGGTCGCCGACGAGACCGGGTTGTCGTTCGGGTCGCGGGAGGCCGAGGACCTGACGTTGCCGGAGGCGGCCACCGACTCGCAGTTGCGCTTCGCCAGCCCGCCGGAGTCGCCGTCGCCGTCCCCGTCGTCGCCGGCGGCGGGTTCTTCCAGTGTTCCCCGGCCGTCCGGGTCGGGAACGTCGTCTCCCAGCCCCTCCGGAGGTGGCCGATGATCGCGGTGTTGGCGTTGATCGCCGGGGTGGTGCTCGGGGTGTATCTGGACCCCACCGTTCCCGCCGGCCTGCAGCCGTATCTGCCGATCGCGGTGGTCGCGGCGTTGGACGCGGTCTTCGGCGGGGTGCGCGCGAAGCTGGACCGGATCTTCGACGACAAGCAGTTCGTCGTGTCGTTCATCTCCAACGTGCTGGTCGCCGGGTTGATCGTGTACCTGGGTGACCAGTTGGGTGTGGGCGGTCAGCTCTCCACCGGGGTGGTGGTCGTGCTGGGCGTGCGGATCTTCGGAAACGTGGCGGCGATCCGCCGGCACCTGTTCCGGGCGTAGGTTGGTGGGCGATGAGCGACGAGCAGAGCGACACCGGCACCGGGTGGCCCGAGCCGACCGGGCCGTCCCGGCCCACCGGTCCGGCGGCGGAGCCGGATCCGCGTCCCGACGCCCCCGACCCGGACGAGACCGCGCCGCTGCGGGGCGAACCGCGCCGTGCGGAGTCCGGCCCCGACGACGGCCGCCCGGACGGTGAGGCGACCGTAGACCTGACCCGGCCGGCCGCCGCCGGTGACGACGGGCCGCCGGACGACGCGCCGCCGGCCGCGCCGGCGAAGAAGCGGATGAGTTCCGCGTCGGTGATGATCGCGGTGCTGTTGGCGCTGCTGGGTTTCACCCTGGTGGTGCAGTTGAAGACCACGTCGACCGATCCGACCCTGTCGGCGGCCCGCCAGGAGGACCTGGTGCGGATCCTCTCCGACCTGGACGCCCGGGAGAACCGGCTGCGGCAGGACATCGCCGAGCTGGAGGAGAGCCAGCGGCAGCTGGCCTCGGGCGCGCAGGGGCGGGAGGCGGCGCTGGAGGAGGCCGCGCGGCGCGCCGACGAGCTGGGGATCCTGGCGGGGACGTTGCCGGCGACCGGGCCGGGGCTGACGGTCCGGATCAGCGGTGGCGGCAAGTCGATCCCGGCGAGTCGGATCCTCGACGCGGTGCAGGAGCTGCGGGGCGCGGGCGCGGAGGCGATGCAGATCTCCGGTGGGGTCGGATCGCCGGTCCGGATCATCGCGTCGACGTATTTCCTCGACGGTGAGGGCGGTGGCCTGGTCGTCGACGGCCGGCGGATGACCGGGCCGTATTCGATCACGGTGATCGGTGATCCGGCGACGATGCGAACCGCCTTGAACATTCCCGGCGGGGTGGCCGCATCGATCAGGGGTGACGGCGGTAACGTGAGCTTTGAGGATCGTGAGGTTGCCGAGGTTTCGGCGCTGCACGAACCGATCACGTTGGAACACGCCCGTCCGGTCTCCTGACCGGTGGGTGGCGCCGGGTTAACCCCGGCGCGCCGATTGGTCAGCACGAGGACGAAGGACGCGTCTGGTGATTCCTGAGGACCTGCGATACACCGCCGAGCACGAGTGGGTGGCGGGTGACGGCAGCGGCCCGGTGCGGGTCGGCATCACCCACTATGCCCAGGACGCGTTGGGTGACATCGTGTACGTCCAGTTGCCGGACGAGGGTGCGGTGGTGGCGGCCGGTGATCCGCTGGGCGAGATCGAGTCGACGAAGAGCGTGTCGGAGATCTACGCGCCGGTGAGCGGGACGGTGACGGCGCGCAACGAGGCGCTTGGCGACACCCCCGAGGTGATCAACACCGACCCGTACGGTGCGGGTTGGTTGTTGGAGATCCGGCCGGACGATCCGGGTGCGGTGGCGGGTCTGCTGGCCCCGGCCGCGTACCAGGATCTCATCGGGGGCTGAGTCCTCTGATCCGGATCGTGCGGTGTTCCCGCGCGTCCGGTTGCCCTGCATTTCGGCGCTGGCTAGGCTCGCCCAGTCGACCGAGAAACCAAATAGTTGAGCGTCGTGGAGAATTGCCTTCCCGGGCCCGGGGAGCCAGCCGCCGGGTGTTCCTGAGCCCGGCGGCCAACACCGGTCTCCACCCGACGCCGACCGAACAGATCCGTGAGGTGGTCCCATGACGCGCCCAGACGACGAGTTCCCCCCACTCGACGTCACGTCGACGCTCAATCTCGGTTCGCTCGACGAAGTTCTCGAGGGTCCGGACACCGACGTGGTGCCGAGCCGGATGTCCGGTTCACTGCCGCCGGGTATGGCGTTGCTGGTGGTCCGTCGCGGTCCGAACGCCGGCGCCCGGTTCCTGCTGGACCACGACGTGACGACCAGTGGCCGGCACCCGGACAGTGACATCTTCCTCGACGACGTGACGGTGTCCCGGCGGCACGCCGAGTTCCACCGCGACAGCGGCACGTTCACCGTGCGGGACGTGGGAAGCCTGAACGGCACGTACGTCAACCGGGAGCGGGTGGAGGCGGCGACGCTGAGCAACGGTGACGAGGTGCAGATCGGTAAGTTCCGGGTCGTGTTCATCGCCGGTCCGCGCCCGGAGGAGGAGGCCGGCCGGGGGTGAACGAGCCTGCGGCCTCCATGCCGCCCGGGGCGGCCCGGTCCCAACCGCTGATGAGCATCGGCGAGGTACTGGCCCAGTTGCGGGTGGAGTTTCCCGACACCACGATTTCGAAGCTGCGGTTCCTCGAGGCCGAGGGCCTGGTGGAGCCGCAGCGCACACCGGCGGGTTACCGGAAGTACAGCTGGGACGACGTGGCCCGGCTGCGGTTCGTGCTGACGGCGCAGCGGGATCAGTACCTGCCTCTGCGGGTGATCCGTGAGCAGTTGGCCGAGTGGGACTCCTCGCCGGATGGCGCGGGCCGGCCGCGACCGACGTTGGTCGCGGTGGGCCCGGACGGTGAGGTGCCCCATCGCGCGCCGGCGGAGCCGGAGCAGGTCGAGTCCGCGTCGGTGCGGTTGAGCCGCACCGACCTGGTGGCCCGCAGCGGGATCGAGGAATCCACCCTGGGCGAGCTGGAACGGCTCGGTGTGGTGGTGTCGAGTCCGCCCGGCTGGTACGACGGGGATGCTCTGATCATCGCGCGGGCGGTGGCGGGGCTGGCGGCGTACGGGCTGGAGCCCCGGCATCTGCGGGCCTTCCGGACGGCGGCGGACCGGGAGGCGGGGCTGTTCGCGCAGTTGCTGTTGCCGTTGGCGCGGCAGAGCGATCCGGCGGCGCGGGCCCGGGCGGCGGAGACCGCCCGGGAGTTGGTGGCGTTGTCGCAGCAGTTGCACGCGGCGTTGGTCCGGGTGGGGCTGCGGTCGACGTTGGGTCGCTGAGGGACGGCGGCAGAGATCTGCTCCAGGGAGCGTGCCGTAGGCTTCCTGGGGTAATCCCTTCCCGGTGCGGGTGCGGCGGGCGTGGTGCGCGCGGGACGCTCGTCTCGGGGTCCGTGTACCGTGCAGGGAAGGGTGCGGTGCGGCGTAGGTGACAACGACACGGAGGCGGCGGTGCGCGAGCTGAGCGTGGTCGGAGTTCGGGTGGAGCTGCCCACCAATCAGCCGATCGTCCTGCTCAGAGAGGTCGAGGGCGACCGCTACCTGCCGATCTGGATCGGCGCGGTCGAGGCGACGGCGATCGCCTACGAGCAGCAGGGCGTGAAGACGGCCCGGCCGTTGACGCACGACCTGCTGCGCGACGTGCTGGCGGCGTTGAAGGCGCCGTTGCGGGCGGTGGAGATCACCGAACTGAAGGAGAACGTCTTCTACGCCGATCTGCTGATCGGTGACGGGGTGCGGGTGTCGGCGCGGCCGAGCGACTCGATCGCGTTGGCGTTGCGGGTCGGCGCGCCGATTCGTTGTGCCGATCAGGTCCTCAGCGAGGCGGGGATCGTGATTCCCGACGAGCAGGAGGACGAGGTGGAGAAGTTCCGGGAGTTCCTGGAGCAGGTCCGTCCGGAGGACTTCGCCGGCTGAGCCGGACGGAACCGGGGGTGTTCCCGCCGGATGTCTGTGGAGTTGCCCGTCGTCACGTTCTGTGATATTCGGGTGATCGTTCGGCGTGTCGCGACGTGCGTGCCCGGTAACGTCTGAGCCCCGCTATATGGTTGCCGTGTCGAGGGGTGCACGTCCCGGAAACGACGTGTCACCGCACGGGCGGGGAGGTTGTCGGGATGCACGGGCCGCGAGATTCAGATCCGGGTACGGCGTCGCAGGGCCTCGGTGAGGTGTCGCCGCCGCTGGCGACGGAGGGTGACGACTCGGTGGGTTACCGGGGCGTGACCGCGTGCGCGGCGGTGGGCATCAGCTACCGGCAGTTGGACTACTGGGCCCGCACGATGCTGGTGGTGCCGAGCGTGCGGGACGCGTCGGGTTCGGGGACGCAGCGGCTCTACTCCTTCCGCGACCTGGTGGTGTTGAAGGTCGTGAAGCGGTTGCTGGACGCCGGGGTGTCCCTGCAGAACATTCGGAAGGCGATCGAGGCGTTGCGGTCGCGTGGGGTCGGTGACCTGGCGGGCATCACGTTGATCTCCGACGGGACGACGGTGTACGAGTGCCGTTCCCCGGAGGAGGTGGTCGACCTGTTGCAGGGCGGCCAGGGCGTGTTCGGCATCGCGATCGGTGGCGCCTTCAAGGAGATCCAGGGTTCGTTGTCGCACCTGCCGGCGGAGCCGGCGGTGCCCGGGCCGGCGGAGCCGACGGAACCGGCGGCGGGTGACGAACTGGCGGCGCGGCGGGCCCGGCGTCGAGCGGGTTGACGGGTCCGCAGGGCCCGGACCTCCCGGGACGGGAGAAGAGGGAACCCGACAGGGCGGGCGCGGGTCGTCCGGGCGGACACGCTATGGTCCGTCACACGGTCAGCCGGTGGGGTCCGAACGGGTCATACCAGCTGGCCGCCTGTTGGCCCGCGTTGTCCTTCGCGCGGATCCCCTCCCTTCTGGAAGGATTGACCGTGACGGTTACCGAGCAGTCCGTTCCCTCACACTACGACCGCATCGGCGGCGCGGCGGCCGTCAAGGCCGCCGTCGAGGTGTTCTACGACCGGGTCCTCGCCGACCCGGAGCTGGCCGGCTACTTCGCCGACATCGACATGGTGGGGCAGCGCCGGCACCTGGCGTTGATGCTGACCGTCGTCCTGGGTGGCCCGAACGAGTACGCCGGGCGGGGACTGGCCGAGGCGCACCAGCCGCTGGGCATCCCCCAGGCGCACTACGAGCTGGTCGGCGCGCACCTGCTGGCCACGCTGACGCAGTTGGGTGTGCCGGAGGACGTGCAGGACCACGTGCGGGCGGTGCTGGCTCAGGTGCAGGACCAGGTGGTGGCCAGCGGATCCCGTCCGGGCGTCTGAGCGTGGACGTCGCACGGCTCAAGCAGAGCTGGAACCTGGTCGCCGCGCACGGCGACCAGGTTCCGCTCTACTTCTACTCTGCACTGTTCCTGTCCCATCCCGAGACCCGGCAGATGTTCCCCACGAACATGGCCGGTCAGCGGGACCGGCTGGTGACCGCGCTGGGCCACATCGTGTCCAACGTGGACCAGGTGGACCGGTTGACCGGGTTCCTGCGGGAGCTCGGCGCGGACCACCGGAAGTTCGCGGTCCGTCCGGAGCACTATCCGGCGGTGGGTGAGGCGTTGCTGACCACCCTGCGGCACTTCCTCGGTGACCAGTGGACCGAGGAGCTGGCCCGGGACTGGGCGGGCGCGTACCAGCTGGTGTCCCAGGTGATGATCGAGGCGGCGCAGGAGGCGGAGCAGGTCAATCCGCCGTGGTGGGTGGCGGAGATCGTCGGGCACGAACGGCGCGCCTTCGACGTGGCGGTGCTGACGTTGCGTCCGCAGTATCTTCTGCCGTTCACGCCGGGCCAGTCGATCGGGGTGTCCCATCCGGCGGTGCGGGCCTGGCGGTACTACTCCCCGGCGAACGCGCCCCGCCCGGACGGCACCATCGAGTTGCACGTGCGGGCCGCCCCGGGCGGGGCGGTGAGTTCCCGACTGGTGTACGGGTGCGCGGTCGGGGACCAGATCCACCTGGCGGCGCCGGTGGGGGACCGGTTGACGCTCTGGGCGGCGGGTGGAGCTGACCTGCTGCTGCTGGCTTCCGGCACCGGCTGGGCGCCGGTCAAGGCCCTGGTGGAGCAGGTGGCGGCGGAGGGCTCCTCGCGGCGGGTGGACCTGTACCTGGGCGCACGGTCGCGGATGGAGTTCTACGACACCGACACCGTCGACAAGCTCACGGCGGCGTACCCGTGGTTGACGGTGACGCCGGTGGTGGGCGTGGACCCGCGCCGGCCGGGAGAGCTGGTCTACCCGGTGGACCGGGCGATGGCCGACGGTGACTGGCGGTCCCGGCACGTGTACGTGTGTGGTTCGGACGAGATGGTGGGCCGTACGGTGCAGACGCTGTCGCGGGCCGGCTACCACGCCGGTCAGGTGCACCACGAGGGACTGGGCCGGTACTGGTACGGCCCGGCATGGCGCACGGCGGTGGAGTCGTCGCCCCAGGACGATTCCGGAGGTGCCCGGTGAACGCGACCCCGATCGGCAGCTACGAGGGTGTGCCGGTGCCCGCGAGCGGACAGCAGGTGCGGTTGACCGCGGACCGGGTTCGGCGGTGGGAGTTCGGGACGGCGTCGTTCACCCGCCGCGGCTACGACCACCAGGACGTGGACCGGTTCCGGGTGCAGGTCGCCGACGAGTTGGACCTGTTGAGCGCGCAGCTCGCGCACCTGCGCGCGGAGAACGAGCGACTCAACGACCGGGTGGAGCTGCACCGGCACGGGGTGATCCCGAGCGCCGGGCCGTCGGCGCCGGCGGCCAAGGAGGTGAACCTGCTCTCGGCGGCGCAGCGCGAGGCGGAGCAGATCATCGCCCAGGCGCACGACTACGCCCGGCGGGTCGCCGAGTACGCGCGGATGCAGTACGAGAGCTACGTGCAGGCCGCCGCGGAGGAGGCCCGGCAGGAGGCGGAGCGGGCGGTGCAGGACTACCGCCGTACGGCCGGGCCGGAGTTCGACGACTCGGTGGCCACCCGGGAGGCCCTGCGGATCTACGGCGAGATGATGATCTCGCACATGCAGGCGGCGGCCCGGCAGCTCGACGACGGCAGCAGCCAGTTGGCCCGGACGATGGACCGGCTGGTGGGCGCGGCCGGGGCCGGGCCGGGGGTGACCGCCCCGGGAGGCGCGGCCGCGTTGCCGCGGCAGCAGCCGCCTCCGCCGCACCGGTGAGGCGCGGGGGCCGACCCGGACGCGGGTCGGCCCCGGCCGGTGCTCGGGTCGCCGCAGGCGGGCCGGCTGAGGCAGCATGGACGGGTGACGCAGCAGGTCGACGCGGTGGCGGAGCTGGTGGCCGCCGGTGGTGTGGTGGTGCTCAGCGGCGCGGGGCTGTCCACCGAGTCGGGGATCCCCGACTACCGGGGCCCCAGCGGGGTGGCGCGCCGGCACACCCCGATGACGTACCAGACGTTCACCGGCGACGCCGTCGCGCGGCGGCGCTACTGGGCGCGTAGCCACCTGGGGTGGCGGCTGATCGCCCGGGCCGCCCCGAACGACGGGCACCGGGCGGTGGCCCGGTTGCAGCAGGCGGGCCTGGTGGACGCGGTGATCACCCAGAACGTCGACGGCCTGCACACCGCGGCGGGCAGCGCCCGGGTGGTGGAGCTGCACGGCCGCCTCGACGAGGTGGTCTGCCTGGACTGCGGGAACCTCACCTCGCGGGAGGAACTGGACCGGCGGCTCCGCGAGGCGAACCCGGGCTTCGACGTGACGGTCACGGCGGTCAACCCGGACGGTGACGTGGACCTTCCCGACGCGGCAGAGTCCGCGTTCCGGGTGGTGGACTGCGCGTTCTGCCGTACCGGGATGCTCAAACCGGACGTGGTGTTCTTCGGCGAGACGGTGCCGGCGGCCCGGGTGGCCCGCTGCTTCGACCTGGTGGAACGGGCCCGGCTGCTGCTGGTGCTCGGGTCGTCGTTGACGGTGATGTCGGGCCGCCGGTTCGTGTTGCGGGCGGCGAAACGGGACGTTCCGGTGGTGATCGTCAACCAGGGGCCCACCCGGGGCGACGGGTACGCGGCGCTGACGGTCGACGCGCCGCTGGGCCGGTTCCTGCCCGCCCTGACCGGCCGGCTGGTCGCCGCGCCGCTGGACGTGGTGTCCTGATCCGTCGCGCGATGTCCGGTCCTCGCCTGGTGTCCTGATCACCGCGTGGGGTACGCCACCGCCGGGGAACGCCGACGCTGGTAGCGTGGACCATGCCGGTACCACCCACGGGGGAGAGACCGCACGGGCGACGTCCCGCGGCGGCGCCGAAGGGGCAACCCCTCCCCGGAACCTCTCAGGCAAAAGGACCTCGTGGGCAGGCACTGTGGAGCGCTGTGCGGGCGCGACAGAGGGGGAGGCCGATCCGTCGACCTGGCCCCCGGGGAGCACAGCCCATGACCGTAGAGCAGTTCGCCGCCCGTCACATCGGCCCCGACCCGGCCAGTGAGCGCCGGATGTTGGAGACGGTGGGGTACGGCTCCGTCGAGGAGTTGATGGACGCGGCGATCCCCGAGGTGATCCGCTGGCACGGCACCCTGGACCTGCCGGCCCCGGCCAGCGAGCGGGAGGCCATCGCCGAGCTGCGGGCCCTCGCCGCGCGGAACACCGTCGCGGTGTCGATGATCGGGCTGGGCTACCACGGCACGCACACCCCGGCGGTGATCCGCCGTAACGTGCTGGAGAACCCGGCCTGGTACACCGCCTACACCCCGTACCAGCCGGAGATCAGTCAGGGCCGGCTGGAGGCGCTGCTGAACTTCCAGACCATGGTGACCGACCTGACCGGCCTGGCCACCGCGAACGCCTCGATGCTCGACGAGGGCACCGCCGCGGCGGAGGCGATGACCCTCGCCCGCCGTGCCACGAAGACGAAGAGCAACGTGTACGTGGTCGACGCGGACACCCTGCCGCAGACCGTCGCGGTGATCGCCGGCCGGGCCGAGCCGCTCGGCATCGAGGTGCGCGTGGTCGACGTCGACGCCGAGGAGCTGCCGGCGGAGTTCTTCGGCCTGCACCTGCAGTACCCGGGGGCGTCCGGGACGGTACGCGACCACGCCCGGCTGGTGGCGGCGGCGCACGCCGCCGGTGCCCTCGTCACGGTCGCGGCGGACCTGCTGGCGTTGACGGTGCTGCGCGCGCCGGGGCAGATCGGCGCGGACATCGCCGCGGGCACCACCCAGCGGTTCGGGGTGCCGATGGGCTTCGGTGGCCCGCACGCCGGCTACCTGGCGGTCCGCTCCGGGCTGGAGCGGATGCTGCCGGGCCGCCTGGTCGGGGTGTCGAAGGACGCCGCCGGGAACCGGGCGTACCGGCTGGCGTTGCAGACCCGCGAGCAGCACATCCGCCGGGAGAAGGCGACCAGCAACATCTGCACCGCGCAGGTGCTGCTGGCGGTGATGGCCGGCATGTACGCCGTCTACCACGGTCCGGACGGGTTGCGGGAGATCGCGACGCGGACCCACGGCATGGCGGCGCGGCTGGCGGCCGGGTTGCGCGCCGGTGGGGTGGACGTCGCGGACGTGCCGTTCTTCGACACGGTGTGCGCGCGCGTGCCGGGCCGGGCGGTGGAGGTGGTCGACGCGGCCGCCGCGCGGGGCGTGAACCTGCGTCTGGTCGACGCCGACCGGGTGGGGATCGCCTGCGACGAGACGACCACCGTCGCGCACCTGGAGTCGGTGTGGGCGGCGTTCGGGGTGGCGCCGTTCACCGGTGCGGTGGACGCGGCGCTGCCGGCCGCGTTGGCGCGTACCGGCGACATCCTCACCCACCCGGTGTTCCACCGCCACCACTCGGAGACGGCGATGCTGCGCTACCTGCGCCGGCTGGCGGACTTCGACTACGCCCTGGACCGGGGCATGATCCCGCTGGGGTCGTGCACGATGAAGCTGAACGCGACCACCGAGATGGAGCCGGTGAGCTGGCCGGAGTTCGCCCACCTGCACCCGTTCGCGCCGCAGTCGCAGACCGCCGGGTACCGCGACCTGGTCGCCCAGCTGGAGGGGTGGCTGGCGGAGGTGACCGGCTACGACGCGGTCAGCGTGCAGCCCAACGCCGGCTCGCAGGGGGAACTGGCGGGGCTGCTGGCGATCCGCTCCTACCACCGCAGCCGGGGCGAGGGGCACCGGGACGTGTGTCTGATCCCGTCGTCGGCGCACGGCACGAACGCGGCGAGCGCGGTGATGGCCGGGATGCGCGTGGTGGTGGTCGGCTGCGACGCCGACGGCAACGTCGACCTGGTCGACCTCGACGCGAAGATCGACAAGCACCGGGACGCCCTCGCGGCGATCATGGTGACGTACCCGTCGACGCACGGGGTGTACGAGACGGGCATCGCGCAGCTCTGCGCGAAGGTCCACGACGCCGGCGGTCAGGTGTACGTCGACGGGGCGAACCTCAACGCCCTGGTCGGCTACGCCAAGCCGGGCCGGTTCGGGGCGGACGTGTCGCACCTGAACCTGCACAAGACGTTCTGCATTCCGCACGGCGGCGGCGGCCCGGGCGTCGGGCCGGTGGCGGTGCGGGCGCACCTGGCGCCGTTCCTGCCCGGTGACCCGGTCGGTGGGCACGACGCCGACCGGCCGGCGGTGTCGGCGGCCCGGTACGGGTCGGCGGGCATCCTGCCGATCCCGTGGGCCTACCTGCGGATGATGGGCGCCGAGGGGCTGACCCGGGCGACCGGGGTGGCGGTCCTGGCCGCGAACTACGTGGCGGTGCGGCTGCGCGGCCACTACCCGGTGCTGTACGCCGGCAACAAGGGCCTGGTGGCGCACGAGTGCATCCTGGACCTGCGGCCGTTGACGAAGACGACCGGGGTGAGCGTGGACGACGTGGCCAAGCGGCTCATCGACTACGGCTTCCACGCGCCGACGATGTCGTTCCCGGTGGCCGGGACGCTGATGGTGGAGCCCACCGAGAGCGAGGACCTGGCCGAGCTGGACCGGTTCTGCGACGCGATGATCGCCATCCGGGCGGAGATCGACCGGGTCGGGTCGGGGGAGTGGCCGGCGGGGGACAACCCGCTGTCGAACGCCCCGCACACCGCGGCGATGGTGTCGGCCGACGAGTGGCCGCACCCGTACCCGCGGTCGGTGGGCGCGTACCCGGCCGGGGTGGACCGGTTGGGCCGGTACTGGCCGCCGGTGCGGCGCATCGACGGCGCGTACGGCGACCGGAACCTGGTGTGCTCGTGTCCCGCGCCGGAGGCGTTCGCCGAGTGAGGCCACGCCCGGGGCGGTGGTGATGCCGCCGCCCCGGGCGGTGTGGCGCGTGTTCCGGGGACTAGCCTGGACCAGCGCGGACGCCGCCGGGCGGCGGACGCGGGGGTGTCGCCGTCAGGCGGCGAGCGCGTGGCGGGCGGGTCCGCGGTGCGGGGCGATCGTCCGGCCGTCGGGGAGCAGTTCGCCGGTGTCCTCGAAGACGATCACCCCGTTGCAGAGCAGGCTCCAGCCCTGCTCGGGGAAACAGGCGAGGATCCGGGCGGCTTCCCGGTCGGTCGCCTCAGCGGAGGGGCAGGTGGGTTGGTGCTGGCACATCGGGTTCTCCGCACTGTGGGGGCACTGTGTCATGGTTCACATGACCAGTGACGCACAGTACCAAGCGAAGGCGCGCGACATCGAGCAGCTATACGCAGAGTTGCCCGGAAATCCGCTGAACGGATGATCCCCCATGGACCGGACGGCGTGGAAACGCTCCCACGGCGGGTGGGCAACCCACCCGCCGCCCCACCCACCTGCCGCCACGCCCTCGTCGAACACGCCCGCCTCGAATGGCGCCCCACCGACGGCGGCGACCCCGCCACCATCGTCGAGGACTTCCTCACCGCCCACGGCCTACCCGGCACCGACCTGACCCGCCCCACCCGCCACGACCCCACCGGCATCTGCGGCGCCTCCCTCTACGTCTCCGCCACCGCCGGAGCCCTCATGACCGGCGCCCCACCCGGCCCACCCACCCCCGCACCCGCCCTGCCCGACATCGCCGTCGTCATCCACACCCACACCCACCGCCCAACCCCACCACCACCACCGCCACCCCGACCCTGGTGGCTCGGCCCCTGGCAACCCAGCTGGACCCCCGACCAACACGCCACCGCCGTCGACACCGTCCGCGCCGCCATCGCCCGCGGCGACGTCTACCAGGTCAACCTCGTCGGCCACGCCGCCGCCGACTACACCGGCGACCCCCTACCCGCCCTGGCCCGCCTCGGCGCCCTCCCCGGCGCCCGCTACGGCGGCACCCTCCACGGCGACGGCTGGGCCATCGGCTGCGCCTCCCCGGAAACCCTCGTCGAAGTCACCGCCGGCCGCGTCCTCACCCGCCCCATCAAAGGCACCCGCCCCGCCACCCCCCAGGGCCACCGCGACCTGCTCGCCTCCACCAAGGAACGCGCCGAACACATCATGATCGTCGACCTGGAACGCAACGACCTCGCCCGCGTCGCCCGCACCGGCAGCGTCCGCGTCGACGACCTCTTCGCCATCCGCCGCTGGTGCGACCTGTGGCAAGCCGAATCCACCGTCTCCGCCACCATCGCCGACGGCCTCGGCCTCGCCGACCTGCTCCGCGCCGTCTGCCCCGGCGGATCCGTCACCGGCGCCCCGAAACTCGCCGCCCTCACCCAGATCACCGCCACCGAACCCGTCGGCCGAGGCGCCAGCATGGGCGCACTCGGCTGGATCGGCCCCGACCACATCGACCTCGGCCTGACCATCCGCACCGCCGCCGCCGACCCCCACCGACTACACCTGTGGGCCGGGGGCGGAATCACCTGGGACAGCGACCCCCACGCCGAAGTCGCCGAAGCCGCCGCCAAAGCCGCCCCACTGCGCGCCGCCCTCGCCAACCCCTGACCCCCGGGCCCCACCCACTCAGGTCGACGCGAAACCGTCCAACGCGGCCGTCACCGTCTCCGCCATCCCCGGGCCCGACCCCCCGTGCCCCGCCGCGTCCACCAACACCAACCGCGCCTCCGGCCACACCTGCGCCAACCGCCACGGACCGTCCGCCGGGGTACTCACATCCAACCGGCCGTGCACCAACACCCCCGGAACACCCGCCAACCGGCCCGCGTCCCGCACTACCTCGTCCTCGGCGAGAAAACAACCATGCCGCCAGTAGTGCGTCACCAACCGCGCGAACACCATCCGGAACACCGGATCGGCGTACCGGGGATCCGGCCGGTGACCCGGCACCGTGCCCACATGCGTGTCCTCCCACGCACACCAGTCCCGCGCCGCCCGCTCCCGCACCACCGGATCCGGATCCGCCAACAACCGCGCGTACGCGTCCGCCAGACAACCCGCCCGATCCGCCACCGGCACCCCGTCCCGGAACCGCGCCCACTCCGCCGGAAACACCCGCCCCATGTCCCGACAGATCCAGTCGACGTCCCGACGCGTCCCCAACGTCACACTGAACACCACCACCTCCGACACCCGCTCCGGATGCCGCTGCGCGTACACCAACCCCAACACGCTGCCCCACGACGCCCCGAACACCAGCCACCGCGACACCCCCAGGTGCACCCGCAGCCGCTCCATGTCCGCCACCAGGTGATCCGTCGTGTTCGTCGACAGATCCACCGACACGTCACCCGCACTCGGCGTGCTCCGCCCACACCCCCGCTGATCGAGGAACACGATCCGGTACCGCTCCGGATCCAGGTACCGCGCCCACCCCGGCGTACACCCCGAACCCGGCCCCCCGTGCACCACCACCACCGGCTTCCCGCCCGGGTTCCCACCGACCTGCCAGAACACCCGATGCCCGTCACCGACATCGAGCATCCCCTCCGCATGAGCCCGCATCGGGGGATACACCATGAGCCGCCCTCCAACCGTCCGGCCGCGATCCGAACCGGCCATGCTGATCCATCCGGCCGCCACCCGCGACCGAATCACCCCACCCCCAACCGCCCGGACAGCACACCCCCCGCACCCGGACGCTAACCTTCCGCCATGAGCATGCGCCCCATCCGCATCATCGGCGACCCCGTCCTGCGAACCCCCTGCGAACCCGTCACCAGCTTCGACGCCGAGCTACGCGCCCTGGTCACCGACCTGATGGACACCCTCCTCGGCGCGCCCGGCCGCGCCGGCGTCGCCGCCCCCCAGATCGGCGTCAGCGCCCAGGTGTTCGTCTACGACGCCGACGGCCACCGCGGACACCTGATCAACCCCACCCTCGACCTGTCCACCGAACTCCAGGACGACGACGAAGGCTGCCTCTCCATCCCCGGCCTGTACTTCCCGACCCCCCGCGCCCTCCACGCCACCGCCCACGGCTTCGACCAACACGGCCAGCCACTCACCATCACCGGCAGCGGCTTCCTCGCCCGCGCCCTCCAACACGAAACCGACCACCTCGCCGGCACCCTCTACGTCGACACCCTCCGCGGCGACACCCGCCGCCGGGCACTACGCGAGATCCGCGCCGGCCGCTACGACTCCCCCCGCCGCCGCTGACCCCCACGCGGTCAACGTGAACTCCCCGTACCCGGCCACCGGCGTGAACCCCAACCGTTCGTAGAGCCGCAACGCGGACACGTTGTCCGCCCGTACGTTCAGCGCCACGTGGTCGGCACCACCCCGCAGGCGCACACACAACCCGGCCACCACCGCCGACGCGAGACCCCGACCCCGGAACCCCGGCCGGGTGGCGACGTTCCCCACCGCCGCCACCCGGTACACCGGCGACCACACGTGCACACCCGCCACCGCCACCAGCTCACCGGCCACCCGCGCCCCCACGTACTGGCCCGTCTCCAGCATCCGCGGATCGAACCAGTTGTCCGGATACGCCTCCGCGTACAGCTCCAGCAGGTCCGGCAGATCCGCCCCGGTCAGCACCGCACCGGCCACCGGCGTCCGGGCCAGCCGCCCGACGTCGGTCAACGCGAGCCGGCGATGCGCCACCGCGCCATCCACCCGGTACCGGCCCGCCAGGGCGTCCACCAGACCGGGGGAGAGGTGCGCGTACACCCGCTCCGGCAGCGACGGCGCCACCTCCGCCAGCAGCGCGCCCAGCGCCGCCACCCGCTCCGGCCGGCCGAACGCCAGCAGCGTCGGCGGACTCGTCGCCCCGTACAGCAGCACCACCTGGTCACCACGACGAATCCACGTCGTGTACGGCCAGAAGAAATCGTCCAGATCACCCAACTCGTAGACGTGCAACAACGGATCCCGCCCCAGCAGACCCGCCAACACCGCCCGGTCGCGCTCCACCCACATCCGCCGATGCTCACACACCACCGACGTCGACCGCCGCCCCCACCTGCCACTCCTCACCGAATGATGGTGGAGAGGCCACCCCCTCCACTGGATCGACCCACTACTCGGTGGTACCACGTAGCGGTACTCAGTGATACCGTATAGCGGTACTCGGCGGCACGAAGTACCGGGAGGAAGTGGAGCAGAGGTGGACGACCTGACGGAGATGCTGAAAGGCACACTCGAGGGCTGCGTGCTCGAAATCATCGGCACCGAGGAAACCTACGGGTACGCCATCACCCGCCGACTCAACGAACTCGGCTTCGCCGACGTCATCGAAGGGACGGTGTACACCATCCTGCTACGACTGGAGCGGAACAGACTCGTCGAGGTGACGAAACGCCCCTCCGAGATGGGCCCGCCGCGCAAGTTCTACACCCTCAACAACGCCGGACGCGAGGAACTCGCAAGGTTCTGGGCGAAATGGCAGTACGTCTCATCACGCATCGACAAGCTCAAGGAGAGCGGGAGATGAGCTTCTGGGAAACCGTCACAGGCAGCGATCTCACCAGAGACTGGAAGGCGTTCGAAACCCGGGCATCAGCACTGCCGGCCGACCACCAAGCGGCGTGGGAGCAGATCAAGAGCAACCTCCACCCCTACGCGGGCTTCACGGGCCGCAACCTGACACCGATCGCCGACAGCGCCCTGGAACTGCTCGAACAAGCCGCAGCCGACGGGCAGAGCGTCCACGAGGTACTCGGCGACGACATCCCCGGCTTCTGCACCGCACTGGCCGGTGGAGAAGGCGCCCGAACCTATCGCGACCGGTGGCGCGAACAGCTGAACAGGAACGTCGCACGAAAACTGGGCCGGCTGGGAGACTGACATGGGCATCCAGAACCTCATCGAGGGCAAAAAGCAGTGGCGGGCGCACATGGCCCGAGTCAAGGCGCTACCGCCCGACTACCAGATCGTCTACACAGAAATGCAGAAATACCTGTTCAAAGTCGGACCGGTCGACCTGGCCGACGGGAACCTGCTCCCCGGAATCATCGACTTCTTCGAGGAAGGCGTCACAGCCGGCAAGCAGGTCCTGGAACTCATCGGCGACGACGTCGCCGCCTTCTGCGACGACCTGGTCAAGGACCCGCGCACCCACGCCAACACACACCAGGAATCCAGAAGCACACAGGAAAACTAACCCCTGCCGTCATCAGACCAGCGGGCGCAACCCCACCCTCCCCACGCCCAACCGAAGGCTCACCCCGCCAACCACTGGTCGTAACCCAACCTCGCCACCAACGCCAACACCACCACCAGCAACACCACCCGCACGAACCCCGCACCACGCCGCAACGCCATCCGCGCACCCACCGCCGCCCCCACGACGTTGCACACCGCCATCGCCAACCCCAACCACCACCACACATGCCCGGCCAACCCGAACACCACCAACGCACCCAGATTCGTCCCCGCGTTCACGATCTTCGCCATCGCCGAACCGTGCACGAAGTCCGCCCCCACCAACAACGTGAACGCCACCACCAGAAACGTCCCCGTACCCGGACCGATCAACCCGTCGTACAACGCGATCCCACCACCGGCCACCACCACCGCCACGACCACCCGCCACGGAGTCCGCCGCTCCGGCAACGCCACCACCCCCAACCGGGGCCGCACCGCCACGAACACCGCCACCGCCACCAACACCACCAACACCACCGGCCGGTACGCCCCCGCCGGCACCGCCCCCGCCAACGCCGCACCCACCCCGGCACACACCACCGCCAGACCCGCCGACGGACCCGCCACCGACCAATCGATCTTCGTGTGCCGCGCATACGTCAACGCCGCCGTCGACGTCCCCGCGATCGCCGCCAACTTGTTCGTCCCCAACGCCGTCGCCACCGGCACCCCCGGCGCCGCCACCAACAACGCCGGCAACAACAACAACCCACCCCCACCCACCACGGCATCCACCCAACCCGCCAGGGCAGCCACCGTGAGCAGGGTCGTCAACGACAGAGCATCCACGGGCCGCCATTCTTCCCAGCCCACCCACCCCCACGAGACCACCTGTGGGCAGCCTCACCGGCCACGACGCCGCCGCAACCACACCCCCATCACACCAATCACCACGAACACCAGCACCGAACACACCAGCACTCTCACCACCCGACAACCCTCCCTCCACCACGTATCGTGCATAACGTGCGCCTGGCCACCTTCAACCTGCTCCACGGCCGGTCACCCGCCGACGGACTCGTCGACCCCGACCGCCTCACCGCCGCCGTCACCGCCCTCGACGCCGACATCCTCGCCCTCCAGGAAGTCGACCGCGACCAGACCCGCAGCGGCAACCTCGACCTCACCGCCATCGCCGCCCGCGCCCTCCACGCCCCCGAACACCGCTTCGCCGCCGCCGTCGTCGGCACCCCCGGCGAACAGTTCCGCCCCCTCAACCACGACGACGACGGCCACGGAGAACCCTGCTACGGCGTCGGCCTCATCAGCCGCTACCCCGTCCGCACCTGGCAGGTCACCCGCCTACGCCCCGCACCCGTACGATCCCCGGTCTACGTACCCGGCCCCGGCGGCGGACTACTCCTGCTCCACGACGAACCACGCGTCCTCCTCGCCGCCGTCCTCGACACCCCACACGGCCCCCTCACCGCCGCCGCCACCCACCTCTCCTTCGTCCCCGGCTGGAACGCCCACCAACTCCGCCAGGTCGTCCGCGCACTCCGCACCCTCCCCGCACCACGCGTCCTCCTCGGCGACCTGAACCTCCCCACCACCGCCACCCGACTCGTCTCCGGCTGGCAACCCCTCGGCCGCCTGCCCACCTACCCCGCCACCCAACCCCGCGTCCAACTCGACCACATCCTCGTCGACCGACACGACGCCCACCGACTCCCACCCGTCACCGCCGTCACCACCCCCACCTCCACCATCTCCGACCACCGCCCCCTCGTCGTCGACCTCGGCTGACCCCTCACCCCGCCGACACCAGACCCACCAACACCCGATGCGTACGGTTCGACCGCACCGCCGCCCGCTGCTGACCCGCCGTCACCTCGATGTACGTCTGCGACGACGCCAACGACGCATGACCCAGCAACCGCATGATCTCCGCCGCGCTCGCCCCGTCCTCGGCCAACCGCGTCGCGAACGTGTGCCGCAACGCGTGCAACCGCGCACCCGCCGGCACCCGATCCGTGATCCCCGCCCGCCGATAGCACGAGTCCACCAGGTACTGCAGACCACCCCGCCGCAACGGCTCACCCCGCCGGTCCACCAGCAACGCCGAGTCCGGCCGCACCGAACGCGCCCCGAACCGCCGCACCCGACTCTCCAGATACGCCACCAGCACCCCGTCCAGCTCCGGCTCGACCGGCACCACCCGCGGACGACCACCCTTGCCCGCCACGTCCACCCGACGCTCACCCGCACGCCCCGCCACCGACCCGACCCGCAGGGCCAGCAGCTCCGACAACCGCAGGCCCGTGCACAGCGCCAACGCCACCACCGCCAGGTCCCGCTCCGGCCACGGGTCGTGCTGCCGGCCGGTGGCCCGGGCGACCGCGTCGAGCAGTTGCTCGGGGGTGTCGTCGCCGCGCAGCGGCTTGGGCTGGGGGAGCGGGGCACGGGGGCGGTCGACCGCCGGCATCGGGTTGCCCGCCACCACGCCCTCGGCCACCAGGAACGTGAAGAAGTTGTTCCAGGTGGACCAGGCGCGGTGTACCGACGCCGCCGCCCGGGGAGCGGCGAACGCGGCGAAGGCCGCCCGCAGCGAACGGGGGGAGAGGGCGGTGACCGGCAGCGCGTCCAGGGCCAGGGGAGGGGTCGCCTGTCCGGCGGCCAGGCGGGCGACGCCCAGCAGATCCCGCCGGTACGCCTGGAGCGTGTGCGGGGAGGGCTTCCGCGTGGCCCGGGCGGTCAGGAACTCCTCCACGAGCACCAGAACCGAACTGTCCACTTTGTCATGCATAAGGGTAATTATGCATGATTTTCGGATCCGTGGCTATGGCCGGGGGAGCGCGGCCCACCGGCCGGTGAGAGGATCCGGGCATGCCGGAAGCCTTGACCGCAGACGACCTCGTCGCCCTGGCGCTGGAGGTGTCCGAGGAGGGTGTGCGAGCCGGGGAGTTGCCGGTCGGCGCGGTCGTCGTGATGGGCGAGGAGATCATCGGCCGGGCGTACACCCAGGAGCCGGCGCAGGGCCGGCGGCTGGTCCACGCCGATCTGCTGGCCATGGAGCAGGCCGACCGGCGACTCGGCTGGACGGCCCGCGCTCGTCCGCTGGTTCTCGCGGTCACGCTGGAGCCGTGTCTCATGTGCCTCGGCGCCGCGATGGCGCTCGGGGTGTCCCAGGTCTACTACGGCGTGGAGGCGCCCGACGACGGTGCCGCCGGCGTTCCCGCCGTGTGGCAGCCGGCCCGGTCGACCATGTCGTTCTCCCGGCCGCCCGCGGTGGCCGGCGGTTACCGCCGGCAGGAGTGCATCGAGCAGTTCCGGCGTTACGCCGCGACTGCTTCGACCGCGTCTCTGCGTCAGTACGCCGAGAGCATGGCAGCCCTCGGGTGAATCGCGTCGGTCGAGCCCCGCTCGCCCTCGGCGGCACTGATTCGATAATGTACATTATGTAAAGTTGAGTGGTGCGGGGCCTCCTCCGCCGCGTTCCGAGGTGGGCGTCAGAGTCCGCCGGCGACGCGCAGGACCGTACCGGTGGTGTAGGAGGCTTCCGGGCCGAGCAGCCAGGCGATGGCGGCGGCGACCTCGTCGGGTTCACCGGCGCGGCCGAGCGGGATCCGGTCCGCCGCCCGGTCGGGTCGGTCGGGTATGCCGGACAGGGTGTGGATCTCGGTGCGGACGATGCCGGGCGCGACGGCGTTGACCCGGATTCCTCGTGGGGCGAGTTCCTTGGCCAGGCCGACGGTGAGGGTGTCGGTGGCGGCCTTGCTGGCCGCGTAGTGGATGTACTCCCCCGGGCTGCCGAGAGTCGCGGCGACCGAGGAGACGTTGACGATGGCGGCTCCGGCGGTCATCCGGCGGGCGGCCTGTTGGGCGCAGAGGAGGTAGCCGACGACGTTGACGTCGACGACGCGGCGGATGTCGTCGACGGTGAGGTCGACGAAGGGGCCGATCGGGCTGGTGATGCCGGCGTTGTTGACCAGGCCGGTGACCGGGCCGAGGGTGTCGGCGGCGGTGTCGAAGAGGTGGGTTACCTGGTCGGGGTCGCGGGTGTCGGCGGGTACGGCGATGCCGTGGCGGCCGGCGGCGTGCACGTCGGCCAGGACGGCGGTGGCGGCGTCGTGGTCGCGGCGGTAGCAGAGGGCGATGTCGTGGCCGGCTCGGGCGAGGCGGCGGGCGGTGGCGGCGCCGATGCCGCGTCCGCCTCCGGTGATGACGGTGACCGGTGTCGTCACGGTGTCCCTCTCCCCCGTTGTGTGGTGTCGGGGCGAGGTTACCGTGGCGCGGGGCCGTCGGTTGTGGTCGGTCGTGGGGTGTCGGGTGGGTGGTGCCCCGGCGGGGTGGGTGTCGGTGGCGGCTGGTATCAAAGGCAGGAATTTCCGACAGTTGTCCGAAAAGAGGGTGGTTGGTGATGGGGGCCGCGGGTCAGGGGTTGTCCACTGACGAGGTGCAGGGCATCCGGGAGGCGTTGGCGGCGGGTCGTAAGCCGAAGGTGGTGTTCACGGCTGCGGCGGGTCAGATCGCCGGGCAGGTGGGTCAGGTGGTGGAGCTGACGGATCCGGCGGTGTCGGACGAGTTCGTGGTGGTGCGGTTCGGGCGGGACGAGTTGCCCTTCGCCCCTGCCGACGTGGCGGTGGCGCCGCGTGGTGCGGGGCGGCGGGTGGTGGAGCCGAAGCCGGAGGCGGAGGTCGTGGCGGAGCCGGTGGTGGCGGAGCCGGAGTTCGTGTTGGAGCGTGCGCCGGTGCCGGAGCAGTCGCGTGGGGACGAGTCGCGGGAGGAGTCGAAGGTGGATGTGGTGGAGACGAAGCCGGCGAAGCGGGCGGTGAAGGTGGCGAAGCCGAAGGCGCCGGCGGGGTTGACGGTGACGTTGCAGTATGCCGAGGGTGAGTGGACGGTGGCGGCGCAGCAGGGCAGCAAGTCGTTGGCGAAGCCGTATGTGGTGAAGCCGGCGGAGGCGTTGCGGATGGTGGCGTTGGTGGATGTGCCGGGTGTGCAGGAGGCGGTGGAGCAGATTCTGTCGGCGGAGCGGGCTGAGGCGGAGCAGCAGGCGGAGAAGCTGCGGGCGGAGTTGGCGGAGATCGAGGCGCGGTTGGCGGAGTTGCGCGAGGCGGGTTGATCGGTGTGGGCGGGGGCGCCGGTGGGTGTCGCTGTCCGTCGGGGGTGTGTGGCGTGGGGTTGCCCGGGGGGTGGCTCCGCGCCACGTTTCGTTTCCGGGGTGGTGCTGACGTCGGGGTGTTCGGTGCTGGAGTTTCTGTTATGCCAATTGACACAAGCGTTGTCTGGCTTCTACGGTTCCGGCATGGACGAGGTGAGGCGCCCGGGTCGGCCCCGTAAGACGCCCGGTCAGTTGGCTCGTTGGTCTCCTCCGGAGGGCTGGTCGCGGCTGGTCGCCTGGGTTTCGCCGGAGGAGAAGAAGGCGCTGAAGCACGTCGCCGTCGAGGCCGATGTGGCCGTGGCCGATCTGGTCCGCGCGTTGGCCAGTGGTCTGGCTGCGGGGCTCGTCACCGCCGAGGAACTGATCGGACAGGTCAGGAAGGGAACGCAGGTCATGGAGAAGATTCCCACGCTGTTCGAACGCGACGACCACTTCCGGGTCGTCGACCGTCCACGGTCCGAGTGCGCGTGGGTGTTCGACGGTGAGGGGACTCCGACGGAGAAGCTCGACGGCACGAACGTGCGGCTCACCCTCCGTTCCGGGCGTCTGGTGCGGGTGGAGAAGCGTCGTAATCCCAGCAGGCTGCAGAAGCAGCAGGGCATCGTGGACGGGTGGTATGTCGACGCCGACGAGCACGGCGCGGAGGACCGGTGGATCGTGGCGGCGGCTCGTAACACCGACGTGTCGGACTGGCCGGACGGTGAGCATCCGTGTGAGGCGTTGGGGCCTCGGGTTCAGGGCAATCCGCTGGGCCTGGAGGAGCACATGTGTGTGCCGTTCAACCTGCGTGTGCCTGTTCTGTCGGATGCGCCGCGCAGCTATGCGGGGCTGCGGGAGTATCTGGTGGAGTTGGAGAGCCGGTTTGCTCCCGGGCATCTGGCGGAGGGCATCGTGTTCCATCACCCGGACGGCCGTCGCGCCAAGATCAAGCGTAGGGACTTTCCGTGCGCTGCCGGTCGGGCGGCGGCCAGCTGAGGGTTTCACCGCTTCTTGTCGGCTGTGCCGGCTGCGGTGTCCCTGCGTTGTGGGGGTTCCACCGTCGTTCGACGGACGAAACGCGTAGCGCCGCCCTACGGGGCGGCGCTACGCGTTTGTGGCGACTTGCCGGTGAGTACGCCTGTGGAGGCGTAGCGGGCGGGGGTCAGTGGGTGGGGATGTGGGCGACGCCGATGCGTTTGCGGAAGACCCAGTAGGTCCAGCCCTGGTAGGCGAGGACGACGGGGGTGAAGATGGCGGCCACCCAGGTCATGATCCCGAGGGTGTAGGGGGTGCTGGCGGCGTTGGTGGCGGTGAGGGTGCCGGCGGGGTCCGTGGTGGAGGGCAGGACGTTCGGGAAGAGGGCGGTGAAGAGGGTGGCGACGGCGAGGGCGATGGCGGTTGCGGTGCCGGTGAAGGCCCAGCCTTCGCGGCGGGCGTGGGCGGCGGTGAGGCCGGCGAGCAGGGCGGCGGTGGCGGCGGTGGCGAGGATGACGGCGGTGGTGTTGCCGCGGATGGTGAGGGTCCAGGTCAGGAAGGCCACGGTGAGGACGGCGGCGACGGCGCCGAGGCGGGTGGCGAGGGTGCGGGCGCGGTGGCGGATGTCGCCGGTGGTCTTGAGGGCGGTGAAGACGGCGCCGTGGGTGAGGAAGAGAGCGGTGGTGGTGAGGCCGCCGAGGAGGGCGTAGGGGTTGAGGAGGTCGACCAGGCCGCCGGTGTATTCGTGGTCGGCGTCGAGGGGGACGCCGCGGAGGATGTTGGCGAAGGCGACGCCCCAGAGGAGGGCGGGGATGAGGCTGCCGAGGGTGATGGCGGTGTCCCAGCGGCGTTTCCAGGTGGCTTCGGGGCGCTTGTGGCGGTATTCGAAGGCGACGCCGCGGACGATGAGGGCGATGAGGATGAGCAGGAGGGGTAGGTAGAAGCCGGAGAAGAGGGTGGCGTACCACTCGGGGAAGGCGGCGAACATGGCGCCGCCGGCGGTGATGAGCCAGACCTCGTTGCCGTCCCAGACGGGTCCGATGGTGTTGATCATGACGCGGCGTTCGCGGTCGTTGCGGGCGAGGACGGGTAGGAGCGCACCGACGCCGAAGTCGAAGCCTTCGAGGATGAAGTAGCCGGTGAAGAGGACGGCGATGAGGACGAACCAGACGGTGGTGAGGTCCACGGTGGGGCTCCGGGGTCAGTAGGCGAAGGCGAGGGGGCGGTCGGCGTCGTCGGTGTCGTCGTCGGGTGGGGGGTTTTCGGTGACGTCGGGGAGTCCGTTGCGGGCGTAGCGGATGAGGAGGCGGACCTCGATGACGGCGAGGGTGGCGTAGACGATGGTGAAGGCGGTGAAGCTGGTGAGGACTTCGGTGAGGCTGACGCTGCGGGAGACGCCGTCGCGGGTGAGCATTTCGCCGAAGACGATCCAGGGTTGGCGGCCCATCTCGGTGAAGATCCAGCCGAAGCTGTTGGCGGCGAGTGGGAGCAGGGGCATGACGAGGCCGGCGCGCAGGAGCCATTTGCCGGTGGGGGTGCGGCCCTTGCGGTGGGCCCAGAGGACCCAGAGGGCGATGGCGGCGGCGGCGAGTCCGAAGCCGATCATCATGCGGAAGCTCCAGTAGGTGACCGGGATGATCGGGGTGTAGCTGCCGGGGCCGTACTGGGCGGTGTACTGGGCCTGGAGGTCGTTGATGCCCTGGACGGTGCCGTTGGGGTCACCGGTGCCGAGGAAGCTGAGCAGGTAGGGGATCTTCAGGGCGAAAATTTCGCGGCTGCCGTCGAGGCTGCCGACGGTGAGGACGCTGAACGCGGCGGGGCTTTCGGTGGTGTAGAGGCCTTCGGCGGCGGCCATCTTCATCGGCTGCACGTCGGTCATGATCTTGCCTTGGATGTCGCCGGTGATGAGGACGCCGGCGGTGGCGGCGAGGGTGACGAGCGCGCCGAAGCGGGCGGCGAAGCGGTAGGTGGGGGTGTCGGCGTGGTCGCGGTGGCGGATGAGGTGCCAGAGGGCGACGGCGACGATGAGGCTGCCGGCGACGAGGAAGCAGCCGGCGATGGTGTGGGGGAAGGTGATGAGGGCGACCTTGTTGGTGAGGACGGCGAGGAAGTCGGTGAGTTCGGCGCGTCCGGTGTCGGGGTTGATGCGGTAGCCGACGGGGTTCTGCATCCAGGAGTTGGCGGCGAGGATGAAGTAGGCGCTGAAGGTGGAGCCGATGGCGGCGGCCCAGATGGTGGCGAGGTGGATGCGTTTGGGGAGGCGGTCCCAGCCGAAGATCCAGAGTCCGAGGAAGGTGGATTCGAGGAAGAAGGCGACGAGGGCTTCGATGGCGAGGGGGGCGCCGAAGATGTCGCCGACGAAGCGGGAGTAGTCGCTCCAGTTCATGCCGAACTGGAATTCCTGGACGATGCCGGTGACGATGCCCATGGCGAAGTTGATGAGGAAGAGCTTGCCGTAGAACTTGGTGAGTTTGAGGTAGCGCTGGTCGCCGGTGCGGTGCCACATGGTCTGGAGGATGGCGACGAGGACGGAGAGTCCGATGGTGAGTGGTACGAAGAGAAAGTGGTAGACGGTGGTGACACCGAACTGCCAGCGGGCGACGTCCAACGCGTCCACCAGGAACCCCCCAGGTCGTACTACGAGACGTAGTAGATACTACCGCGCGTCGTAGACGGGATGGCAGGGCCGCCCGGCCCGAACCGTCCCGGGACCAATGACCCTGCTCACCCCGGCCGCTGGTCCCCCACCGTCGCCGCCCGGTCCCCCGCCGCTGGCGGGCACGTGCGACCATCGACCGCTGATGGAGACAGTCCACTCCCCCTGGCGGCCGCCGTGGCTGTGGCGTGCCGCGCAACTGCTCGCGTACCTCGTGGTCGGGGCGTTGGCCCGGCTGCGGGTCAGCGGTGACGTGCCCGACCGGCTACGCGCGGGGCCACTGGTCCTGGCCGCCAACCACATCAGCCCGTTCGACCCGATCGTGCTCGCCGCCGCCTGCCGGACCCGGGGCGTGGCGCCCCGGATCATGGCCACCGGGGGGTTGTTCCGGGCGCCCGTGGTGGGCGCGGCGATGCGCCACGCCGGGCACATCCGCGTCGACCGGGGCACCGCCGGGGTGGGGCGGGCGTTGCACGACGCCGCCGACGCGGTCGCCACCGGATCGGTGATCCTGGTCTACCCGGAGGGCCGCATCGGCCTGGACCCCGGCATGTGGCCGGAACGCGGCAAGACCGGCACCGCCCGACTGGCGTTCGCCAGCGGCGCGCCGGTGGTGCCGGTCGCCCAGTGGGGCTCGCACGAGGTGCTGCCCTACCGGGCGCCGAAGGGCATGGTGGGCGCGGTGTGGCGGTCGCTGTGGCGGCGGCCGGTGATCCGGGTGCACTTCGGCGCTCCGGTCGACCTGGCCGACGTGGATCCGGCGGCGTCCGGGGCGGCCCGGCGGGCCACCGACCGGATCATCGACGCGGTCACCGACGCGCTGGTGCCGTTGCGTCCGGACGAGCCCGACCGGCCCCGGCACGTGGATCCCGGTCGGCCGTCGGACACCAGCCGGCTGCACCGGCGGCCGGCGCGTCCCTGAACCGGGGACTACGGCGCCGGCAGCGGGGTTTGACCTGCCCCGCTCCGCTACGATCATGACCTGGGCAGCCGCCCGCCGCCCAGGTCGTGTCCCGCCCCGCCGGACGGTGAGCGGTTCCGGCTGCCGGTGGAGTACCCGGTGGCGGATCCGGTCCGCGCCGAACCGTGGAGGCACGCATGCGCGCACCGACCCGCTTTCCCCTGCTGGCGCCGGCGACGCTGGTGCCGCTGCTGGCCGTGGTGACGCTGGCCGTGGTCTGGGGTCGCGTCCTGCCGCCGGTGGTGGAGGTCGTCGTCGTGGTGCTGCTGGCGGGCGCGGTCCTGGCCGCGGTGCACCACGCCGAGGTGGTCGCGCACCGCGTCGGGGAGCCGTTCGGGTCGCTGATCCTCGCCGTCGCGGTGACCGTGATCGAGGTCGGCCTGATCATCACCCTGATGGTCTCCGGTGGCCCGGACACCGCCACGTTGGCCCGGGACACCGTCTTCGCCGCCGTGATGATCACCTGTAACGGGATCGTCGGGTTGTCGTTGCTGCTGGCGACGGTGCGTCGCCGGGTGGTGGTGTTCAACCCGGAGGGCACCGGCGCGGCCCTGGCGACGGTGCTCACCCTGGCGACCCTGAGTCTGGTCCTGCCGACGTTCACCATCGGCAGTCCCGGTTCGGCGTTCACCGGCCCGCAGTTGGCGTTCGCGGCGGTGTCGTCGCTGTTCCTGTACGCGACGTTCGTGTTCGTGCAGAACGTGCGGCACCGCGACTACTTCCTGCCGCCGCCGCGCGAGGTCCTCGCCTCGTCGCCCCCACGCCGCCCGGATGCCGCCGTGGGCGACGAGGAGCACGCCCCGGTGCCGCCGATGACCACCGCGCTGGGCAGCTTCGCGCTGCTGATCGTGGCGCTGGTCGCGGTGGTGGGACTGGCGAAGGTCGAGTCGCCGACCATCGAGGCGGTGGTGGCCGACGCGGGACTGCCCCGGCCGGTCGTCGGGGTGGTCATCGCGCTGCTCGTGCTGCTGCCGGAGACCCTCGCCGCGGCCCGGAACGCCCGCCGGGACCGTACCCAGATCAGCCTGAACCTGGCCCTCGGGTCGGCGATGGCCAGCATCGGGTTGACCATCCCGGCGATCGCGATCGCCTCGCTCTGGCTCGACGGGCCGCTGGTGCTCGGTCTCGGGGCCACCCAGATCGTGCTGCTCGGTCTGACCGCCGCGGTGGGGATCCTCACCGTGATGCCCGGCCGGGCGACGCTGCTGCAGGCCTGGGTGCACCTGTCGTTGTGCGCGAGCTACCTGTTCCTCGCCGCGAACCCGTGACCGTCGCCCCCGGCGGGGACGTCAGGTCGGGTGGACGACCTTCAGCAGTTCGGTGACGGCGGTGGTGATCGGGGCCGCCGGCGCGGCCAGGACGGCCGGGCACCCGGACAGTGTCGGCCCGCCGGCCGCGCGGCGGCACGCAGTGTCCGATGTCCGGCACCGACCGCAGTGGCCGCCGGCCGGTCACCTGCCGGCCACCGGCGGGGAGCATACTGCCGGCGTGTCCCACCCCTACCTCGACGCGGCCGCCCCGCTGGCCTTCGCCCACCGGGGCGGTGCCGCGCAGGGCGACGAGAACACCGTCGCGGCGTTCGCCCGGGCCGTCGCGCTCGGCTACCGGTACGTCGAGACCGACGTGCACGCCACCAGCGACGGCGTGCCGGTGGTCTTCCACGACGCGACCCTGGACCGGGTCACCGGTGAACCGGGGCGGATCGCCGCGCTGCGCTGGGCGGACCTGGCCACCGTCCGGGTCGGTGGGGCCGCCGTGGTGCCCCGCCTCGACGAGGTCCTCGCCGCCTGGCCGGAGATCCGGTTCAACGTCGACGTGAAGGCCGACGGCGGGGTGCGGCCGACCGTGGCGACGGTGGAGCGTGTCGGCGCCGGCGAGCGGGTGCTGCTCGCCTCGTTCAGTGACGCCCGGCTGGCCCGGCTGCGGGTCCTCGCCGGCCCGAAGGTCGCCACCTCGCTGGGCATGCGTGGGGTGGCCCGGCTGCGGTGGGCGTCGCTGACCGGGCAGCGGCTGCGGCTGCCGCCGTCGGTGGTCGCCGCGCAGGTGCCGGTCCGGTTCGGGCGGGTGCCGGTGGTCGACCGGCGGCTGGTGCGGTACGCCCACCGACTCGGTCTGCACGTGCATGTCTGGACGATCGACGAACCTGACGAGATGCACGAGTTACTGGACCTGGGTGTGGATGGCATCATGACCGATCACGTCGGCGTGCTGCGCGACGTCTACCGCAGCCGCGGCCACTGGGCCGCCTGAACCATCCGAGGACCTGATGGCCGAGACCCTCGCCGCCCCGGCGGAGCGCACCCCACCGTCGAGCACCCGCCGGGAACGCACCGGTTGGTACTTCTACGACTGGGCGATGTCGGCGTTCTCCACCACCGTCATCACCGTGTTCCTGGGGCCGTTCCTGACCAGCGTCACGGAGGTCGCCGCCGGCTGTGAGCTGGGCGCGGACACCTGCTCCGGGTACGTGTACCCGCTGGGCGTGAAGGTGGCCGCCGGGTCGTACTTCCCGTACCTGGTGTCGCTGTCGGTGTTCCTGACGGTGTTCGTGCTGCCGGTCACCGGGGCGGTCGCCGACCGGTCCCGGCACAAGAAGCGGCTGCTGGCCGGGTTCGCGTTCCTCGGCGCGGGGGCGACCACCGCGATGCTCTTCGTCACCGGGGACCGCTACCTGCTGGGTGGGGCGCTGTTCGTGGTCGCGAACATCGCGTTCGGCGCCGGTGTGGTGGTGTACAACTCGTTCCTGCCGCAGCTGGGCGGCCCGGACGACCGGGACGCGATCTCCAGCCGGGGCTGGGCGCTGGGCTACCTCGGTGGTGGGTTGCTGCTGGCGGTGAACCTGGTGGTGGTGAACTCGTTCGGTGACGGCACCGCCCAGCGCACCCTGGACCTGGCCCGCTGGTCGATTGTGTCGGCGGGGTTGTGGTGGGCGCTGTTCACCCTGGTGCCGCTGCGGTGGCTGCGGGAACACCCGTCGGTGGAGGCGCCCGTCGCCGGCGGGAACGTGCTGGTCGACGGGTTCCGGCAGTTGGGGCGGACCCTGCGGGAGGTCAAGGCGTACCCGCTGACGTTGTTCTTCCTGCTGGCGTTCCTGGTCTACAACGACGGCATCCAGACGGTGATCGCCCTGGCCAGCCAGTACGGCACCGAGGAGCTGCGGCTGGGTCAGACCACCCTGATCGTGACGATCCTGCTGGTGCAGTTCCTCGCCTTCGGCGGGGCGTTGCTGCTCGGCGCGCTGGCCCGCCGGATCGGCGCGTGGAAGACGGTGCTGCTGTCGCTGGTGCTGTGGACGGCGGTGATCCTGGCGGCGTTCCGGCTGCCGGCCGAGGCGCCGGTGCCGTTCATGATCCTCGGCGCCGGCATCGGTCTGGTCCTGGGCGGCAGTCAGGCGTTGAGCCGGTCGCTGTTCAGCCAGCTGATCCCCGCCGGCCGGGAGGGCGAGTACTACGGCTTCTACGAGATCAGCGACAAGGGCACCAGTTGGCTGGGACCGCTCGCCTTCGGGCTGGTGTTCCAGCTGACCAACTCGTACCGGGTCGGGCTGGTCTCCCTGTTGATCTTCTTCGTGGTCGGGTTCCTGCTCCTGGCGGCGGTGCCGGTGCGTCGGGCCATCATCGCCGCCGGGAACACCCCGCCGCGCGTCCTCTGACCAGCCCTATCGGTTCCGGTCGATGGGCTAGGCTGCCCGACCGTGACCGACGTCGACTCCGCCGCCCCCACCTGCCTGGCCCGACCCCTGCCGGGTGAGCCGGACACCCCCGTCTGCGCCGCCACGCGCGGGGCCGACGGGCGTCCGCTGCACGCCGCGGCGCTGAAGTTCTTCTGGGGGCCGATGGACTGCGGCAAGTCCACGATGGCCCTCCAGATGAACTACAACCACGCCCGGCAGGGCCGTCGGGGGCTGGTCACCACCCGCATCGACCGGTCCCTGGGCCCACGGGTCACCACCCGCATCGGCCTGGCCCACGACGCCATCGAGGTCACCGACGACCTGGACCTGCGGGCGCTGGTGCGCGACCGTTGGGCCGACGGGGAACGCATCGACTACCTCATCTGCGACGAGGCGTCCTTCTACAGCGTCGCCCACGTCGAGCAGATGGCCGAACTGGTCGACCACGACGACGTCGACGTGTTCGCGTTCGGGCTGGCCACCGACTTCCGGTCGTGTTTCTTCCCCGCCGCGCAGCGGCTGTTCGAACTGGCCGACTCCGTCGCCCGCATCCAGGTCGAGGTGCTCTGCTGGTGCGGCCGGGAGGGCCTGCTCAACGCCCGCGTCGTCGGCGGCCGGGTGGTCCGCGAGGGCGAACAGGTCGTCATCGGCGACACCGTCCCCGACGCGCAGGTGCGCTACCAGGTGCTCTGCCGCCGCCACCACCGCACCGGCGACCTCGGCCCCCGCGACTGACCCCGACGAGGTGGTCCCGTGACCAGACCGTGATCAAGGGATCCGACCGCCGCGCCAACCTTTCCCCGCGCCCGACCGCTCTCAACCGGCACGCGGGACGGCACCGGGCCGACCCGCCACGGCGACCCGGGGGACACGACACATGCGGCTGGCGCTTCGACGGGCCCGTGGAGCGAAGGGCCTGCTCCTGGCGGCGGTGGGCGCCACCCTCGTGGCGACGGTCGCCCTCACCGGCCTGGCCGGCTACCACCGCGACGTCGTCAGCTCCGGGGTACGCGGGGTCCTCGCCGCCGCCACCGCCGAGGAACGCTCCATCCTGGTTCGCGGCGCGGCCGGCCGCACCCCCGACGTCCTCACCCAACACGACACCGCGCTGCGCGCCGGCGCCGCCGACGTCCTCGACGGCTGGCCGGGCACCGTCGAGGCGGCCGGCTACGCCGCCGGCCGGCAACTGCGCGGTGACGTCGGCGCGGCCGTCCCCGACGACGACGGCACCGTCTATGCCAGCGTGCTGTTCCTCGACGACCTCGCCGCACACGCCGACCTGACCACCGGCGCCTGGCCGGCCGCCGGCGCCAACCCCGTGCAGACCACCCTCGCCGAACCGGTCGCCGCAACCCTCGGCGTCACCGTCGGTGACCGCGTCCCGGTCACCGACGGGTTCACCGGCCGGGTCACCGACCTCACCGTCGTCGGCCTCTGGCGGCCCCGCGCCGCAAACGACCCGTACTGGCGCCTCGCCCCGGAAACCCTCACCGGCGTGCAACCCGGCACGGCCACGTACGGGCCGCTGACCGTGGACCGCGCCGACTTCCTGCGGCACTTCCTCACCAACGCCTCCGCCGGCTGGCTGATCACCCCCGACGTCGGCGCGGCCACCGGCACCGCCGACCTCGACCGCCTCGCCGACGCCGCCGACGCCGCGACCGGCGGACTCGCCGCCAGCGCCGGACTCGGCGACTCCGCCACGACCACCACCGCCCTCGACGACCTGGTCGAACGGATCCAACGTGCCGCCCTGGTCGGCCGGTCCGCCCTGGTCACCCCGATGCTGCTGGTGGCCGTTCTCGGCGGGTACACGCTGCTGCTGGTGGCCGCCCTGCTCACCGAGCAACGCCGCGCCGAGACCGCGCTGCTGCGTGCCCGGGGCGCGGCCCGCTGGCAGATCGCCGGCCTGGCCGGCCGGGAAGCGGCACTGGTCGTCGCCCCGGCCGTCCTGCTGGCCCCACCGCTGGCCACCGAACTGCTACGGCACGCCGGCCGGATACCGGCGCTCGCCGAGGCGTCCCTGCGTCTGCAACCACGACTGGACACCCTCACCTGGACCGTCGCGCTGCTCGTCGCCGCCGGCTGCGCCCTCGCCATGCTCGGCCCCAACCTGCGTCGGGGCGACAGCTACGTCGCCGACCTGGCCGCCCGGTCCCGGCCCGGCCGCCGGGGCGCGGTGCAACGCGCCGGCGTCGACGTCGTCCTCGTCGTGGTCGCCCTGCTCGGCTGGTACCAGCTGCGGTCGTACTCGTCGCCGCTGTCCGGCGTCGGCGGTGACCTGGCCATCGACCCGCTGCTCGCCGCCGCGCCCACCATCGCGGTGCTCGCCGGCGCGGTCCTGGCCCTGCGGATCCTGCCGCCCCTGACCCGCCTCGCCGAACGGTACGTCGACCGCACCCGCGCGACCGCGGCGATGCTCGGCATGTGGCAGGCCGGCCGTCGCGCCCACGCCGGCCCGGTGCTGCTGGTCGCCCTCGCCGTCGCGGTCAGCGCCCTCGCCTGGTCCCTGGCCGGCACCACCGGGCGGTCCCTCACCGACCAGGCCGACCACCGCGTCGGCGCCGACCTGCGGCTGACCGAGACCGGCGCCGCACCCGACGACCGGGCCGCGCAACTCGCCCGGCTGCCCGGCGTGACCGCCGCGCTGCCCGCCTGGCGGTCCACCCTCAGCCTCGGCGCGACCGGGCAGGCGGCGTCGCTGGTCGCCGCCGACGCCGACACCGCGGCCCACGTCGTACGACTGCGGCCCGACCTGGCCGGCGGCTCCCCCGCCGACGTGTTCGCGCAGGTCACCCGCGCCCGCGTCGACGCGCCCCACACCGTCCTGCCGGCCGGGGCCCGACACCTGACCGGCCAGTTCGCGGGGTCGGTCGACACCGCCGACGTCACCGGTGTGGTCCGCGCGTTCGCGGTGTTCGCCGAACCCGCCGGCACGCACCGCCGGGTGCCGCTGGGCGACAGCCGGGACGGACGGCCGGTCGACTTCACCGTCGATCTGCGCGGCGAACCGGCCCGGCTGGCCGGGTTCACCGTCGAGACCACCGGCCCCGCCTCCCTGGTCGTCGACTGGCGGCTACGCGACCTGCGCGCCGACGGCCGACCCGTCGACCTGGCCGGCGACGGGCCGTGGCACACCGTCGACCGCGGCGGCGCGACCCGCGACGGCACCACCGCCACCGCGACCGGCGGCACCCTCACCGCCCGGTGGGTACGTGACGACGACACCCGCCGGGGCCGCGGCAACTCCCCCGTGCACCTGGCCGTCACCCGGCCGGCCGCCGGCCCGGTGCCGCTGCTGGTCACCCCGCCGGCCCTGGCCGCGCTGCGGTTGGCCGTCGGTGACGACACCCGGCTGTTCCTCGGCGCCGCCGACGTCGACGTGCGGGTCGTCGGCACCGTCGAGGCGTTCCCCGGCGACACCGCCGCCGCCACCGTCTTCGCGGACCTGCCGTCGCTGCGCGACCGGATCTTCCACGACCGGGGCCTCACCCGTGACGTGCAGGAATGGTGGCTGTCGGTGCCCGCCGACCGGCACGACGAGACGGCCACCGCCGCCGCCGCGCTGACCGGCGTGGACGTGCTCGACCGGAAGGCGGTGACCCGGGACCTGGCCGGCGACCCGTTCGGCGTCGGCGCGCGCGGCGCCCTGTTCGCCGCGGCTCTCGGCGCGGCGCTGCTCGCCGCGGTCGGCATCGCCGTCGACGTCAGCGCCACCGCCCGCCGCCGCGCCACCGAACTCGCCGTGCTGCGTACCCTCGGCGCTACCCACCGCACCGTCACCCGGTCCCTGGTGACCGAACAGGCGTTCCTCGCCGGCACCGGCGTGCTGGCCGGCCTGGCCGTCGGCGTCGCGGTGGCCGCCACCATGGCGCCCCTGATCATCCTGACCCCGTCGGCGGACCGGCCGACACCCCCACCCACCCTGCTCATCGACTGGCCGCCTCTGCTGGCCACCGCCGCCTGCGTGCTGCTCGTCGCCGTCGCCGCCACCACCGTCGCGGCGTCCCGGCAACGCGGGCGTTCCGAAGCCGGCCACCTGCGCGGCGGGGAGGACCGGTGACCACCACCGTGACCGAACGACCCACCCGGCACACCACCGGCCGGCGGCGACGCACCGGCGGCCCCGGCGCCCGGCTGCGGACCTTCGCCGGCCCCGCCGTCCTGCTCGCGCTGCTCGGCCTGGTCGCCGCGGCGCTGGTCACCGGCGCGCCGAGGCTGACCAACGACCTCGCCGACCGGAGCCTGCACGCCGACCTGGCCCCCCTGCCGCACCAGGTGCGCGACCTGACCGTCGAGGTGTCCGGCGGCGCCGACGGGGCTGCCCCGGCCGGGGCAGCCGGCGCTCTGGACCGGTTCCACGCCGCCCTGCCGCCACCCCTGCCCGACCTGGTCGACCAGCGGTGGCAGGCGGGCACGGTCGCCGCCGACGGCGTGCGGGCCTCCGGTGACGTCGGTCCGCTCGGCGAGGGCGGCCTCGTCCAACTCGGCCTGCGCACCCAGACCGGCCTGCCGGAGGCGACCCGGCTGACCGCCGGGACCTGGCCGCGCAGCAGCCCCGGCCAGCCCGTACAGGTCGCCGTGTCGCAGGCCGTCGCCGACACCCTCGCCCTGCGTCCCGGGGTCCGCCTCGGACTCGCCGCCCCCGGCCAGGCTCCCGCCGCGCTGCTCGTGACCGGGGTGTTCCAGCCGGCCCGCCCCGCCGACCCGCTGTGGGCGCCCATGCCGCAGGCGGTGGAACCGCTGCTGCCGGTCAACGACGGCGATCCGTTCGTGGCCGTCGCGGTCACCGACCCCGCCGGCCTGGCCGCCGCCGGCCGGGCCGGGCTGCCCGTCACCCACTCCTGGCGGTACCGGTTCGACCACCACCGCGTCGACTCCTCGACGATCGAACCGGTCGCCGCCGCGGTCGGTGCGGCCCGACGCACCCAGTGGCTGCCCGGCGCGCGGGTGCAGACCTCCCTGGACACCCAACTCGTGCGTTTCGGCGAGCAGCTCACCTCGGTGCGTAACCTGCTGGCCGTCGTGCAGGCCGGACTGCTCGCCAGCCTGCTCGGGCTGATCCTGCTCGCCGCCCGGGTGGCCGTGCAGGCCCGCCGCGACGAGCTGACCCTGCTGCGGTCCCGGGGCGCGTCGCTGACCGCCATCGGCCGGCACACCCTCGCCGAGGCGGCCCTGCTGCAACCGGCCGCGGTGGCCGCCGGGGCGCTGCTCGCACTGCTGACCCCCGGACGCGACGGCGGCACCTGGTGGGTGCTGCCGCTCATCGCCGCCGTCACCACCGCCGCGGTGCCGGCGTTCGCCATCGGCGGGCAGCGGCACGTCGCCGTGGTCGCCGGGCGGCCGGACCTGACCCGGGCCCGCCCGTCGGCGCGCCGACTCACCGTCGAGGTCACCGTCCTGCTGGTGGCCGTGCTCGGGCTGGTGCTGCTGCGTCGCCGGGGCCTGGACCCCGGCGGCGTCGACGGGTACCTCGCGGCGGTGCCGGTGCTGCTGGCCGTCGCGGTGGCCCTGCTCACCCTGCGGGCCCTGCCCTGGCCGCTGCGGCTGCTCGACCGGGCCGCCGCCCGCGCCCGAGGCGCGCTGCTGTTCCTCGGCGTGGCCCGCGCCGGTCGGGGCGCACCGGTGACCACCGCGCCCCTCGCGGTGCTGGTCGTCGCGGTCGCCACCGGCGTGTTCGGCGCGGTCGTCACCGACACCGTCGCCCGGGCCCGCGACGCCGCCGCCGATGTGAGCGTGCCTGCCGACGCCTGGCTCACCGGCTACGCGTTCACCCCCGACACCACCGACCGGCTCGCCGACCTGCCCGGGGTACGGGCGGTCGCCCCGGTGCGGATCGACTCGAACCGGCCGCTGCGTTCCGGCACCGACCCGCAGGCCCGTACGCTCGGCACCGCCCGGATCATGGTGGTCGACGCGCCCGCGTTCGCCCGGGTCGCCGCCGCCAGCGGCGTCGACGTGGACGTGCCGGAAGCGCTGCGCGCCGCCGTGCGGGGCGACGGCCCGGTGCCGGCGGTGGTGTCCCCGAGCGTCGCCGAGACCGTCACCGGCACCGCCTCCGCCGACGTGCAGAGCCGCCTGTACCCGTTCCGGGTGGCCGGGGTCGTGGACGTCTTCCCCGGCGTCGACCTGGGCACCGACCGGTTCGTGGTGCTGCCGTGGCAGGCGTTGACGGAGTACGCGCACACCCCGGTCATCCCCAACCGGTTCCTGCTCGCCACCGGCGACCACGACCCGGCGGTGGTGCGTTCGACCGCCGACGACGGGCAACGGCGGTGGCAGTCGGCGGTGCTGGGCAGCGACGTCGACGCCCCCGAGGTGCCGGCGGAGCTGCTGACCCGGCGCGCGTACCGGGACGGCCTGGACCGCACCGGCGCCAACGACGTGCTCACCCTGGCGTTCACCGTCGGCGCGGTCGGCGGCAGCGCCCTGGCCGTCCTCGCGGTCGGGTTCGCGGTGCTCGCCGACTCGCGGGCCCGCGCCCGGATGCTGGCCCGGCTGCGCGCCCTCGGCTTCTCCGAGGGGCAGGGGCGGCGGCTGCTGCTGTACGAGCTCGTGCCGCTGGTGGGGGTCGCCGCGCTGGTCGGCGCGGCCGTCGGGGTGGCCCTGCCGGGACTGCTCGGCCCGACGCTCGGGCTGTCCGCCTTCACCCCCGGCGTCACCGCCGGCTGGCACCTGGACCCGTTCGTCGTCGGCGCGGTGCTCGGGCTGGTCGCGGTGGGCCTGGCCGTCGGGCTGGGCGTGGAGATTCTGGTGAACCGACGGAGGCGTACCGCCGACGCGCTCCGGCTGGGAGAGGAGAACCCGTGACCGCCGTCCACACCGTCCCGGACCTGGTGTCGTTGCAGCAGCGGGCCGCCGACCGGGCCGCCGCCCGCGCCGGCGGGACCGACCGGCTGCGCGGCCACATCGTCTGCGACGGCCTGGTCCGCATCTTCAAGACCGACGGGGTGGAGGTCGTCGCGTTGCAGGGCCTCGACCTGGTCGTCGACCAGGGCGAGCTGCTCGCCATCGTCGGCGCGTCCGGCTCCGGCAAGTCGACCGTGCTGAACATCCTCTCCGGGCTGGACGTGCCCACCGCCGGGATCGCCCGGGTCGCCGGGTACGACCTGCTGACCATGTCGGCGCGCAACCGGCTGGCCTACCGCCGGCGGACCGTCGGGTTCGTGTGGCAGCAGACCGCCCGGAACCTGCTGCCGTACCTGAGCGCGGTGGAGAACGTCGCGTTGCCGATGCGGCTGGCCGGCCGACGCGGCCGGGCCGCCCGACACCGGGCGGCGGAACTGCTGGACATGGTCGGGGTGGGCCACTGCGCCGACCGGCGGCCGGCCGGGATGAGCGGCGGTGAGCAGCAGCGCTGCGCGGTCGCCGTGGCGGTCGCCAACGACCCGGAGGTGCTCTTCGCCGACGAACCGACCGGCGAACTCGACGAGAACACCGCCGCGGAGGTGTTCGGGGCGCTGCGCACGATCAACGCCGAGCTGGGCGTCACCGTCGTGGTGGTCACCCACGACCATGCCGTCGCCACCCAGGTCCGCCGCACCGTGGCGATCCGTGACGGCCGCACCGCCAGCGAGGTACGCCGCTCCGCGCGGCGGGGCGCCGACGGCGTCGAGGAACTGGTCACCGAGGAGTACGCGGTGCTCGACCGCACCGGCCGGATGCAGCTGCCCGCCGCGTTCGTCGACGCCCTCGACCTGCGCGACCGGGTCCGGCTCACCCTGGAACCCGACCACGTGCAGGTGCACCCGGGCAGCGGACAGAAGGAGCAGCCGTGAGCGGGGACCTGGTCACCGTCGAAGGCGTCGGACGGGAGTTCCCCGCCGCCGGGCAGGTGGTGCACGCCCTGCGGGACGTGTCGTTCACCGCCGGCCGGGGCGAGCTGGTGGCCGTCCGGGGCCGCTCGGGCGCCGGCAAGACGACCCTGCTGAACCTGGTGGGCGGCCTGGACCGGCCCACCACCGGGCGGATCCGGGTGGCCGGGCGGGACGTGAGCGCCGCGAACCACCGGGAACTGCTGGCGTTGCGCCGCGACACCATCGGGTTCGTGTTCCAGTCGTTCGGGCTGATCCCGATCCTGTCGGCGGCGGAGAACGTGGGCCTGCCGCTGCGGCTGGCGAAGGTGCCCGCCGCCGAACGGGAACAGCGGGTGGCGGTGCTGCTGGAACTGGTCGGCCTCGGCGGACACGCCCGGCAACGCCCGTACGAGCTGTCCGGCGGCCAGCAGCAGCGGGTGGCCCTGGCGCGGGCCCTGGCCAACGACCCGGCGCTGCTCGTCGCCGACGAGCCCACCGGGCAGCTGGACTCGGAGACCGGGCAGGCGGTGATGGGGCTGCTGCGGGCGCTGGTGCGGGCCCGGGGCATGACCGCGTTGGTGGCCACGCACGACCCGGCGCTGGTGGAGGTCGCCGACCGGGTGGTGACGTTACGCGACGGCCGGCGGGTCGACGACCTGGTGCCGGCCTGACCCGGCGGGGTGTCCTCGGCCCCACCGGGTCAGAACGGGTCGCCGCAGATCCGCCAGCCGTCGTCCTCCCGCACCACCCGCAGGTCCCGCTGCTCGGTGCGCCCGCCGTCGCGGATCAACCGCACCGTCACCGTGCCGGTGGGCTGCCCGTCACGGGTGCTCACCGACACGTCGGTGACCTGGTGTCCGGTCACCACCGGCGGGGTGCGCACCCAGGCCGCGAACCCGACCGGGCTCCACCGGGTCCGGGCGTTCGCGCAGAGCCGCCGGTAGGCCCCTTCGGCGTTCCCGGCGGCCATCTCGGTGAGGAACGCCTCGGCGGTCTGGCGGACCGGGGCGTCGGCCTGCCGTACCGCCTGGACGTTCCACGCCCCCAACCCGGCAACCCCGACGCAGCACATGCCCAGCGCCGCACCGGCCACCACCAGCCCGACCCGCACCGGCCGGTGGGGCCGGTGCGGACGGGACCACGACGCCGACGACATGATGACCAACGGTAGAGAATCCGACACCCACCGCGCAGGAACTCGCGTCTGTCGCGGCACGCGGGGATCGTCTACCGTCGACGCGGACCCCTGTCCCCCCTTGCCAGGAGTGACGCATGGCCCGTTTCGTGCAGCCGGTGCCGGCCCCCGCCGACCCGTACACCGGTGACCCGCTGCTGCGGTCGTGGCTGGAACGGCAGCTCGGTCCGGCCGGGCACGCCGCCGCCGAGGGCCGCCTGACGGACCTGGCCGCCGACGTGACCGGGCCGCTGCGCGCCGCGCATGCCGACGCCGAGGCCCACCCGCCCACCCTGGTCCGCTACGACCCGTGGGGCGCCCGGATCGACCGGGTCGACACCTCCGCCGGCTGGCAGGCGCAGCGGGCCGCCGCCGCCCGGCACGCCGTGGTCGCCCTGCCCTACCTGGCCTCGGCGCGCGGCGAGTGGGGCGCGGCGGCCCGCGTCGTGCAGCACGCCCTGCTGCATCTGTACGGGGCCGAGTCGGCCACGTTCTCCTGCCCGGTGGCGATGGCCGACGGCGCGGCGGCGCTGCTGTCCCGCCCCGAGGTCGACCGGGCCGTGCGGGACGCGTGGCTGCCCCGGCTCACCGCCACCGACCCGGACGTGGCGGTCACCAGCGGCCAGTGGATGACCGAGGCACAGGGCGGGTCGGACCTGTCCCGCTCCGACACGGTGGCCCGGCCCGCCGGGGACGGGTCGTGGCGGCTGACCGGCGAGAAGTGGTTCTGCTCGGCGGTGGACTCGGCGATGGCGGTGGCCCTGGCCCGGCCCGAGGGCGCCGGTGCGGGCAGCCGGGTCCTCGCCCCGTTCCTGGTGCCCCGCTACGCCGCCGACTCACCCCTCGCCGACGGCGGCGACCCGACCGGATGCGCGCCGGGGGTGCGGGTCCACCGGCTCAAGGACAAACTCGGCACCCGGGCGCTGCCCACCGCCGAGGTGGGCCTGCGGGACGCGTACGCGCTACCGCTGGGTGACCCGGCGCAGCCCGGCCTGGTCCGGGCGATGACCCTGGTGGTGGTCACCCGGCTGCACAACGCCGCCGCCGCCGTGTCGGGGATGCGGCGGGGCCTGGCGTACGCGCGGGCCTACGCCGAGGCCCGGCAGGTCGCCGGGGGTCGGCTGGTCGACTCGCCGCTGCACAAGGCCACCCTCGGCACCCTCGGGGTGGACACGGCTGGCGCGTTCGTCCTGGCCGGGCACGCGTTCGCGCTGTTCGGGCGGGTGGAGGTCGGCTCGGACCCGGACGCCGCCGCCGAGCTGCGGGTCGTCGCGCCGCTGGCGAAGCTGGCCACCGGGCGGCTCGCAGTCGCCTGCGCCAGCGAGTACGTGGAGGCGTTCGGCGGGGCCGGCTACGTGGAGGACACCGGCGTGCCCCGGCTGCTGCGCGACGCGCAGGTCCTGCCGATCTGGGAGGGCACCACCAACGTGCTCGCCCTCGACGTGCTGCGCGCGGTGACCCGGGAGGACGCCGCCCGGCCGCTGCTGCGTCGCCTCGCCGCCGCCGCCGACACCGCCCGCAGCCTGTCGCCCGCCCTGGCGCACACCCTGACGGCGGTCACCGAGGAACTGCGGGACACCTTCGTCACGGTCACCGCCGACCCGGGCGGGGTGGAGGCGGTCGCCGGGGCCCGCGCGGTGGCGTTGCGGGCCGCGTACGCCCTGACGGCGGCGCTGCTGGTCGAGCACGCCGCCTGGGGCGACGAGGCCGCCGACGTGGCGGCCCGACTGTGGGCCCGGCGCTGGCTGCGGCACGAGGAGATCGCCCTGGACGCCCACCAGCACCTGGATCTGCTCTGCTGACCGTCGGCGGGCGCCCGCCGAGCCGCGCCGGTCAGCCGGGGGACCGCCGGGACCGGGCCGCCCAGATCACGTACGCCGGGTCCCGGTCGAGGTTGTGCCGGTCGCGGTCGTAGCGGCGGGTGGTGCGTGGGTCGGCGTGACCCATCGCGTCCTGCACGTCCTCCAGGGGGACGCCCTCGGCGCGGGCGGTGGTGGCGAACGAGTGCCGCAACGAGTGCGGCGACAGCCTCGCCCAGGCGGCGATGCCGGCGTCCCGGGCCAGCCGCCGTACGAGGCGGAACACCGCGTGTCGGTCGAGGCGGCCACCGGTGGTGGTCACCAGCAGCGGTCCGGTCAGCTCGTGCACCGACACGCCCTGCGCGTCCGCCCGTGCCGCCAGGTACGCGTCCAGCGCGTACGCGGTGCCCGGGGTCAGCGCCCGCCGCCGGGACCGGCCGCCCTTGCCGACGAACCGCACACTGCGGTGCCCCCGTTCCACGCCGAGGTCGTCGAGGTTCAGCGACACCAGTTCCCCGACCCGTAGCCCGAGGTCGGCCAGGAGCGTCACCACGGCCCGGTTACGGACGGCGGTCGGGCCGGTGCCGGCCTCGGCGGCGGCGAGCAGCGCGTCGACCTCCCGGGGAGTGAGGCCGACGGTGGCCGAGTGGTCCCGGTCGACCTGGGGACGGTCGGCGCCGGCGACCGGGTTGGCGTCGACGGCGCGCAGCTTGACCAGGAAGTCGTACCAACTGGACAGCGCGGAGAGCTTCCGGGCGACCGTGGCCGGGGTCAGCGGACGGCCGGTCCGCGCGGCGAGCGTCGACTCCAGGTCCCGGCCGTAGGCGTTGACGTGCAGGAAGGTGGCTCGCAGCGGGTCGAGGTCGTGGCCGGCGCACCAGGTGAGCCAGCCGGCGACGTCGCGCCGGTAGGCGTCCCGGGTGTGCCCGGACAACCGTCGGTTGGCGAGCCACGCCTCGGTGAAGTCGACCGGGCCGCCGGGCAGGGCGGGCGTCGGCGTGGTACCCGAGCGCACCGGAAGGTCGGAGGGCGGCATGGGGAAAGGTTCTCAGGTCCGGACGGGAAGCGCGACGAGGCGCGCCCGGCCCTCTGGTGCCCTGACCCCCGCGTCCCGCGGGCACGGCACCCGCGGGACGCGTACCGGCACTGTGGTCAGGAGTTGATCTCCTTACGGCCGTTGCCGTTGGTCAGGATGGCGACCCGACGCGGCTTGGCCCGCTCGGCCACCGGGATCCGCAGGGTCAGGACCCCGTTGTCGTAGCCGGCCTCCAGCTTGTCGGTGTCGAGGGTGTCGCCGAGGAAGAGCCGCCGGGTGAAGGTGCCCATCGGTCGCTCGGCGGCCACGAGTTCCACCCGGTCGCCGACGGGGCGACGACGCTCGGCCCTGACGGTGAGCACGTTGCGTTCCACCGTGCAGTCGATGCTGTCGGGGTCGACGCCGGGCAGGTCGAACGCGGCGTAGAAGTAGTCGCCGTCGCGGTAGGCGTCCAGGTGCATCACCGCCGGACGGGCGGCGGTGCCGAAGACCTGGTCGGCGAGGCGGTCGATCTCCCGGAACGGGTCGGTGCGCATGAGCATGGTGTGCCTCCTCGGTTCTCCTGGGCCGAAGGTTTCGAGTTGAGCCGGGTCGACTCAACTTCCTCCTCCTTGATAGCGCGCCCTCCCCGGAGTCGTCAAGTCGACCCGGCCACCACGCCGTCCGCCGTGGACACCCGCCGAGGCGTTGACCCTCCCCCTCGGTCAGACCCCAGGCTGGTCCGTGCCGGTCACCCGGACCGGCCCGAGGAGGACGGTGACGTGGAGCTGCTGACCATCGGGGCGTTCGCCCGGGCGGCACGGCTGACGCAGAAGGCGTTACGCCTCTACGACGAACTGGGCCTGCTGCCACCGGCGGCGGTGCACGCCGAATCCGGCTACCGGCTCTACCACCCGGCGCAACTCGACCGGGCCCGGCTGATCGCCCGGCTGCGGCGCATCGGCATGCCGCTGGCCGACATCCGCACCGTGTGCGGACTGGACGGCAGCGCGGCGGCCGAGGCCGTCACCGCGTACTGGCGGCAGGTCACCGCCGACACCACGGCCCGTGCCCGACTGGCCGCCCTCCTCGTCCAGGACCTCTCCGGAAGGGCCACCACCATGTCCGACCCAACTCCCGCCATCACGCTCCGCCGCGCCGCCGGCTGCGACACCGGCGCCGTACGGGACAGCAACGAGGACGCCGCCTACGCCGGTGACCGGCTGCTCGCCGTCGCCGACGGCATGCGCGGACCCGGTGGCGCCGCGGCCAGCGCCGCCGCCATCGACGCCCTGAAACCGCTGGAACTGACCGACGCGCCCGCCGCCGACCTGCTGACCATGCTGGCCGGAGCGGTCGCCGACGCGCACCGCGTCGTGCGGGACGCGCGAACCGCCGACCACCAGCCGGTCACCACCCTGACCGCGCTGCTGCGCCACGGATCCCGGCTGGCCCTGGTGCACGTCGGCGACACCCGGGCGTACCTGCTGCGCGGCGGCGACCTGTTCCGCCTCACCCAGGACCACACCTGGGTGCAGACCCAGGTCGAACAGGGCCGAATCGACCCGGACACGGCCGCCACGCACCCTCGGCGGGCGCTGCTGGTGCGCGCCCTCGGCGCCGGCGACGACGTCGAGGCGGACCTGGCGCTGCGGACCGCCCTACCCGGCGACCGCTACCTGCTCTGCTCCGACGGCCTGTCCGCCGTGGTGGACCAGGCGGCGCTGCGCACGACGCTGGCCGGCCCGGACACCCCGGAGCGGACCGTGCGGCGGCTGGTCGACCTCGCCCACCGCCACGGCGCGCCGGACAACATCGCCTGCGTCGTCGCCGACGTCGTCGCGGTCTGAACCGTCCGCGCTCAGGTCAGCGGGAAGTCGGCCAGTTCGCGGACCGCCGTGTCCAGCCCCGCGTCGGCGCCCTGCGCGACCAGCTCCTGGAAGGCGGGGTCGCCGGCTGCCGCGTTGCGCCGGATCCCGTCCGCCGAGGCGGCGACCCGGTCCCGGACCACCGCCAGGAACCCCTCCAGCGGGCCGTCCCAGCCGTACGCGTCGAGGAAGAGCCGCAGCCGGGCCGGCGGTCCGCGAACGCGGTGAACCCCTCCGCCGCCGCCACGTGCCGGGCGTGCAGCGGCACCCAGGCGAACGCGGTGAACGCCACGTCCCACCCGACCGGCACGGGCGCCGCGAAGTCCCAGTCGAAGAATCCGACCAGCCGTCCACCCGACCATGCCGCGTTGTACGGCGCGGCGTCGTTGTGCCCGACGATCAGCCCCGGCCGCCACCGGGCACCCTCCCGCCAGACGGCGTCCGGTGGCGGCACGAAACCGGCGACCGCCGTGTGGAAGTCCCGCAGCCAACCGGCGACCTGACGCAGCGCGTCGGCCCCGTGCACCCAGGACGGCCACGGCCGGCGGTCACCGACCACCTCGCCGGGCAGGTACGTCAGCACCTCCCGCCCCTGCTCGTCGACGCCGCGCGCCCGGGGAGCCCCGGCGAATCCGACCGCCTCCAGATGCTGGAGCAGGGCGTGCACCGCCGGCGTCCACGGCCCGGCGGTACGCCGCACCGTGTCCCCGATCCGCACCGCCCCGCCGGTGTTCCCACCGGACAGACGCTCCTCCATGGTCAGAGCTCCCTCCTGCGGACGCACCGCCGTACGGCTTCGCCGGCAGCTCGGGACACACGGACGCCCCACCGGGACCGGGCGGTCGGTGCCAGCCCCGTAGCGTGGGACGTATGCTCTCCCGCGTCAACGGTCTGTCCCGTCACTTCACTCCGGACAGTCTGCGCGAGCACCTCCTCGCCCGCTCCGTCCGGGCCGGCAACGGCTGCCTCATCGTCCACGGCTACGGCACCCGACGCGGCGTCCACCAGAAGGTCGCCGGCCGGGCGTGGGCGCACATCGCCGCGTACGCCGTGTTCGTCGGCGACTACGACCCGGACCTGGAGGTCGACCACACCTGCGGCGTCGCCGACTGCATCGAGCCGGCCCACCTGCGGCAGGTCACGCACGCGGAGAACTGCCGCGACCGGATCCGCCCACCGCGCTGCCGCAACGGGCACGAACGGGAGGTCGACCCGGGCACCGGCACGTACCGGCGGGTGTGCCGGGCCTGCAACCGGGAGGCCCAACGCCGCTGGAGGCAACGGCAGTCGGTCGAGGTCGCCCAGGCCCGCGTCGCGCACGGACGCGGGTAGCGGCTGGGCGGACGAAGCCGGCGCGGGCCGTCGGTTCCTACCCGCGGTCGTACACGGTCACGGCGATGCCTCGCGCGCACAGGGTCCGCAGGATGATCGGCTCCATCCGCGCCCAGGTGCCACCGGCAAGCCCGCAGCCGATCCGAGGCATGTGCACCGACGCCCCCAACGAGTGCACGTGGTCGGCGAGCGACGCGAGACAACGCTCGACCGCGTCGTAGCGGATCGGCGGGCCGGCGCTGCCCGTCCTCATTCCCCGCTGGCCGATCATGTTCGCCACCCAGATGTCCGGCGCGACCCGCACCAGGCGGGTGGCGCCGAGCGCGAAGTCGTTGCCCGCGCGGCCACGATGCCACTGCCGGTAGTCCCGCTCCGGCTCCGGCCAACGGCGGGAGACCGCCACCACGAAGCCCTTGCCCCAGCCGCCGAGGTCGTTGCAGACGTGGGCGATCACCTTCCGCCCCTTGGCCTGAGGGCTCGTCGCGTCGCCCTTGATGATCGTCAGCGGGTTCACGTCCGCCAGCATGCCCCTCAGGTACGACGACCTGAGCCCACGTCCACCCCGCTGAGCTGCCCGCACCGGGGCCTCAGCTCGGTTCGGTTACACCAGCGTAAGTGCTTACGCACCTTAACTGACATTATGGTGCGCTGATGATATGCACCGTTTGTCCAAGTGGTTTACTGGATTACCGTTACTGGTAATACGGCAATTGACGCCGGGGCCTGTGGCGTGGAACCGAGGAGGTTCGGTGCCACGCTCGCGCGCTGCACGGTGTGGTGAGGGCTTCGCCTGTTTCACGACCGCGATCCGGCGTGATGCGAGGATCTGGGGGTGACGCTAGAAGCGCAGCGGCAGAACATCCTCTCGGGCCGGATGTACAACGACCTCACCGATGAGCTCGTACGGGCCCGGCAGCAGGCCGTGCTGCTGACCACCGAGTACAACGAGAGCTTCGGGCAGCCGCAGGAGCACCGCGAAGCGATCCTGCGTCGCCTGCTGCACTCGGTCGGTAGCGGATGTCATTTCGAGCCGACCTTCCGCTGCGAGTTCGGCTTCAACATCAGTGTCGGCGACCACTTCTACGCCAACTTCGACTGCGTGATGCTGGACGGGGGTGGCATCACCATCGGTGACCACGTCCTGTTCGGCCCGCGCGTGGGCATCTACACCTCGAACCACGCCGTCGACGCCGCCGAACGCGCGGCCGGAGCGTGCTACGCCAAGCCGGTCACGATCGGCGATCACGTCTGGATCGGTGGTGACGTCACCATCAACCCGGGCGTGACCATCGGTGCGAACACGATCATCGGCTCGGGCAGCGTGGTCACACGCGCGATTCCGGCGAACGTGGTCGCCGTCGGGTCGCCGGCTCGGGTGGTGCGCGAGATCACCGACGCCGACAAGACGGGCTACCAGCCCTAGCGTCGCCGGATACGTCTTCCTCGGGTCGGACGACTGACTCGAGGGGCGGAGTCACCGACCGGGCCCGGCCATACTCGCCGGTGGCCGAAACCGGTTGCCACCCGGAACCCGGAACCGATCAGGTGGTCGGTGACCACCAAAGTGGAACGAGCCGGCCAGCGTGAACATCCCCGAGCTGCGGCCGGTCTACCGGTCGGCCTTTCTGAGCGGTCCTCAAGTCAGGACGGGGCCAGCGGCCACTGCCACAAACAGGAGCGTCGGTGAGGCGGCGGCGGTGCCGAGCACGATCGTCGAGTTGATCCGGCTTTCTGCCAGGAGTTCCCGGAGCAGGGTCAGGCCAACCAGCAGGGTGACGAGAAGCGCCAGTGCACCGTAGAACCCGAAGATCAGCATGTCTTCCCGCGGTGAGTTGCCGTAATTCACCCTCATTCCAGATTGCCGGTCGAGGAGGACGAAGTAGGCGATGATCACCAGGACGTGCCAGCCGAGCATGACCAGGTACGCGAGAACGCGGGTCGCGGCCGACCGGCTCCTGGGCATCGTCACCCGGTCCCGGTCACTGGTGTCACCCTCGCCGACGTTCCGCACGTAGCCCCCTCGAGAGACGCGGACGAGTCGCGAGCCTTCTGTCTCCCAAGAAGCAGAGCACGGGGAAAGCTCATGGTCGACCGGATCGAGGACGGGTGGAACAGAAGCGCTGTCTGTTCCCCGAGCGCAGACGAAACGGCAGCCGACATGGCGGAATCCGGAGACACCACAATCAGCGCTCGCCCCACGCCGACCGAGCGGACTTCCCGCCACACGCGGGTCAGTCGGGGCGACGCTCGCCGCCCGCGTCGTTCAGGCCGTCGACGAGCATCTCCGCCTCGTCTGCCGAGATGGTCATCATGGTGCTGAGCAGCTCCACCGCCTGCTCGCGCTGCCCAGCTTCCACGAGTGCCGCGATCCGGAGCCAGGCGAACGCGTCGGCCATCGCGTCGTTCTTGCCGCCGGGCGCCGACGGCCACCCGTCCGGCGGAGCAGTGGTGTCCTGAGCCGGCTGGTCCCTCGCCGCGACATTCGGAGATTCCGCGTCGAGTGACGCCGTATCCGCAGCAGACGCATCGAAAGTCAGCGCGTCGGAAGTGGCTTCAGCAGGGGCGGCCTGAGGGGCGGAAGCACGGGAGGCGGCTTCATGATTGCGGGCGTTGGCGATCTGGGTGGCCCTGTCCCGCAGGCGGGTGTCCGCGTCTGGGGAAGCAGCGGCGGCGGCCCGCGCCTCCATCTCGCGTACCTGGGTGCCCAGCAGGTCCTGGCGGTCGCTGCGGCGGCGGCGCAGGATCACCGTGATCACCGCGAGGAGCGAGGCCGCGGCGAAGAAACCCACCACCAGCTCCAGCAGACTCGCGTCGGTGCCACCGGGACTCATGAAATCAGGCGGCCTCGTTCTCGGCGGCCGCGCGTTTGCCGAGGCCGGCGTTCAGGGCAAGTCGCGCGGCGGCGTACCGCTCGATCGCGTCGGAGCGCTCGGCGACCACGACAGCCGTGGCCGCGCGGCGCAGCAGGCGCTGGTCGGGGGCATGAGCGGCGGAGGCGGCCCGGAGGTGGACGCGTCCGACGTGGTGCGCGGTCCAGACGAGGCACACGGCAGCCGACCACGCCACTGCCGCGATCGTTCCGGTCTCCCACCACATGCGGGGCATCGTAGTGCTGCATCGCGCCGGAGAGTCACCTGCCTGGCCGTGGTCCGGCCCACTCCTCGTCCAGGACCCGCCCGTCGGTGGCCTCGACGGCGGTCGCGTACACCTCCAGCACCCGACCGGCCGCAGTCAGGCATTGCGTGCCGCCCCACTCGCCAGCGCCGACACAGCCGGGTCATAGCGGACGCAGGGGTGATCCATGTCGGGCTCCCGCCCGGGTGGGGGCGGCTTTGATTCAGGTCGTGTGGCGGATGATCGAGCCTGCGATCCGCCCGGTGAGTCCCGGCGAGAAGAACGGGTGGTGGCCCATTCCAGGCACCATCTCCAGCTGCGCCGCTGGGATCTGCGCCGCAAGGGCTTCACCGTGGGCTCGCGGGAACAGCGGGTCATCGCTGCCGTGCAGCACCAGGGTCGCGGCGGTGATGCGGGACAAGGAGGCCCGCCGGTTGGCCCGCCATCGCCCGCGCCCATGCCGGGCCAGGATCGTTCCCCATGGGAGAGGAGGCCATAGCCGTCAGCGTGCGGACACGGACCGCCTGATGCACGGCGAGCCACTGCCCGATCGCCGCGCCCAGCGACGTGCCGACGATGTGCGCGGCCGTGACACCGTGACCGTCCAGAACAGCGGCCGTGTCGGCTGCCATGTCGGCGAGCGTGTACGGATGCGTTGTGAAATCGACGGAGTCGGAACGGCCGGTGTCACGGTGGTCGAACCGGATCACCTGCCGGCCGCTGTTCACGAGTGCTTCCACGAGCTCATCGGGCCAGCCGATGGCCTGCGTAGCGGTGCCCATGACCAACAGAACGGTGGGGTCATCGGGGTGTCCGAAACGCTCGGTCCACAGCCGAACATGCCCGGAACGAACGAACTTCTCCTCGCCAGTAAGCATGCCGGGCACCGTAGCGGTCACCAGGGAGACAGAAAGCCACTACCCGTTGTAGCCAAAAGAGGTGCTCGTGAGATAATGGAGAAGTGGGCGGAAGCGCGTTGAGTCTTCTGCGCACCGTGGCGGCACCAGTCCCTCCTCCTCCCGTGGCACCCGGTGACCGCTACACCCCCGGCCGGGCCGGGTAGCCGATCTCAGTGAGATCCTCGGCAAGATCGGCCACCACGACATCAGCATTCAAGCGGCGGACCAGGTCGTCGGTCAGCGGGCGCAGAGCGAGAACGTCACCGACTGCCTCCAGGTCGACGGCCGTCTCGTAGTAGTCCTCGGCGAAGCGCTGGTACGCCACCGGGCTGCTGTCGACGAGGACCCGGAACAGCCCGTTCGCGCCGTCCGGGTCCGCACCGGCCGGAAAGGTGAGCTCTCCGGCGTGCCACCGGTCATCGCCCTGCTGCCGCCACAGGCACACCGTCGCCTCCAACGTGCCGGCGTAGCTGAACGCCGGCTCGGCGACACAGCCCGAGAAGACCTCAGGCACCCTGTCGACCAGTCCGGGCCACAGCTCGTCACCGTTGTTGGCGGGACTCATCGGCGACTCGTGGTCGAAGCCCCGGATGAACGCGCCAGCCGACGAGAACACGATCGACCATGCGTCACCCGATCCGTTCCGCATCGACGCCATCTGCTCACCCGGCGCCCACCGCGAATCGAACGAGTAGTACCGCGACTCCCACTCCGGACTCATGATCGCGTCCAGCATCGCCAACGCCCGACACCGCTCGCGCAGCACCGCGGCGTCCGGCAGGGCACTCGCTACGTCGTGAACCGTCACCGGGACATCCAACCTCGGCCCACGTTCCGCGCTGCCCCACCCCCCGGCAACCTCGCCAGGGGGCGTCTCAGGCACGCAACAGCAGACAGTCTGGTCACCCGAGCCTGCCCGGTGGCCTACCGGGCCTCGATCTCCAGACGTGGCCAGTCGGCGAGATCGCGGAGCAGTTGCCGGTCGTGGGTGGCGACCACCACGGCGGCGCTCGTCGCGCGGATCGTGTCGGTCAGCTCGTCGACCAGAGCCGACGAGAGATGGTTGGTGGGCTCGTCGAGCAGGAGCAGCCCAGGCCGGCCGGCCAGCGCCAACGCCAGGTCGAGACGCCGTTGCTGCCCCTGGGACAGCCGCCCGACCGGCGTGCGCGACGCCTCGGAGTCCAGCAGCCCGAGCGACCCGAGCGGCACGGCGTCGCCGTCACGCAGCGACCCGCTCGCCACGAGCCGCCCCACGTGCCGCGCATACACCTCGCGGGCGGTGGTGAGGTCGTGCCCCTGCTCGCTCGTCTCCTGACCGATCAGGGCGACCCGTGCCTCCCCCGCCGTCCAGACCTGCCCGGCCGTCGGCGGGAGCAGGCCGGCAAGGACCGCGAGCAGCGTCGACTTGCCGGCACCGTTGACGCCGGTGACCAGCAGCCGGTCACCGCCGTCGAGGGCGAGGTCGACCGGGCCGGCCAGCCGGCCGGAGACGGCGACACCGTACGCCCGTACCTGCGGCGCTCCCGGCCGGACGCGCAGGTCGGGCCAGCGCAGCGTCGGCGGCGGCTCCGGCACGTCGATCCGGTGCGCTGCCAGGGCCTCCTGCTGACGGTGCAGCGCCTGCACGACACCCGGCGCACGGGACTGGCGCTGGTGCTTGCCGGTCCCCTTGTCCGGCCGCCAACCGGTGGAGAGCCGGTCCCGGGCCCGGGACACCGCGTCCTGGAGCCGCCGCTGTTCGGTCTGCTGCTCCTCGTACTCCTGCTGCCAGCGCTCACGCTCGCGGCGCCGGGCGTCCTGCCAGGCGTCGTAGCCTCCGGCGTACAGGCGTGCTCTGCCGTCACGGGTCGGGTCGAGGTCCAGGAACCGGTCGGTGACGTCACGCAGCAACGCCCGGTCGTGACTGACGACGGCGAGACCACCGTCGTGCTCACGTAACCGTCGGGTCAGGAAGTCCAGCCCGCTGGCGTCGAGGTGGTTGGTCGGCTCGTCGAGCAGCAGCACGTCGTGCCGCGCGCCGAGCAGGCACGCCAGCCGCACCCGGTAGCGCTGCCCGACCGACAGCGTCGACAACGGCCGCTCCCGGTCCGGGCAGGCGTCGAGGGCCTCCAGGGCGACGTCGACCCGACGTTCGGCGTCCCACGCGTCGAGGCGGGTGGCGACGTCGAGCGCGGCGGCGTAGCGGTCGTCGGCAGCGGGGTCACCGGCGGCCACGGCGTCGACCGCCTCGTCGAGCGCGGCGAGGGCCGCGAGGGACGCGGCCAGAGCCTCGGAGGTCAGAGCGCCGACGGTCTGACCGTCGCCGACGGTCAGCTCCTGGCGGGCCAGTCCGAGCGTGCCGGCCCGGTGCACGGTGCCCTCGTCGGGCGGGACGAGGCCGGCGAGGACGTGCAGAAGCGTGGTCTTGCCCCGGCCGTTCTCGCCGACGACGGCGACCCGTGACCGGGCGGAGACGGTGACCGAGACGTCGTTCAGGACACGTCGGGATCCGCGGACGACAGTGACGCCGACGGCGCGCAGGTGGGCGCTGCCACCCGCGTCGAGGGACAGGGTTTCGGGATTCGGGGTGAGGTTCAACGGTGCTCCGCAGCTCGCAGGGGAGCCGGGCAGCGTCAGGTGGCCGCCCGGCGGGAACCGGGACGGCGAGCGCGTTCGACCGAGAGGGTGCGCCGCCGTCAGCGGGCGGAGCGGACCTTCTGCGACCAGATACCTCGTGCCACGACGGTGACGTTAGCAGCGCCGACGCGTCACGGCATCGTCGTTTCCCGTCCGGCCCGAGCCACCACCAGCGGGCCTGCGCTACTACCGGCCGGCGGGTTCCGGCGGAGGTGCCAGCAGCGCCTCGATCCGTTCGGCGGCCCGGGTGGCGGTGGTCGTCGAATCCACGGTGGCGCCGAAACGTCGGCTGCGTTCGGTGTAACGGGCGTCGGTGAGCACCTCGGTGAGCAGCTCGGCGGCCGTCTCGGGAGCCCACCGGGTGGACGGGAGGAAGCGGGCCACCCCGCAGCGCTGCAACCGGGCCCCGGTGTCCGGCTGGTCGAAGCTGTGCGCCAGCACCACCTGCGGCACCCCGGCGGCGAGACAGCGGCCGAGCGTGCCGATGCCGCCGTGGTGGATGACCGCCGCGACCCGGGGCACCAGGTCACGGTAGGGCAGCCGGGGAAACCAGCTCACCCCGGCGGGCAGCGGGTCGGGCAGCGCGTCGAGGTGCGGGCTGACCAGGATGACCGGCCTGCCGACGCGCCGGCAGGCGTACAGCGCGGCGGCGTAGAACGGTTCCCAGAGCATCTGCCCGGAGCTGGCGGCGACCAGCACCGGCGGTCCGCTCGGATCGGCCAGGATCCGCTCCACCTCCGGCGGCAGGTCGCCCGACTCGGCGGCGTCGTTGAGCAGGAAGCCGACCGGCTCGACGGCCTCGACCGTCGGCGGGCCGGCCTTGTCGAACCAGCGCGGCCAGAGCCCGAGCTGCCGGTCCGCGCCGCTCATCCAGGCCGCCCAGTGGTCGACCGGAGGCAACCCGAAGTCCGCGCGGACCGCGTCGATGCCGGCGGCCAGCGTGGACCGGTGCAGGTGCACCTGCACCGGCAGCAGCAACTGCTGCGCCGGCGTCATCGCCACCCACACGCTCGGTGCGCCGAGCAGCTCGGCGGCGATCAGCGTGGCCAGCCCCGAGGTGTGCCGTCCGACCAGCACCGTCGCGCCGGCCCGGTGGCGGGCCACCGCGGCCTCGACCTCGCGGCGGAGCTGCCCGAAGAGATCGTTGCGCTGGTAGTGGCCGAGCAGGTCCGGCAGGCGCGCCGAGCCGACCCGGGCGTCGAGCATGTCCCGGGCGTCGGCCAGGTAGCGGACGTACTCGTCCTCGGTGTCGATCGGTACCAGCTCGATGTTGGCCGCCCGGACGGTCGGCGCGTACCTGGCGTGGGTGGCGATCGTGACGTCGTGGCCGCGCTCGGCCAGCGCCGCGCCGAGGCGCACGAACGACAGCACGTCGCCGTTCGTGCCATGGGTGCTGAGCAGCATTGTCGCCATGGCGCCGGGCTATGCCTCCTCGGCGGCGAGCAGCGCCGCGACCTCGTCGTCGGAGAGCGCCTCCACCTGCGCGATCAGCAGGTCGATGTCGGCGCCGGACCCGGGACGGACGTCGTCGATCGCGTGCGCGGCCTGGGCGACGGTGAAGCCCGTGGTGAACAGCAGGTCCACCGGCAGCTCGACGCCGTAGCCGGCGCGTACCCGGGCCATGAACTGGACCACCTGCAACGACTGGCCGCCGAGGGCGAAGAAGCTGTCCCAGACCGAGACCGGTGCCACGCCCAGCACCTCGGCCCAGAGCCGGGCAACGGCCAGCTCGGTGGGCGTCCGCGCGTCGGTCGGCCCGGCGGTCGGTCCGGCATCGGGGGGCGGGGGGAGGATCGCCCGGTGCAGTGCCGCGCCGGTGGCCAGCTCACGGGCGATCCGGTCCAGCCGGTCGGCGTGCCCCGCCGCATCCACCGCCCGGTCCGGTGCGGCCGGCTCGGCCGGCACGTTCGTCGGGGGTGGGCCGGCCGGCACCGGCTGCTCCGGGGTGTACCGGACCGCCGCGGCGTCGGCCGCACCCATCCGGTGTACGCCCGTGGCCGGATCGGGTGGGCCGGCCACCCGGGTCACGAAATCCCGGGCCGGCTGGTTGCGCGCGGTCCGGCGGACCGGGACCTCGACCGTGTCGAGCCCCCGCTCCAGGGCCGCCGCACCGATCGCGGCGAACACCTGGTGCTCCACGCCACGGCCCAGCACCCGACAGCTCAGCAGCAGGTCGTCGACCCGCAGGGCGGTGCCGTCGACGGCCAGCGACACCAGGCCGACCAGGCCGTACGCGCCGAACCGGTCGGAGACGTCGACCGCCCAGCGCAGCTCGTCGGCGGTGGCGAAGTCGGCGGCGGTGCGCCGTACCGTGCTGGTGTTGAACTGGTTGGTGCGCTGCGTGAGCTGGGCGAGCCGGTCGGCCTGCCCGGACGTCGCCGGGGTCAGGCGCACCTCCAACCGCAGCCCGGCGACGAACTCGGCCAGCCCGGCGGAGCTGGCCCGCAGCTCGCGACGGCGGCTCTCCCGCTGGTACAGCTCGGTACGCCGCCGGTCCTCGCCGGTGACCACCGGTCGGTCCAGCGCCCAGACGTGGCGCAGGTAGGACAGTGCCGGGGCGGCCCCGGCCGGCAGGTTGAGCACCAGCACCTCGGGACAGGCCGCGCGCAGCTCGGCGCACTCGGCCGGGCTGTCGTCGAGGAAGAGGAAGCTGTCCAGCCCGAGGTCGAGTTCGGCGGCCAGCTCGCGCAGCGTCTCGTGCTTGGGCCGCCAGTCCGCCCGCAGGGCGGTGAGCTGGCTCAGCTCCAGCCCCAGCTCGGGACGGCGACGGAAGACCTCGCGTACCTCGGCCTCGCTGTTCTTGCTGCTCAGGCAGAGCAGGGCGCCGGCCTCCTGCTGCCGCACCAGCAGCCGGTGCAGCTCCTGGCGGTGCGGGCCGATCCGGAGGCCGTCCACCCCGTCCTCGCCGACCACGCCGTCCCAGAGGGTGTTGTCGGCGTCGACCACTATCACCTTCGGGCGAGGCGTGCGCAGCGCGTGCAACCGGCGGACGACGGCGGTGCCGAGCACCGCGAAGCCGGCCGGGGTGTACGGCACCCGAGCCAGCTCGTCGGCGTAGTCGTCGGCGTGGTGCGGCAGGTCGTACGCCTCGACGGTGTCGGCTGTGGTCAGCACGCCCACACCGGGGATCCGGCGCAGCTCTGCGGCGATCCGCTCCTCGACGGCGGTGAGGAACCCGCCGTCGGCCGGGTCGGCCAGCAGCGCGGGGCTGGCCGGGCAGAGCACCACCAGCAACGGCGCGCTCCGCTGGCCCGCGGTGTCGGCGACCGCCTCGACCAGCTCGTCGGCGGCGCGTCGGATTGCTGCCCGTCCGTCGGCGCCGAGTGTCGCCCGGGGGTGCCCGGAGTGCGTCGGGTCGGGGCGCGGCGGGGTGTCGGTGGCCGGGGGCGGTGCCGGTGCGGCCGGCTGGTCGCGGGCCCAGTCCTGCGGCCGGACCAGCACGACATTGGCCCCGGGGCCGGTCCGCACCAGCGGGCCGTGCGGATCGAGCAGGTGTTGCAGCACCTGACCGTACGGTGCGACGAACAGGTCGTGCGGCAGGCCCAGCTCGGCGGTCCAGTAGCCGAAGGTGGGGGCGAGCGGATCCGCGACGAAGGTGGCGGTGACCACCACCGGATAGTCGGCGCTGTGGTTTGCCATCGCTGCCCCGTACCCCACGTCGCGGTAAGTCGATCTTCGTGTTGGTGCGGATCCACCGTAGAAACGCCCCGAGCGCACTGTCAATACTCTTAACAGTTGCCCTGTCGGGTTGGTCCGGTGGCGGTCGACGGTCTTTCGTCGCGCGCCGTCGCCACACAGTGGACATTGCCGCGCCCGGCCCGGCCGGATGAAGTCGATCTCGGGGGATCACCCGACCCCGACCCTGACTGTTAGGACAGTCCACTTAACTGTAAGGACTACTTACTTATTATCGTGCCGCTCACTAGCGTGACCGTCAGCGCGCACGGACAGTGTCGCCCGTCGGCGGCTACCGGACCACCCAGGGCGCGTACGCAGACGAGGGGCCCAGATGCTGACCCACCCGGCGCACGCCCGCCACACCCTGATCGAGGTCGCGGACCTGCACCAGGACCCGCTGGCCCCGCCGGTACGCGCACACGTCCGGCCGCTGCGCGCGGTCCTCGACTGGGCCCGCGACTACCTGTGCCGCCCGCACCCCGAACTCGGCCGGACCGGCAACGTCTGCCCGTACGCCCAGGGGTCGCTGGACCGCAACGCGTTCTATCTCACCGTGGCGCCGGGCCGGACACACCCGGCGGACGAGCTGGACCGACTGCTGATCCACCACCGGGACTGGCTGCTCGACCTCAGCCGGCACCGTGGCGGTGCCGCCCAGTTCACCACGATCCTGATCGTCTTCCCGGACCTGGCCGCCGCCGACGTGCCCGAGGTCGTCGACCTCACCCAGGAGCGGCTCAAGGCACGCTTCGTCGGGCACGGTCTGATGCTCGGCGAGTTCCACGCCGGCCCGCCGGCCAAGGGCGGGCTGTGGAATCCGGACTTCGCCGCGCTGCGCTGCCCGGTACCGCTGCTGGCGATCCGACACATGGTGCCGACGGACTTCCCCTTCCTGCGCGACGACCCGGACCACGTCCGGGCCTACCTCGCCCGCTTCGCCGACCAGATCCCGCCGCACCTGCGCGAGACGGTGCGCCGCACCGTCGACCAGCTCGGGCTGGCACCGGAACCCGTCGGCGGTGCCGGTGCGCACTGACCCCCCGACGACGGTGCCGCAGCTGCTCGCCGCGCGGGCCGACGACGATCCGGACCAGGCCGCGATGATCCTCGCCGGGGTCGGCACGCTGACCTTCGGGCAGTGGCGGGCCGGGGCCGAGGCGGGCGCGCACGACCTGCGGAGCCGGGGCGTACGCCGGGGCGACCGGATCGGGCTGGTCTTCGGCGGGGCGGACTGGCTCGACTACGCGGTCGCCTACGCGGCGGTCACCACGGCCGGCGCGGTCGCCGTACCGATCTCGGACCGGACCGGACCCGTGGCGGCCGACCTGCTCGCCAGGTGCGGCGCGACCGGGGTGCTGCACGGCCGGGCCGGGCCGCCGCCCGGCACCGGACCCGCGTCCACCACCGGCCGGACGCCGGCCGGCACGTGGTGGACGGCGGCGGCCGGTGACCTCGGGCGCGGCGGCGCGCGTGGCCCGGTCGACGTCGAGGTGCGCCCCGGCGACCTCGCCCAGATCGTGCACACCTCGGGCACCACCGGCGCCCCCAGAGGGGTGGCCGCCAGCCATGCGAACCTGACCTTCGGCACGGCACCGCGACCACGCCGCCGGGCACTGGCCCACTCCCGCCACTTCGTGCACGCCTTCCCGATCGGCACCAACGCCGCCCAGACCATGCTGCTGCAGTCGCTTGCCGCCCGCCCGGCCGCCGTCGTCGCCGCCCGCTTCGACGCCGAGGAGTTCGCCGCGCTGATCGCCCGACACCGGGCCGGCACGGTCTTCGTGGTGCCCTCGATGGCGATCGAGCTGCTACGCGCCGGGGCACACCGGCGACACGACCTCGGCGACGTGCTGCTGGTCGCCTCGACCGGCGCGGCGCTGCCGCCGGCCGTCGCCCGCGATCTCACGGCCGCGCTGCCCGGGGCCACGGTGGTCAACAACTACACGTCGACGGAGGCCGCCCCGGCGCACACCACGGTGGTCTACGACCCGGACCGGCCCACCGCGCTCGGCCGACCGGCCGCCGGCGCCCAGCTGAGGATCACCGACGCGGACGGGGCGCCGCTGCCGCCGGGCGTGACCGGTGAGGTGTGGCTACGGGCGGAGACCGAGTCCCGCACGTACTTCGGCGACCCGGCCGCCAGCGCCACGGTCTTCCGGGACGGCTGGGTACGGATGGGCGACCTCGGCCACCTCGACGCCGACGGCTACCTGCACCTGGTGGACCGGGAGGGGGACACCGTCAAGACCGGCGCCTTCAAGGTCTCCACCCTGCACGTCGAGTCGGTCCTGTTCGACCACCCGGACGTCGCCGACGCCGCCGTGGTCGGTCTGCCGCACGCCACGCTCGGTGCGATGGTGGCGGCTGCCGTGGTGCCCCGCCGACCGGTCCCGCTCGACGCGCTGCGGGCCCACCTGACCGACCGGCTCGCCCCGTACGAGCGCCCGCTGCGCCTGGTCCTGGTCGACGCGCTGCCCCGCAACGACGGCGGGAAGGTGGTCCGGGCCGCGCTGCGCGAGCTCTTCACCGACCAGCCGGACACCGTGGCCGGCCCGCCGGCGACAACGGCCGAGATCCGGCTCGCCGCGCTCTGGAACCGGGTGCTCGGCGGACCGGCGGTCGGCCGGCACGACGACTTCTTCGCCCTCGGCGGGGACTCGCTCCGGGCCGCCCAGATCGCCACGCTGGCCGCCGCCGAGTTCGGCGTGGACGTGCCCGCCTCGGTGGTCTTCGACCGTCCGGTGCTGGCCGCCCAGGCCGACTGGCTCGCCAGCGCCGCCCGCCCCGCCTCCACCGCCTCCGCCACGTCCGTCTCCACCGCCAGTGCCACGGCCACGGCCGCCCCGACCGCAGCCGTGACCGTGGCGACACCGGAGCCGGCGACCACTGCGGTCGGACCGGACGGCGGCGTCGGGACGGACGCCCACGACGTGACGGTGGCCCTCACCGCCCAGCAGGAGAACTTCCTGGCCTGGATGTACGCCACCGACGAGCCCCGCGACCCGGGGCCGATCAGCGTCGCGATCCGGATCACCGACCGGTTCGACCCGGCCCTGCTCCGCGCGGCGCTCGGCGTCCTGGTGGCCCGGCACGAGGCGCTGCGGACGGTCTTCCGGCTCGTCGACGGCTCGCCCCGGGCGTACCTGCTGCCGGACTGCCCGCCGGCGGTGACAGTCAGCACCGCGACCGAGGCCCGGGAGGCCGCCGACCTGGTCCGCGCCGACCGGGAGCTGCGGTTCGGGCTGGCGCACGGGCCACTGGTCCGGGCGATCGTGGTCCGGCTCGGCGTGGACGACCACGTCCTCGGGCTCGCCGTGCACCACCTGGTCTTCGACGGCTGGTCGATGGGGGTGCTGCTGCGCGAACTCGGCCTGGTCTACTCGGCGCTGCGTACCCACCGGCCGGCCACCCTGCCGGCGCTGCCGGTGTCGCATTCCGAGGCGGTGCGCTGGACCCGGGCCCAGTGGCCCCGGACCCGCCGCTACTGGCGGGACCGGCTGGCCGGAGCACCGACCGTCGTCGAGCCGTTTCCCGGCCGTCGGCACGCGGTACGGCTGCGCAGCGACTCGCGGGAGTTCCGGATCGACCCGGCGCCGGCCGGCCGGCTGCGCGCCCTCGCGACGCAGTGGGGCGCGAGCACGTTCATGCTGGTCGCGGCGGCCTGGGCGGCCGTCCTCAGCGGCTGGAGCGGGGCGCGTGACCTCGTCGTCATGTCCCCGGTCCCGGGGCGCAGCCGGCCGGAGTTCGAGGCGCTGGTCGGCTGCCTGGTGCAGTCGCTGCCGCTGCGGATCGACACCGGCGGCGATCCGCCCTTCACCGACCTGCTCGACCGGGTACGCGGCACCGCACTCGACGCGGTGGACCACCAGTACTACCCGTTCGCCGAGTTCTACGCCCGCTTCCCGGCCGCCGCCTGGCTCCGGTTCGAGAGCTGGGGCGGCGACCCGCACTTCCCCGGCCTGATCTCCGAGGGCTTCCCGTTGCCCCGGGCACTGGACGCCGACTGGCCCACCCCGGACGGCCGGCCCGATCTCGGCGTACCGGAACTGGCCATGGTGGAACAGCCGGACGGATCGCTGAGCGGCTGGCTGCTCTGGAACTCCTACGCCTTCGACCCGACCACCCCGCGCCGGCTCGCCGACGCCCTGCTGCACCTGCTGCACGCGCTGCCCGACGGCGCCGGCGCCCCGATCTCCGAGCTGGTCGACCCGGACCGGGCGACCCGAACCCCGCAGCGTCCCGGTGCCGGCCACCCGGTGCCCGAAACGGAGGCAGTGTGACCACGGTGGAGTCGCCCCGGCTCGGGCCGGCCTCGACCGCCCAGCACGGCCTGTGGTTCACCGAGCGGATCGGCCACGCCCGGTCCGCCTACCACATGCCACTGCCGGTACGCCTGCTCGGCGCACTCGACGTCGCCGCGCTGGCCGACGCCTGTGCCGCCGTCGTCGCCCGGCATCCGGCCCTCGGGTACGCCTTCGACGACACCGACGGGGAACTGTCGCTGGTCGCCGCCCCGCCACCCCGGCTGACCCGACGGTCGGTGACCCCCGGGGAACTGCCCGCCGCCGTCCGCGCCGAGACGCTGCTCCCGTTCGACCCCCGACACGGCCCACTGGTCAGGTTCACCCTGTTCACCGTGGCACCGACCGAGCACCTGCTGCTGATCGTCGCCCACCACCTGGTCTTCGACGGCGGCTCCAAGGACCTGCTGCTGCGCGACCTGGGTGCGCAGTACGGCGCCCGGGTCGCCGGGAGCGCCCCGCCCGGCGGGGCACCGGTGCCGTACGCCGCGCACGTCGCCGAGGACGAGGCCCGGATCGCCGCCGGCGTGACGGCCGCCCGGGCCTTCTGGGCCACCCGGTGGCGGGAGCCCGATCCGGTGGTGCTGCCCGGACTGCGCCGGCCCCAGGACGGCGTACGGGCCGGCGAGGTGTTCGGGTTCGACCTGCCCGAACCGCACCGGCTGGCCCTGGCCCGGTACGCCGACGCCAGTGGACACACCCGGTTCGAGGTGCTGCTCGCCGCCGTGTACGCCCTGCTGTGCCGCTACGGCAACAGCACTCCGACGGTGGCGGTGGACCTCGGTACGCGCACCGGGGCGACCCGCGACACCGTCGGGCTGTTCGTCAACGAACTGCCGGTGGCCGTGCGCCCGGATCCGGACCGTCCCTTCGCCGCCCTGGCCGCCGCCACCCGCGCCGAGTTGCGGGCCACGTACCCGGTCCGGGCGGTGCCGCTGGCCCGGGCCGTGTCGGGGCTGCGCCCCCGGGCCGCGCTGGCGCCGGTGTCGGTCAGCTACCGACGTCGCACCGGGCCCGAGCCGGTCTTCGCCGGGCTGCGCGCCGAGGTCGACTGGGCCGGCTTCCACCACGCCGCCCGCAACGACCTGCACGTGCAGGTGGTCGACGGTCCGGACCGCACCACGGTGCGCCTGCAGTACGGCGTCGACACGATCGACAGCGACAGCGTCGGCCGGATCGCCGGGCACCTGGTCACGCTGCTGGGCGCGGCGACCGCCGAACCGGGCACGCCGGTCGGCGCGCTGGCGCTGCTCGGCGAGGAGGAACGTCGGCTGGTGCGGACCGGCTGGGCGTCACCGGTCGGCGTCGCAGCGCCGCCACCGGCCGGTACGGTCCCGGAGCTGGTCAGCGCGTGGGCTGCCGCCACGCCGGACGCGCCGGCCGTCGTAGCCGGTGACCGGGTGACGACGTACGCCGAGTTGGACCGGGCCGCCGCCACCCTCGCCGACCGGCTACGGGCCGCCGGTGCCCGACCCGGGGTGCGGGTGGCGGTCCGGCTGCGCCGGTCGCCGGCCCTGCTGGTCGGCCTGCTGGCGGTGCTGCGCACCGGGGCCGCGTACGTGCCGCTCGACGTGGACCATCCACCGGCCCGACGGGCGTTCGTGCTCGACGACACCACCCCCGCGGTGCTGCTGGTCGAGGCCGGCACCCCGGACGAGGCGTCCACCCACCGCCCGAGGATGCTCTCCGTCGACGACCCGGCCACCGGGGGGTCAGGCACCACCGGCCCGGTCGCCACGGAGTCGGGCCCGCCGGCCCGGGAACCGGTGCCGGCCGGGCCGGCACCGGACGACGTGGCGTACGTGGTGCACACCTCCGGCTCCACCGGCCGGCCGAAGGGCGTCGAGGTCACCCACCGGTCCCTGCGGTACCTGCTGGACGCCCTGGGTGCCACTCTCGACAGCGGCCCGACCCACGGCTGGCTGGCGCTGGCGTCGGTGTCGTTCGACATGTCCGTACCGGAGCTGTTCCTGCCCCTGGTCACCGGCGGCCGGGTCGTGCTCGCCGCCGAGGACGACACCCGCGACGGCTCCGCCCTGCTCGGGCTGGTCCGCCGGCACCGGGTCAGCCACGTGCACGCCACCCCGTCGACGTGGCGGCTGCTGCTCGACGCCGGCTTCGCCGACCGTACCGTGGTCGGTCTCTGCGGCGCGGAACCACTGCCGCTCGCCCTGGCCGGTGACCTGCGGCCCCGGGTGCGCCGACTGTGGAACCTCTACGGCCCGACCGAGGCCACCGTCTGGGCCAGCGCGGCGGACCTGCCCGAGCCGGTCGACGCGGTCACCATCGGCCGGCCGCTGCCCGGCACCCGCATCCACCTCCTGGACTCCCGGGGGCGGCCGGTGCCGGTCGGCGTACCGGGCGAGATCCACATCGGCGGACCCGGGGTGGCTCGCGGTTACCTCGACCGCCCCGCGCTGACCGCGCGCAGCTTCCTGCCCGACCCGTACGGCCCACCCGGCTCGCGTCTCTACCGCACCGGCGACCAGGGGCGGCTCGGGCCGGACGGCCAGCTGGAGTGCCTCGGGCGGCTCGACCGGCAGGTGAAGATCCGGGGGCACCGGGTCGAGCCCGGCGAGATCGAGGCGGCGCTGGACGGGCACCCGGACGTCCGCCGCTGCGCGGTCGAGCTGCGCGACGACGGCACGGGGCCGCGCCTGGTCGCCTACGTCGAGTTCCGGACCGGCCGGCAGCCCTCCGCCGCCGACCTCCGGCGCCACCTGCGGGCGACGCTGCCCGGGTGGATGGTGCCGGAGCTGGTGGTGCCGCTGGCCGTGCTGCCGACCACGCCGAACGGCAAGCTCGACCGGTCCGCGCTGCCCGCCCCGGACTCCGCCACCGCCACCGCCGACGATGTCACCACCACCGACGCCGACGGGGCGGACGACATCGTCGCCGGCATCGTCGGGATCTGGCGACAGGTGCTGCGGGTCGACCGGTTCGGCCCGCACGACGACCTCTTCGACGACCTGGGCGGCCACTCGCTGAGCGTCACCCAGATCGCCGCCCGGATGCGCCGCCAGCTCGGCATCGACCTGCCGCTGCACGTCTTCTTCGACACCCCGACGATCGCCGGCGTCCTCGCCGCCGTCGTCGGCGGTGCCGGCGTCGGCGACCCGGCGAGCGCGGGAGCGGGCGGCGCCGATGACTGACCACGACGATCTTCGAGGAGTCCGTCCCATGCCGACCACCACCAGCCCGGCGGGCGCGGACCGGCCCGGCCACGGCGGCGTGGCCGCCCTGTCACCGCAGCACCAGGAACTGCTGGCCCGGCGGCTGGCCCAGCTCGGCCTGGCGCCCACCGCCGCGCCGGCCGTCCCCCGGGTGCCGCGCACCGGCGGCGAGCAGCGCTTCGCGTGCTCCTCCGGCCAGCAACGGATGTGGCTGGCCACCCAGTTCGACCCGGCCGACCCGTCGTTCCACGTCGCCATGTCCCAACGGCTCACCGGCGCGCTCGACGTCGGCGCGCTCCGCGCCGCCCTGGCCGACCTGGTCGCCCGGCACGAGATCCTGCGCACCGGCTACGTCGGCGTCGACGGCGAGCCCCGACAGGTCCTCCGGCCGACCGGCGAGGTGCCGGTGACCGAGGTCGACCTGCGGCACCTGCCGGCGGCCGACCGCGAGGACCGGGCCCGGGACCTCGCCCGCGAGGCGTTCGCGGTGCCGTTCGACCTGGCCGCTGGTCCGGTGCTGCGGGCGTCGCTGTTCCGGCTCGCCGACGACGAGCACGTGCTGCTGGCGACCAGCCACCACATCGCCATCGACGGCTGGTCGATCGGCAACGCGCTGCGGGAACTCGCCGCGCTCTACGCGTGGCGCCTCGCCGGTGGCACCGGGGCACCGCCGCTGCCCGACCTGCCCGTGCAGTACGCCGACTACGCCGAATGGCAGCACCGGGGCATCGCCGACGGCGCGCTGGAGTCGGGCCTGGCGTACTGGCGCAGCCACCTGGCGGCACCCCGGGCCGACGCGCACCTGCCGATCGCCCGCCGGCACGCCGGCCCGGCCCGCGCCGGTGGCGCCAAGCGGCACCTGCGGATCGGCCCGGACCTCGTCGAGGGGCTACGGGCGGCGGCCGGCGGCACCCGGGGCACCACCCCGTTCGTCACCCTGCTCACCGCGTTCACGGCACTGCTGGCCCGCTACACCGGGCAGCGCGACGTCACCGTCGGCACCCTGGTGGCCGCCCGCACCCACGTGGAGCTGGAGCCCCTGATCGGCTACTTCGCCAACCCGATCGCGCTGCGCACCGACCTCGATCCGGACCTGACCTTCGCCGAGGCGGCCGGCCGGGTACGGCGCACCGTCATCGACGGCTTCGCCCACCAGAACGTGCCGTTCGACCTGGTCGTGCAGGAGGTCGCGCCGCGCCGCGACGCCGACCGGCACCCGTTCTTCCAGAGCGCGGTGATCCTGCACAACTTCACCGAGGGCGGCCCGTCGGCCTGGCCGGGGCTGTCGGTGAGCTGGTGGGACAGCCAGCTCGACGACATGCTCTTCGACCTGACCCTGGTCGGGGTGCCGCAGGCCGACGGCGGACTGGAGCTGACGTTCTCGTACCGCACCGAGGTCTTCGACGACGCCGACATCGGCCGGTTCGCCGGGCACTTCCGGCAGTTGCTGACCGCGGTGGTCGCCGCGCCCGGACAGCGCCTCGGCGACGTGGCACTGCTCACCCCGGACGAGCGGCACCGGGCCCTGGTCGACTGGCAGGGGCCGACCGCCACGCCGCCGGCCGGGAGTTTCCCCGAACTGTTCGCGCGCGCCTGCGCGACCACGCCGGACGCGATCGCGGTCAGTGACGACGCCGACCGGCTGACGTACCGGGAGCTGGCCGCCCGCGCCGACCGGCTCGCCGCGCTGCTGCGCGGGCGCGGGGTCCGGCCGGAGACACCTGTCGGGATCTGCCTGGACCGGTCGGTGTCGATGCTGGTCGCGGTGCTCGGTGTGTGGCGGGCCGGCGGGGCGTACGTGCCGCTGGACCCGGCGTTCCCCCCGGATCGGCTGCGGCTGATGGTCGACGACGCGGGCGTCACGGTGCTGGTGACGCAGCGGTCGGTGCGGAACCGGCTGCCGCAGCTCTGCGCCGGTCCGGACGTGGTGTGCCTGGACGACGAGCGGCAGCGGCTGCGGGCACCCGCCCCGGCGGCCGGCGACCCCGGGGCGCCGCCACCGGTCCGGCCACCGCACGCCGGTCAGCTCGCGTACGTCATCTACACCTCCGGCTCGACGGGGCGACCCAAGGGGGTCGAGGTCACCCACGGCGCGGTCGCCAACCTGCTGCTGTCGTTCCGCCGCTCGCTCGGGCTCACCGACGCCGACCGGCTGCTCGCGGTCACCACCCTGTCGTTCGACATCTCCGTGCTGGAGCTGCTGCTGCCGCTGATCTGCGGGGCCCGGGTGCTGGTCGCCACCGCCGCCGAGGTCGCCGACGGTACGGCGCTGCGCGGGCGGGCCGAGGCGGACCGGGCGACAGTGCTCCAGGCCACCCCGGCGACCTGGCGGCTGCTGCTCTCCGCCGGTGGCGTACCGGCCGGGATCCGGCACCGGCTCTGCGGCGGTGAGGCGTTCTCCCGCGACCTGGTGCGGGAGCTGGCCGGGGGGCGGCTCTGGAACGTCTACGGCCCGACCGAGACGACGGTGTGGTCGGCGGCCGGCACCGTCGACCCCGGCGACGGGCCGGTGGCGATCGGACCGCCGATCGACAACACCCGGATCCTGCTGCTCGACGGCCGGGGTCAGCCGGTACCGGTCGGCGTCGCCGGCGAGGTCCACATCGGCGGGCTCGGGCTGGCCCGGGGCTACCACCGGCGACCCGCACTGACCGCGCAGCGGTTCGTGCCCGACCCGTTCGGCGACACCCCGGGCAGCCGGCTCTACGCCACCGGCGACCTGGCCCGCTACCTGCCGGACGGGCGGCTGGAGTTCCTCGGCCGGGGCGACCAGCAGGTCAAGGTACGCGGCTTCCGGGTCGAACTCGGTGAGATCGAGGAAGCACTGCGGGCCGAGGAGCAGGTCCGGGACGCCGCCGTCACCGCCTGGCACGGTGCCGGCGACGGCGACGCCCGACTCGTCGCCTACGTGGTCGGCACGGAGCCCGGCACCGACCCCGCCGGACTCTGGGCGGCGATCCAACCCGGGCTGGCCCGGCGGCTGCCCGGCTACATGGTGCCGGCGACCCTTGTGGTGCTCGACGCGCTGCCACTCACCCCGAACGGCAAGGTGAACCGGCAGGCGTTGCCGGCACCGGACTGGGGCGCGACCGACGCCACCGCGTACGTCGCGCCCCGGGACCCGGTCGAGGAGGCGATCGTCGGGATCTGGGAGGAGGTGCTCGACGTACGCCCGATCGGGGTGGACGCCGACTTCTTCGCCCTCGGTGGGCACTCGCTGCTCGCCGAACGGGTGCTGGCCCGCATCCGGGCGTACTTCCAGCTGGAGGCGCCGACCCGGGCGCTGTTCGAGGCGCCCACGGTCGCCGGGCTGGCCGCCGCGCTGACCGCACTGGAACCGGTACCCGGGCAGGTCGCCGCGGTGGCCGAACTGCGGGCGCAGATCGCGTCGATGTCGCCCGAGGCGGTCGAGACGATGCTGGCCCAGGAGGGTGCCCGGTGAGCGCCTCGGCCGACCAGCTTCTCGCCGTCCTGCTGGCCCGGCGCGGCATCGAGGTCACCGGCACGCAGACGATCCGACCCGGCGACCGCGCCGGTGACCTGCCGCTCTCCCCCGCCCAGCAGCGGATCTGGTTCCTCGACCGGCTCGGGGTCGGCGACTCGGCGTACGTGATGGGTGGCGCCCACCGCCTCACCGGCGCGCTCGACACGACCGCCCTCGCCGCCGCGCTGCGACTGCTCGTACGCCGGCACGAACCGTTGCGGACGTCGTTCGCCGAGCGGGCCGGCCACCCGGTGCAGGTGATCCTGCCGGCCGACGATCCCGGGATGGCCGTGCCGCTGCCCCTGGTCGACCTGGCGGAGACGCCCGCCGCGACCCGGCAGACCCGGCTGGAACGGCTGGCCCGGTACGAGCTGACCCGTCCCTTCGACCTCGGCCGGGCGCCGCTGGTCCGGGCCACCCTGGTCCGGCTCGCCGCCGACGACCACGTCCTGCTGCTCGCCTTCCACCACATCGTCTGCGACGACGTCTCGGCCCGGCTGCTGTTCGCCGAGCTGATCAGCGGGTACGCCACACTCGTCGCCGGCCGGCAGCCGGCGTCCGAGCCGCCGCCGGTGCAGTACGCCGACTACGTACGCTGGCTCGGCGAGCGCGATCCGGCGGCACTGGCGGCGCAGGAGGCGTACTGGCGCGACCATCTGGCCGACGCGCCGGGTCAGCTCGACCTGCCCACCGACCGGCCCCGACCGGCGCTGCCCCGGTCCCCGGCCGGCACCCGGCCGTTCCGGCTCTCCGGTCGACTGACCTCGGCGATCGAGGAGCTGCGCCGCCGCGAGGACTGCACCACGTTCACCGTGCTGCTGGCCGCGTTCACGATCCTGCTGGCCCGGCACAGTGGCCAGGAGGACGTGGTCGTCGGCGTACCGGCGAGCACCAGGTCGCTGCCCGAACTCGAGTCGATGGTCGGCATGTTCGTCAACACCCTGGCGCTGCGCACCGACCTGAGCGGCGATCCGAGCCTGCGCGACGTGCTGCGCCGGGTCCGGCGGACCAGCCTCGGTGGGCTCGGGCACCGGGACGTACCGCTCGAGCGGGTCACCGAACTGGTCCGGCCGGCCCGGGGAGCCAACCGGCAGCCGCTGTTCCAGGTGATGTTCGTGCTCAACGGCACCGACTCCGGCCCCGACCCGACGGCCGGCCCGCCGGACGCGACCGGCGGGCTGACCGTGACGGCGGCCGGACCCGACCGCGGGACGGCCCGGTTCGACCTGACCCTGGTGGTGGTCGAGCACGCCGGACAGCTCACCGGCCAGCTGGACTACGACGCCGAGCTGTTCGACCCGGCGACCGCCGCACGGCTGGTGGCACACCTGGAGCTGGCGGTGGCCGCGCTGGCGTACACCCCGGAGCTGCCGCTTCGCGACCTCGCCCTGCACACCCCCGCCGACCGGGCCCGGTTGCACGCCGGCCTGCGGCCGGTGACCGGCGTGGCCTCCGCCGGGGTCGACGACCCCGGCCGCGTCGATGCCCCCGGCTACGTCGACGACCTGGTGGCGGCGCAGGCCGCCCGGACACCACGGGCGCCCGCCGTCCTCGCCGACGGGCAGGTGCTGACCTACGGCGACCTCGACCGGCGGGTCGACCGGCTGGCCCGGCGACTGCGCACGGCCGGCGTCGGCCGCGAGGCGCCGGTCGGGATGGCCCTGCGGGCCGGCCCGGACGGGATCGTCGCGCTGCTGGCCGTCATCCGGGCCGGCGGCGCCTACCTGCCGCTCGACCCCGGCCACCCGGTCGACCGGGTCGGCGCGCTGCTCGCCGACGCGGGCGCGACGATCCTGGTCACCGACGCGACCGGGCGCGACCTGCTCGCCGGCCTACCGGTCACCGTCGTCGACGTCGCCGACCCGGCCGACACCGCCGTCCCGACCTCACCGGTCACCGTCGTCGACACCGCCGACCCGACCCCGGCCGACGCCACCGTGTCGCGGGCCCGCCGGCCGGACCAGCTCGCGTACGTCGTCTACACCTCCGGCTCGACCGGCCGACCCAAGGGCGTCATGGTGACCCACCGGACGCTGACCGCCCTGGCCACCTCCTTCCGTGACCGGCACGGTTTCGGCCCCGGGCAGCGGATCCTGATGATCCCGCCGCTGACCTTCGACGCGTCGGTCGGCGACGTGTTCCCCGCCCTGATCAGCGGCGCGGCGCTGGTGGTGCACCCCGACCCGGCCGCCCTGACCGGACCGGCGCTGGTCGACCTCTGCCGGGTCGAGGGCATCACCGCCGTGGACGCACCGGCGGCCCTCTGGCAGCGCTGGGTCGACGACCTCGACGGCCACCGGCTCCCCGCCGACCTGCCGCTGACCGTGATGATGGTCGGTGGTGAGCGGGTGTCCGCCGACAAGCTCGCCGCCTGGCACCGGCTGACCGGTGGCCGGACCGCCTTCTACAACCACTACGGCCCGACCGAGGCGACGGTCTGCGCGACCGTGTTCCGGTCCGCGCCCGCCGACGAGGCCGAGTCCGCCACCGCCACCGACGCCGCCGGGCCGGACTCCGGCGACGCCCCCGCCGACGGGTACGGGGCCGGCGGGCACCTGCCGATCGGCCGGCCGCTGCCGCACGTGCGGGCGTACGTGCTGGACCGGTGGATGCGGCCGGTGCCGTACGGCGCCGCCGGTGAGCTCTACCTCGGCGACGACTGCCTGGCCCGTGGCTACCTCGGTCGCCCGGACCTGACCGCCGCCGCGTTCGTGCCCGACCCGTTCTCGGCGACGCCCGGAGCCCGGCTCTACCGCACCGGAGACCTGGCCCGGGTCGGCCCGGACGGGCAGCTGGAGTTCCTCGGCCGGGTCGACCGGCAACTGAAGATCCGGGGGCACCGCATCGAGCCGGCCGAGATCGAAGCGGTGCTCGACGGGCACCCCGGCGTCGCCCGGTCGGTGGTGGTGGCCCGGGGACAGCGGCTCGCCGCGTTCGTCGTGCCCCGTCAGGTGGCGCCGACCGCCGACGAGCTGCGCGCCCACCTCCGCTCCCGGCTGCCCGAGTACCTGGTGCCGGCCACCGTCGTGGCGCTTGCGGAACTGCCGCTGACCGCGCACGGCAAGGTCGACCCGGATCGGCTGCCCGCCGACACCCCGGACGAGCAGCGCCCCTTCACCGCCCCCGCCACGGCGACCGAGGTCGCGGTGGCGCGGATCTGGTCCCGGGCGCTGGACCGCGAGCGGGTCGGCGTCAACGACGGGTTCTTCGACCTGGGCGGCCATTCACTGCTGGCCGCGCCGGTGCTCAGCGAGGTCAACCGGCACTTCGGCACCCGGCTGCCGCTGCGTTCGCTGTTCGACGCCCCCACGCTGGCCGCCTTCGCCGCGCTCGTCGACGCCGCCCTGTCCGACGCCGCTGCGCCCGATCCGGTGCCCGCCGCTGCCGTCAGCGCCCGTCGCGGGCCGGACCTGCGCGCCGAGGCCGTACCCCCCGACGACGTGGCACCGCCCGGGACGTACGTGCCGGTGGCCGACCCGGCCGGGGTGCTGCTGACCGGAGCGACCGGCTTCCTCGGCGCGTACCTGCTCGACGACGTCCTGCGGCACACCACCGCCGAGGTGTACTGCCTGGTCCGGGCCGGCTCGGAGGGCACGGCGACGGCCCGGATCGAGGAGAACCTGCGCCGGTACGGGCGCTGGCGGCCGGGGTACCCGGCCCGGATCGTGCCGGTCGTCGGTGATCTCGCCGAGCCTCGACTGGGACTCGGCCAGCGGGCGTTCGACGCGCTCGCCGACCGGGTCGACGTGGTGCTGCACAACGGGGGCAGCGTCCACTTCGTCCAGCCGTACGAGCGGCTGCGGCCGGCCAACGTGTCCGGGACCGTCGAGGTGCTCCGGCTGGCGTCGCGCGGCCGGCCCAAGGCGGTGCACCACGTGTCGACGCTCGGCGTCTACCTGTGCCCGGCGTACGCCTCGCGGACCGTCACCGAGGCGCTGCCGCCGGACGAGCCCGAGGGCCTGCACGGCGGCTACAACGAGAGCAAGTGGGTCGCCGACCGGTTGGTGCGGACCGCCCGGGAACGCGGCCTGCCGGTGTCGGTGCACCGGCCGGCCCGGGTGACCGGCGACAGCCGCACCGGCACCGGCAACGCCGACGACTACTTCAGCCGCCTGCTGCGTACCTTCGCCGAGACCGGCGCGGTACCGGCACTGCAGCACGTCGAGGACATGGCACCTGTCGACGTGGTGGCCGCCGCCATCGGCCGGCTGTCGCGGCGCCCCGACGCGCTCGCCGCCGACCGGCACTACTTCCGGCCGGGGCTGTCCTACCCGCAGATGGCCGAGGTGCTGGGCGGGCTCGGCATCCCGGCCCGGCTGCTGCCGTACCGGGACTGGCGGGCCGGTGTGCTGCGTGCCGGCCCCTCGGTCGCCCTCGGGCCGTTCGTGCCGACGCTGGCCGAGGAGGACGGGCCCCGCGAGCATCCGTACTTCGACTGCGCCCACACCGAACGGGCGACCGACGCGGCCGGGGTTCCCACCCCGCCGCCCGCGGCGACCCTGCTGCGGCGCTACCTGAGCGCCCTGCGTCTGGGCGGGGAGGTGACCGGTAGCGCGTGACCGGGTGGGCGTCGCCCGGCGTGGTGGCTGGGCCGCGACCCTGCTCAACCGCGGGCAGCGCCGAACCACCCGGGCAGCTGACCGAGCAGATCCTGCTGGTCGTCACCGACCCACGCCACGTGGCCGTCCGGGCGCAGCAGCGCGGCGGGCACGTCCGGTTCGTCGCCGGTGTCGACGACGTGGTCGACCCGGTCCGCCCAGCCGGCCGGCGAGAGCCGACCGGTACGGTCGAGCAGCAGTCCACGGCCGCCGCGCATCAGCTCGTAGAGGCGTCCCCGCCCCAGCCGGACGTCCCGCATCCGCCGGCCGAGCAGTTCGTGGCCGGCGCCGACGTCGTAGCGGATCCCGATCGCGGTGATCTTCTCGACCAGGTGCCGGTTCACGTCCTCGAAGTCCATCAGCTCCGACAGCAGCCGGCGCACCGCCTGGGCGCCCGGCGCGGTGGACGTCAGCTCCATCTGCGCGCGGGTGTTCACCAGCACGTCGGCGGCGACCGGATGCCGTTCGGTGTGGTAGCTGTCCAGCAGTCCCTCCGGCGCCCAGCCGTCGACCGCGGCGGCCAGCTTCCAGCCGAGGTTGAACGCGTCCTGGATGCCGAGGTTGAGGCCCTGCCCGCCGGTCGGCGGGTGGACGTGCGCCGCGTCGCCGGCCAGCAGCACCCGGCCGACCCGGTAGCGCTCGGCCTGTCGGGTGGCGTCGCCGAAGCGGGACAGCCAGCGCGGTGAGTGCACACCGAAGTCGGTGCCGGCGAACACCCGTAGCTGCCGTTTGAACTCGTCGAGGGTCGGTGGGACCGACCGGTCCTCGGCCACCCCTTCGGCAGGCACGACGACGCGGTTCATCCCGTTACCGACGGGCCCGACGCCGAACCGCAGCTGGGTCTTGCGGACCTCCGCGACGACGGCGGCGACCGTCGCCGGGTCCTCGGCCACCTCCATCTCACCGAGCAGCGTGTCGGCCGTGGAGGGCTCGCCGGGGAAGCCGACACCGAGCAGCTTGCGCACGGTGCTGCGACCGCCGTCGCAGCCCACGAGCCAGCGCGAGCGCAACCGGGTGCCGTCGGCCAGCTCGGCGGTCACCCCGTCGTCGTCCTGGGTCAGCCCCACCAGTGCGCGGCCCCGTCGGATCTCGACGCCGACGTCGACGGCGTGTTCGGTCAGCAGGCGGTCGGTGGTGGGCTGCGGAATGCCGAGGACATACGGGTGCGCGGTGTCCAGCCCGTCGGGTGCGGGTTTGGCGATGCCGGCGAAGAATCCACCGACGGGGTGCTGCCGGCCGTGCGCGAGGAACCGCTCCAGCAGACCACGCTGGTCCAGGATCTCGATGCTGCGTACGTGCAGACCGAGCGCGCGGACAACCGGGGTCGGCGCCGTCTCCTTCTCCAGCACGAGCACGTGCACGCCGTGCAGCCGCAACTCGCTCGCCAGCATCAGTCCGGTCGGTCCACCGCCGGCCACGATCACGTCAATCACGAGGGTCCCCCATTTTCCGGCCAGCTGTTTCGTGCGGTACGCCGACAGTGCGCACGTACGTCGAGAATCCGTGGTCTCTCGTCAGGGCTGGCCTCGGCCGACGATTCTGGGCCACGACCCGGGTCTTGCCGCAAGACCCCCGGTGCGCTATATGTTGAAAGTGGCCAGGAGTGGGGGGATCTCCTCACACTTCGTCGTCGGACGTGAACGATTCCTCTCCCCGAAGATCCGGGTTCTTCCGGTCCGAGTCAGGGAGTGGACAGGACGATCGCCGCGACCGGGCACCGGTCGACAGCCTCCAGGACGGAGTCCCGTGTGTCGGCGGGTGGCACCGGTCGCAGGACGACCGCCTTCCCGTCCTGCGGACGCTGGTCGAACACCTCGCCGGCCGTCAACACGCACATCCCGGAGCCGACGCAGCGCTCGACGTCCACGGAGACCCGCACCGCCTCACACGTCCCAGGTGACGGGGAGACTCTTCACCCCGTAGATGTCCGCGGTCTCCGGGCGCAGGTCGACCTCTTCCGGTGGGACGGCCAGACGCAGCGTGGGGAAACGGTCGACCAGCGCGGGGAACGCGACCCGAAGCTCGACGCGCGCCAACTGCTGCCCCAGGCACTGGTGGATGCCGTGGCCGAAGGCGAGGTGCCCGCCGTCCTGCCGGCGGAGGTCGAGCACGTGCGGGTCGGCGAAGCGCTCGGGGTCCCGGTTGGCGGTGTGGTACGACAGGATCACCGGCGAGCCGGCCCGGATGGTCTGGCCGCCCACCTCGACGTCCTCCAGTGCCGTCCGCATGAACGTCTTGGCGACGCTGAGGTAGCGCAGCAGTTCCTCCACGGCCCCGTCGGCGAGCCCGGGGTCGGCGCGCAACGCGGCCAGTTGTTCCGGGTTGCGCAGCAGCGCGAACGTGCCGAGGGCCAGCATGTTCGCGGTGGTGTCGAGTCCGGCCGCCAGCAGGATCAGGGCCATCCCCTTCAGTTCCTCGTCGGTGAGGTCGCTGTCGGTGAGGTCGCTGAGCACGTCGTCGGTGGGGTTCGCGCGTTTGGCGGCCACCAGTTCCGCCAGGTAGTCCTGGGTCGCCGTGTAGGCGGCGAACAGGTCCTCGTCGCTGGTCTCGCCGTTCATGAACGAGTCGACCTGGTCCTGGAACGCCCCCCGGTCCTGGTACGGCACGCCCAGCAGCTCACAGATCACGATGGCGGGGATGGGCCGGGCGAACGCGGTCACCAGGTCCGTCGGCGGGCCGGCTGCCGCCATGGCGTCCAGGTGGTCGGCGGTGATCTGCTCGACGCGTTCGGTGAGCAGCCGCATCCGCCGTACGGTGAACCTGCCCATCAGCGGTTTCCGGTAGCGGCTGTGCCGGGGTTCGTCCATGAGGAGGAACTCGCCGGGTGGCGCCGGAGGGACCTCGATGTCTCCGTAGTCGATGGTCGGGTGACGCATGAGCTCCTTGCGGGAGCTGAACCGTGGGTCGGCCAGGACCGACCTGACCAGGTCGTATCCGGTGACCAGCCAGCCGGGTACGCCGCCGGGGAACGGGTAGCGGCTGATGGGGCCGTGCCGGCGGGCGTCGACCAGTTCCGCCGGCGGGTCGAAGGGGCAGCCGGGGCGACGTGCCGTCGGCAGGGCCGTGACGGTGTGCAGGGGTTCACCCATCGCCATTCCTCATCTCCTGGCATTTGACGATGCCCGAAAGCTACGGCGCATTCGAATTGGATGTCAATCAGCCGAAAGCCATTCACCCAGCTGGGCGGCGGGAAATTGGTGCAATGACGTTGACGGCTAATGCAATGCGGCGTTGCAATGAATGACGACGAAGGCAATGCTGGCGGAATGCCAGGAGGACGATTGACCCAGCAGGACCGTCAGCGCATCGCCGCCGGACTCGCCGGTGGGCTCTCCTACGCCGAGATCGCGCGGCGGCTCGACCGGCCGACCTCGACGATCAGCCGGGAGGTCGGACGCAACGGCGGCCCCGGCGGCTACCAGCCCCAGCGGGCGCACCGGGTGACGGCCCAGCGGGCGCGACGTGGCACACCCGCTCCCCCATCGGCGGCCGGGCCGCCCGGTGACACGGCGGGAGAGGAGATCATCGAGTTGGCGGTCCGCAGCGGGCTGCCCCGGATGACGGCACGCGTGCACGTCGACCTGCTGCTGTCCGAGGACGGCACACGCACCGCCGCCCAACTGGCCCACAGGTTGCAGGTCAGCCCGGCGTCCGTCTCGGTGGCGGTCAACTATCTGGTCCGGCACGGGTACGTCCGGCGTGAGCGCGATCCGCAGCGGCGTCACGACGTCTACGTCGTCGACGACGAGGCGTGGTACCACTCGGTCGTGATCGGTGCCCGGCAGACGCTCGAGGCGGCACGGGCCGCGCTGGCCGCGGCGGCGACGTCCGGCCCCGACAATCCCGTGGGGCAGCGACTGGCCAGGGCGGGGGCGTTCCTGGAGCGGGTCAGCCTGGACGGGATGGAGTCCGCCGACCGCTGGCGCGTCCTCCTGGGGTGACCGGGGCGTCCGGCGCGCCGAACCCACCGCGCGTCCGAGCGCGGCGGCGAGGGTTGGTCCCGGTCGGAGGCTGGCCGGCCGGGATCCGACGCTACGGCCGGGGCGTGCGACGCCACCAGCGGCGTCGCCGGGCGCGCCGCTCGGACCCGTCCCCGACAGCAGGGACGTCGGGGGCCGGCGCCGGCCGGGCACGGGCCGCGCGCCACTGCCCGACGACCGCGTCAACGTCGACCGGCCGGACCACCACCCGGGGCCCGGTCGGAGTGCGCAGCCACGCCACGATCTGCGTGTTCAGCTCCTTCGCGCACGCCCGCACCGCCGCCTCGGTGGGCAGGTCCCGCACCTCCTCGGGCAGCCGCTCGGCACGTTTACGCAGCAGCAGCGGGGTGGGCAGCAGCGCCTCGGCGGGGATCTTCTCCCGCTCCAGGAGCCCCTTGATCCACCACTGCTCGTCGTACGGCAGGTCCCGGCCGGGGATGGGGCGGCCCGCGCCGGGCAGGTTGTCGAACTCACCGCGTTCCACGGCGGCGCGGATCTGCGCCTCGACCGCCGCCTCCCACGCGTAGGTCATGCCGGAACCTCCCCCGTGTCGTCGGCCGCCCTGCCACCAGGATGCCCCACCGGCGGGCCGTGTTCCCACCCCGCCGGCCCGGACGGCGGCCGGGCGCCGCCCGACGGTGGCCTAGACTTCGCCCTCGATGGACGAGCAGGCCACCCCCGTCGACACCCGTCCCTGCGCGCACTGCGGACGTGACGTGCCGCAACGCGCCGGCGCGGGCCGCCCGTTCCGGTACTGCCGTGACAACGACGGCGCCTGCCAGCGGGCGTCCCGCAACAGCCGGATGCGGCACCGCAACGCCCCCGGTCTGGCCGGGCAGGTGGCCCGGACCTGGGAGGCGGTGGACCGGCTCGACCAGCTCGTGGAGTCCCTGAGCGAGTCCCTGCACGCCGAGCTGTCCCCGGTCGGGGTGGAACGGCAGCTCGCCCAGGTCCGCGCGGAGGCCGCCGGTCAGGTGGCGCAGGCCCACACCGAACGGGACGAGGCCCGCCGGGCCGCCGAGGACGCGCGGGCCGCCGCGGTGGCCGCCCGCCGGGCCGCCCAGGACGCCGTCGCCGAGCGGGACACCGCCCGCGCCGACGCGGCCCGGCACGCCGAGGACACCGCGCGGGCCGTCGCCCGGGCGGCGGACGCGGAGACGGCCCGCGACACCGCGCAGCGGACGGCCAGCGCCGCCGAGGCGCTGCGGGTGCAGGCCGAACGGGACCGGGACGCGGCCCGCCACGACCTGCGGACCGTCCGCGCGGAACGGGACACCGAACGGCGTCGGGTCGCCGAGCTGACCGCCGAACGGGACACCGCCCGCGCCGACGCCGACCGGGCCACCGGGGATGCCGCCGAAGCGGCCGCCCGCGCCGACCGGGCACAGGCCGACGCGGCGGCCGCCCGCCATGACGCCGACACGCACCGCGCGGCCGCCGACCGGGCCCGCGCCGAGGCGGAACAGGCCCGCCGGGACGCCGTCGATGCGACCCGGTCGGCCGAGGCGGCCCGGGCCGACGCCGACGCCGCCCGCGCGGAGAGCGCCGCCACGGCCGGGCGGGCCCGGGAGGAGACCGCCGCCCTGTCCGCCCACCGGGACCGGCTCACCACCAAGGCCGCGGACGCCCGGGCGGCGGCGGCCACCGCCGAGGCCCGCCTGGCGGAGCTGGCCGTACGGCTCCGCGCGGCCGAAACCGACCGGGACGCGGCGGTGACCCGCGCCGCCCAGCTGGCCGACCAGGTCAGCGACCTGGCCACGGCGCTGGCCCGGCTGGGGTCGGCGACGCCGCGCTGACGGGCCCGGCCGGCACGCGCACCGGTCGCCGTCAGGGCACACCGGTGGCGGCCGGGTACCATACAGGTGACAGCCAGCACACTCCACCGTCTCCCACCCGGCCGGGGCGTCCCGCCGGGCGACCGGCGTGGTCCGGCCAGGCCCACCCGACAGGCGTGGCCGCGTCACCCGCCGTAACCGGGGAATGCTCCGGCGACGGCGGGCCGTTACACCGAGAAGACCAGCACCACCAACGAGGGGAAGTCGAACATGGGCGAGCGTATGCTGCGCGGCAGCCGTCTGGGCGCGGTCAGCTACGAGTCCGACCGCAACACGGAGCTCGCGCCGCGTCAGACCCGCGAGTACCTCTGCGCCAAGGGTCACCAGTTCGAGGTGCCGTTCGCCGTCGACGCCGAGGTCCCGACGACCTGGGAGTGCAAGTTCGACGGCAGCGTCGCCCGGCTGGTCGACGGCAGCGAGCCCGAGCAGAAGAAGGCCAAGCCGCCGCGCACCCACTGGGACATGCTGCTGGAGCGGCGGTCCATCGCCGAGCTGGAGGACATCCTCGCCGAGCGGCTCCAGGAGGTCCGCACCCGCCGCGGTCGCGCCTGACCCACCGACCACGACGAGCCCCCGGGACGACATCCGTCCCGGGGGCTCGTCGTATGCCACGGGGCCTCACCGGCCCGGTTCGACGATCTCCCCCTCGATCGCGGCGGCCGGGTCGGCCGGCCGGGGCTGCTGAGGCGGCGGACCCGGTTCGGTGGTCGGCTGCGTCGCCCCCCGGTACACCCGCACCCGGCGGGGACCGAACAGGTCACCGGCGACCATCGACGACACCCGCCGCTCCGTGGCCCGCTGCACGCCCGCCCCGGCGAGCCGACGCAGCGGCGGCGCCAGCAACGCCAGCCCCACCGCGCCACTGACCAGGCCCGGCACGGCCAGCAGCAACGCGCCGACCAGACCGACGAGCCCGTCGGTCAGCTGCCGGCCCGGCGGCTGCTGCGACTCGACACTGACCCGGAAACCCCGCCACGCGCGCATGCCCTCCCGGCGCAGCAGCAGCAGACCCGCCAGGGACGCGGCGAACACCACCAGCACCGCCCAGGCGAACCCGATCGCCTGGCCGACCAGCACGAACACCGCCACCTCGGCGACCAACCCGGCCAGCAACCCCAGCGGTACGAACCTCCACGTCCGGCGCATCACACCTCATCCGGCCTCGGCGACGCTGTCCTGGTCAAGGATGCCACGGGCCCCGGTCACGGCCACCGGCCGGCGACCGGCCGGCGTCGTCCCCACCGCCGGTCCTGCAACCCCCACAGGGTGATCCGCCACAGCGCCTCCAGCACGATCCACGGGCTCATCTTGCTGGACCCGCGTTCCCGCTCGGCGAACGTGATCGGCACCTCCACCATCCGCGCCCCGGCCCGGTGCAGCAGCCGGGACAGCTCCACCTGGAACGAGTAGCCCCGCGAGGACACCCCGTCCAGGTCGACGGCGTCCAGGGCCCGCAGCCGGTACACCCGGTACCCGCCGGTGGCGTCGGACACCGGAACGCCGAGGGCCCACCGGGCGTACCAGTTGCCGCCCCGGGACAGCAGCAGCCGCCGCCACGGCCAGTTCAGCACCCGCGCGCCGCGCTGCCACCGGGACCCGATGACCACGTCGGCGTCCCGGGCGGCGTGCAGCAGCGCCGGCAGGTCCTCCGGGGCGTGCGACCCGTCGGCGTCCATCTCCACCACCGCGTCGTAGCCGCGCCGCCGCGCCCACGCGAACCCCGCCAGGTACGCCGCGCCGAGCCCGTCCTTGCCGTCGCGGTGCAGCACGTGCACCCGGTCGTCGACGCGGGCCAGACCGTCGGCGACCGCCCCGGTGCCGTCGGGGCTGTTGTCGTCGGCGACCAGCACGTCCACGGCGGGCGCGTGCCGGTGGACCCGGTCGACGATCCCGGCGAGGTTGTCGGCTTCGTTGTAGGTGGGCACCACCACCAGCACCCGCCCCACCACATCCGGACCTCCGGCCGTCCGGCCGGTCTGCTCGCCCACCTGGACCTCCCCCGGTCGCGTCGGCCCCGGGCGGGGCCGACCGTCGTGCCTGCTACCCGGGTGCCGTCACCGGTCGGCGACGCCGCACCGTCGCGCCGGCCAGGACGAGGCCGGCGGCCACCAGCAGCAGCACCTCCGGCCACACCCCCAGCCGGGTGGCGGGGGTCAGCCCGTCACCGAGCCGCATCTGCCGGACCACCACCGCGCCGGTGTTGAACCCGGTCGCCCCGTCTACCCGCCCGTCGGGGGAGACGAACCCGGACACCCCGACCGTGGAGGCCATCAACGCGTCGCGGCCGTGCTCGACGGCCCGCAACCGGACCATCGCCATCTGCTGCAACGCCTCCGACTCGTCGAACGTGGCGTTGTTGGTCTGCACCACCAGCAGTTGCGCGCCACCGGTGACGGTGTCGCGGACCAGCCCGTCGTAGGCGACCTCGAAGCAGATCACGTCGCCGAGGACCGCGTCGCCGGTGTCCAGCACCCCCGGCGTGTCACCGGGCACGAAGTCCGCCCGGACCCGGTCGACCTGCTTGCTGACCATCCGCGCCAGGTCCCGCATGGGCACGTACTCGGCGAACGGCACCGGATGCCGTTTGGTGTACAGCTGTCCGGTGTCGGGGCCGCTGCCGGGCCGCCACAGCAGCCCCGCGTTGCGCACCTGCCCCTCGCCGGGGCCCCGCAGCACCGCGCCGACGAGGATCGGCGCGCCGATCGCGTCGGCGGCCCGGGAGATCCGCGCCCCGGCGGTGGTGTCCCGCAGCGGGTCGATGTCGCTGGAGTTCTCCGGCCACACCACCAGGTCGGGTCGGCGGGCCTGCCCGGCGGTGACCTGACGGGCCAGGTCCAGGGTCGCCTCGACGTGGTTGTTCAGCACCGCCTGCCGTTGGGCGTTGAAGTCCAGACCGAGACGCGGCACGTTGCCCTGCACGATCGCCACGGTGATCCGCTCGTCGCCGCCGCGCAGCCCCACCGGCGCGGCCAGCGCGACGGCGAGCACGGCGACCAGCCCGACGGCCGGCAGCAGGGCCGACGGACGGGGCCGCTGCCACGGCCGCCGCCACAGCCACGTCAGCAGCAGCCCACCGGAGAGCGCCACGGCGAAGGTGACCAGCGGGGCGCCGCCGAGCACGGCCAGCCGCAGCAGCGGCGAGTCGCCCTGACTGAACGCCAACCGCCCCCACGGGAACCCACCGAACGGGGTCCGGTCGCGCAGCGCCTCCTGCCCCACCCACAGCAGCCCGGTCACCGCCGGCCACACCGCCCGGTGCCGGTCGACCAGCGGCGACACGTACGCGCCTGCCGCGCCGAGCAACGCCAGGTAGGCGGCCTGGGATAGGCTCAGCAGCACCCACGGCAGGTAGCCGGTGTGCAGGTTCGTCCAGGCCAGCAGCGGCGCGAACAGCGTCACCCCGGTGACGAACCCCAGGGCGGCGCCGGCGCGGACCCGACGGCGGTGCGTCGCCGCGGCGAGCGCCGCCACGCCGACCACGGCGAGGAGCCACCACCCGTACGGGGGGAACGCCAGCAGCAGCGCCAGCCCGGCCACCACCGCCAGTCCGGCCGCGACCGGCAGGGGCAGCGGACGGGGCGGCGGCGTGCCGGCGTCGGCGGGGCGTACCTCGTCAAGCGTCTTCACCGGCACCTCACCTCGGATCACAGCGTTGAAGGCTACCCGTCCGCCGGCGGGACGCCTCAGGGCAGCCGACGGGCGACCAGGACGGCGTCGTGGACGGTGACGTCCCGGCCGTCGGGGTCGACGGCGGCGCGGGGCCGGGTCTGCGCGACACGGACCTGCCAGCGGGCCGTGTCGAGCAGGTCGGCGGCCTGCTCGGCGGTGAACATCAGGTCGGGGAAGTGCATCCGCCGGGCCGTGGTGCGCAGGTCGAGGGGGTGGTGGCCGACCAGCAGCAGGGTGCCGCCGGGGGCCACCGCGTCGGCCAGCCGGGCCACGAGGTCCCGCCACTGCCCGGACGGCAGGTGCATGAACTGCGCCGACACCAGGTCGTAGGCGCCCGGCTCGGGCGCGTCGACCCGCACGTCGGCCTGCCGGGTGGTGACCCGGTCGGCGACCCCGGCGTCGGCGGCGTGCGCGGCGGCGCGTTCCACCGCGGTGGGGGCGATGTCCACGCCCGTGACCCGCCAGCCGCGCCGGGCCAGCCACACCGTGTCGGCGCCCTCCCCGCAGCCGACGTCGAGGGCCCGCCCGGCCGGCAGGTCAGCGGCCTCGGCGACCAACTGCGGGTTGGGGTTGCCGCTCCACACCGCCGACCGGGACCGGTAGCGGTCCTCCCAGGCGTCCTGCTCGAACATGGTCGCCAGGTCGTGCCGGTACGCGGCGACCGCGTGGGCGGTGTCCTCGGCGACCAGGTCGGCGTTGATCGCCCCGGCGGCGGTCACGCCCTGCGCGGCGGACACGACGACCGTCGCGGCCACGGCGGTGGCGTTACCGGCCACCCACACGCCGGGCACGTCGGTGGCGCCGAACGCGTCGGCGGGGATCCGGGTGCCGACGAGCTGCCCCTCGTGCTCGACGTCGACCGGCCGCAGACCGAGCGGGGCGAGCATGTCGGCGCGGGCGGCCAGCCGGGACGCCACCACGAGCGCGTCGACCCGCACCAGGCTCCCGTCGGCGAGACGGACCCCGGTGAGCTGGTCGTCGTCGACGACCAGGCCGGTGACCGGCCCGTCGACGACGGTGACGGCCCGCGCGGCGAGCTGCTCGGCCTGCGTCGGGTCGGGCGCGTCACCGTGGTGCCGCAGCAGCAGCACCTGGTCGCTCCACTGCCGCCACAGCAGGGCCTGCCGCACCCCCAGCGGCCCGTCGGCGAGGACCCCGACGCGCCGGTCACGGACCTCCCAGCCGTGGCAGTACGGGCAGTGCAGCACGTCCCGTCCCCACCGCTGCGCCAGGCCGGGCACGTCGGGCAGCGCGTCCACGCCGCCGGTGGCCACCAGCAGCCGCCGTGCCCGCACGTCCCGCCCGTCGGCCAGGTCGACCCGGAATCCGTCGTCGTCGCGGCCGACGGTGGTGACCGTCGCGTCGACGAGGTGCCCGCCGTAGCCGGTGACGTCGGCGCGGGCCGACGCGAGCAGCTCCGCCGGGGGGCTGCCCTCGCGGCCCAGGTGGTTGTGCACCCCGCCGGCGGAGGCGTTGCGGGGCTCGCCCGCGTCGATGACCAGCACCGACCGGCGGGCCCGGGCCAGGGCCACCGCGCCGGCGAGTCCGGCCGCGCCGCCACCGATGACCACCACGTCGTACCTGTCGTCCATCACACGCCCCTGTCTCGTCGTCCGTCGACCCCCACGGTGCGCCACCCGCCCGCCGACGGCAACTATCCTTGCTGTTATGGCAAACGACGACGAGGCGACGGTCCTGGCCGGCGTCGGCGCCCGACTCCGGGCCCTGCGCACCCGACGCGGCACCACCCTCACCCAACTGGCGCAGACCACCGGCATCTCCGTCAGCACCCTGTCCCGCCTGGAATCCGGACAGCGCCGCCCCACCCTGGAACTGCTGCTCCCCCTGGCCCGCGCCCACCAGGTGCCCCTCGACGACCTCGTCGGCGCCGCCCCCACCGCCGACCCGCGCGTGCACCCCCGCCCGATCGTGCGCAACGGCATGACGTTCCTGCCCCTGACCCGCCGCCCCGGCGGCCTCCAGGCGTTCAAACAGATCATCCCGCCGCACACCCCCGCCGACCCGCAACCCAACACCCACGAGGGCTACGAGTGGCTTTACGTGCTCTCCGGGCGGGTCCGACTGATCCTCGGCGACCACGACCTCATCCTCACCCCCGGAGAGGTCGCCGAGTTCGACACCCGGGTGCCGCACGCCGTCGCCAACCCCGACCCGCACCCGGCGGAGATCCTGAACCTGTACGGACCCCAGGGCGAACGGCTCCACGTCCGCGCCCGCCCGTCGCCACGCTGACCCCGGGGACACACGAAAATCGGGGCGCGGCTACTGCCGCGCCCCGATGCTCCCAGGCCCTCCCCGGCCGGTGGGGCGAGAGCCAGGCACGCCGACCTTCGGACCGACCGGGCGGTGGACTGGCTGCCCCCGCCGGGCCGTTGTCTACTGGCCGTGCACCTCACCCTGCCCGTACACCGGTAACCGCGGCCGGTTCGCGCCGCCCCGCCGACCCCCGCCCGCTGGACCTGGCCGCCGCAACCCATCTGGTCGCTCGGCCAGCGGACGAAGGGACGAAGCGAACAACAGCCGCTTCCCCGTAGTAGGACTCAAAGACGGTACGTGCCACCCCCCGGGCACTGTCAACCCGCCCCGGCCAGTCGTGTGCCCCGGCACGGCGTGTCGCCCCCGGCGCGTCGCCCGACCGGCCGGTGGCCGGCACCGCGCACCCACGCCCGACGTTCCGACAAGATTCACGTCCCGTCCGATGAAAGCCCAGCTCACCGCGGCCTACCGTCAGCGGCGCACCGCCCCCCTCAACCCAGGAGGTAGCCGTGATGGCAACCCAACCGACCCGCCGTGGCGTCCTGCGTGGCTCCGTGACCGCCGCCGCGTTGGCCGCGCTCGGCCCGCTCGACGCCCTCGGCGCCCGCACCGCCGGCGCCGCCCCACTGGCCAAGCTCCCCGCCAGCCCCGACTACGGACCGCTGCACCCCACCCGCGACCAGAGCACCGGCCTGGAACTGCTGCGCCTGCCCCGCGGCTTCGAATACCTCAGCTACGGCTGGACCGGCGACCTGATGACCGACGGGCTGCGCACCCCCGGCTCCCACGACGGCATGGCCGCGTTCCGCCGCGCCGACGGCACCGTCGCCCTCGTCCGCAACCACGAACGCGGCGGCTACGGCAGCGCGTTCACCACCCCCGCCTACAACCCGGCCGCCACCGGCGGCACCACCACCCTCGTGTTCGACCCCGACGCCGGACAGTTCACCGGCTCCTGGGCCAGCCTCGGCGGCACCATCCGCAACTGCGCCGGCGGACCCACCCCCTGGGGCACCTGGCTGACCTGCGAGGAAACCACCGAACTCGGCCCCGACGGCACCCGCCACGGCTACGTGTTCGAAGTCCCCCACACCGGCAAGGGCGACCCGCGGCCCCTGACGGACATGGGCCGCTTCAGCCACGAAGCCGTCGCCGTCGACCCCCGCACCGGCATCGTCTACCTCACCGAGGACGCCACCCCCTCCGGCCTCTACCGGTACCTGCCCACCACCCGGGGGAACCTGGCCGCCGGCGGCACCCTGCAGATGCTCGTCATCCCCACCCCCGACGGCTCGTCGTACTCCACCTACGGCGACGGCACCGACACCCGCTACGACAACCTCACCTGGGTCACCATCGGCAACCCCGACCCCGGCCCCGGCGAGACCAGCTGCGTACGGCAGGGCATCGCCCTCGGCGGCGCCGCGTTCCGCCGCCTCGAAGGCGCCTGGTACGGCAACGACCGCGTCTACATCGTCTCCACCAGCGGTGGCCCCGCCGGCCAGGGCCAGGTCTTCGAGTACGACCCGACCACCGAGCGGATGCGGGTGCTGTTCGCCTCCCCCGACGCGGCCATCCTCAACAACCCCGACAACATCTGCGTCAGCCCCCGCGGCGGCATCGTCCTCTGCGAGGACGGCAGCTCCGGCGAATACCTGCACGGCCTCACCACCGACGGGGAGATCTTCCCGTTCGCCCTCAACCAGGTCGTCGTCCCCACCGGCGGCGTCCCCGGCAAGACCGTCGCCCCCGGCGACTACTCCGGCTCCGAATGGTGCGGATCCACCTTCGAACCGAAGAACGGCAACTGGCTGTTCGTCAACGCGCAGAGCCCCGGCATCACCTTCGCCATCACCGGCCCGTGGCGGCGCGGTTCGCTCTGACCCGCGACGTCGCCCCCGGTGCGGAGCTGTCACCGGGGGCGACCCGGTCACCCCAGATGCGCCCCCAGCACCGCCCGCGCCACCTGCGGATGATCAGCCGCCAGCAACCCCGCCGCGGCCAGCACGTACGAGGCGTCCACCACGGCCCGCGCCGCCCTCGGCACCGCCCACCCGCCCGCGTGGTCACCCAACACCGCCGCCAACACCCCGGCCGCCTCCGCCGCCGACGCATGCCGCAACACCCCACCCGAACCGACCAGCAGCCGCACGCCCCGCAGATCCCGCCCCGACCGTTCCCCCGTCGCCGCGCCCCGCGCGTGCCGACGCACCGCCACCGTCGCCGCCAGCGCCGCGATCCGCCCCTCCACCGCCCGCTCCCCGGGCGAGGACGGCACGAACCCCGGATCGGCGGCCCGCAACGCGGCCACCGCCGTCAACTCCTCCTGCCCCGCCGCGTCGAGCAGCCGCTCCTCCACCGCCGCCCGCACCACCCCCGGAGCGCTCCACCGCATCCCCAGGTCCCCCTCGACGGTCCGCGCCCGCCACAGCGACCCCGCCACCTCCCGACCCGGCCCGTCGGCCCGCTCGTCCGGCGTCAACACCGAGTACACGTCCGTGGTGGCCCCACCGACGTCCACCACCACCAGGTCACCGCCGACCGTGTCAGCGAGGACCTCCACCCCCGTCAACACCGCGTCCGGAGTGGCCGCCCGCACCAGCCGCGCGAACCGCGGCCCCCGCGACAGACGTTTCCCGCCGATCACGTGCCGCAGGAACACCTCCCGGATCGCCGCCCGCGCCGACGACGGCGCCAGCACCCCGATGCGCGGCAGCACGTTCTCCGCCGCCGTCACCGGCACCCCCGCCCCGGCCAGCAGCGCACACACCTCGTCGCGCACATCGACGTTCCCGGCCACCACCACCGGCACCCGCCACCGCGCCCGCGCCAACCGCGTCGCGTTGTGGGTCACCGTGTCCGCGTCCCCACCGTCGGTGCCACCCACCAGCAGCACCACGTCCGGGCGGGCCGCCCGCAACGCCGACACGTCCGCCCCGCCGAGCCGCCCCGCCGCCACGTGCACCACGTGCGCGCCCGCCGACAACCCCACCCGCCGGCCCGCCTGCGCCGTCACGAGAGGCTCGTAGCCCACCACCGCCAGCCGCAACCCACCACCGGCCGACGAACACACATACCACGGCGCACGCCCCGCACCGTCCAGCCCGGCGGTGGCCGCCGCCACCGCCGCGTCCAGACCGTGCAGCACATCCGTGCCCACCGTCGTCGGCGCCGCCGCCGACCCCACCAGCAGCCCGCCGTCGAGGTCCACCACCCCGACCTTCGTCCACGTGGAACCGACGTCGGCGCAGACCGCCAGACTCACGCCGCCGCCGGCACGACCACCGTGCCCGTCGCCGTCACCGCCACCACCGGCTCCGCCAGGACCTCCGCCGCCGACTCACCCCGCTCCGGGCGCCCCCGACACACCACCCGCGCCTCGAAGTCGATCGTCCGGCTCCGCGTCCCCACCCGGGTCACCGTCGCCGACACCTCCAGCACGTCCCCCGCCCGCATCGGCGCCCGGAACTGCACATCCGAATACGACGCGAACAACCCCTCGTCGCCGTCCGTGCGGATACACACCTCCGTCGCCACGTCCCCGAACAACCCCAACGCGTACGCCCCGTCCACCAGGTTCCCCGCGTAGTGGGCATGCGCGTACGGCACATACCGGCGGTGCGTGACCGTCAACCCGACCCGCGAATCACTCATGCTCCCGCCCCCCTGCTCGTCACCAACGCGTGCACCAGATAACTCGCCACCTCACCCGGCGTGGTGCCCCGCCCGAAGATCCGATCCACACCCAACTCGGCGGCCATCGTCTCGTCGAACCGCGGCCCACCCACCACCAGCAGCGGACGCCGCCCCGCCGGCATCGCCTCCCGGAACGCCGCCGTCATCTCCCGCGTGTTGTGCAGATGCGCGTCCCGCTGCGTCACCACCTGCGACACCAGCACCGCATCCGCCCGCTCCACCCGCGCCGCCTCCACCAGCTCCGGCACACTCACCTGCGCACCCAGATTGGTGACCTTCAACTCCCGGTAGTACTCCAGGCCCTTCTCCCCCGCGATGCCCTTCACGTTCAGGATCGCGTCGATGCCCACCGTGTGCGCGTCCGTGCCGATACACGCCCCCACCACCGACAACTTCCGCCGCAACCGCCGCTTCACCACCGCGTTCACCTCCCGCGCCGACAACAACGGAAAGTCCCGCTCCACCACCTGCACCGCCGACACGTCCACCAGATGGTTCACCCGCCCGTACACCACGAAGAACGTGAACCCGTCACCCATCTGCTTCGCGTGCACCAGCATCGCCGGATCGATGCCCATCTTGTTCGCCAACTGCACCGCCGCGCCCTCGCCGCGCTTGTCGTGCGGCACCGGCAACGTGAACGACACCTGCACCATCCCGTCACCGGTGGTGTCCCCGTACGGCCGCACGACCGTCTTCCCGCTCATGCCGGCTGCTCCAGGATGTCCGTCGCCGGGTTGTAGTAGTCCGCCTCGTGCGCCGCCACCCCGTCCAGACCCTTACCCCGGTCCGCCGGACGCCGCATGATCCCGAACGTGCCCTCGGCGATCGCCGTCAACAACGACTGCTCCCCGATCCGCTCCAGCAGATCCACCGCCTCACCGAGCACCCGGTTGGCCCGCTGCTGAATGAACCCACCCGACGCCGGCACGAAATCCTCGTGCAGCCCACCGGCCGCCCCGAGGACGTACCGGACGTTCTGCAGGGCGATGTCCCGGTCCGACAACCACGGCGTCACCACCGCCTCGGTCATCATCCCCACCAGCAGGATCCCCTGCCCCGTCATCGCACCCACCAGATTGAAGAACCCGTCCAACAGGTTCCCCCGGAACACGTCACCGGTCATGTGCTTCGTCGGCGGCATCCACTTCAACGGCGCGTCCGGAAACAACTCCCGCGCCAACAACGCGTGCGCCAACTCCAACCGGAACGACTCCGGCACATCCGGATTGATCTCGAACGCGTGCCCCAACCCCAACTGCCAGTCCGCCAACCCCGCCTCGTGCGCGAAGAACTCGTTCAGCAGCTGCGACACCGTCACCGTGTGCGCCTCGTCCACCGCGTCCGCCGTGGTCAGGTAGTTGTCCTCACCGGTGTTGATGATGATCCCCGCCCGCGCGTGCACCTGCCGCGAGAACCGCTGATCCACGAACGTCCGAATCGGATTGATGTCCCGGAACAGAATCCCGTACATCGAATCGTTCAACATCATGTCCAGCCGCTCCAGGCCGGCAAGAGTCGCCATCTCCGGCATGCACAACCCCGACGCGTAATTCGTCAACCGCACATACCGGCCCAACTCCCGCGACGACTCATCCAACGCCGCCCGCATCAACCGGAAATTCTCCTGCGTCGCGTACGTCCCCGCGAACCCCTCCCGCGTCGCCCCCTCCGGCACATAGTCCAACAACGACTGCCCCGTCGACCGGATCACCGCGATCACGTCCGCACCCGCCCGCGCCGCCGCCTGCGCCTGCGGAATGTCCTCGTAGATGTCCCCCGTCGCCACGATCAGATACACCCACGGCCGCCGCGGCGCATCCCCGAACCGCTTGACCAACCGGTCCCGCTCGGCGCGCCGCCGGTCGACGACCCGGATTCCCGCAGCGACCGCCTTCCGCGCCGACCGCCGCGCCGCACCCGCCGCCCTACCCGACGGCACCACGAACCGCACCGACCCCGCCGCCGCCTTCTGCGCCAGCAACGTCACATCCGCGATCTGCTCCCGCGCCATCGCCTCGAACACCGGCACCGCCACCCCGTGCCCCAGCCCCACGTCCGCGACCACCGCGTCCACCAGCCGGTTCACCCACGGAATACCGTCCGGATCCGCGCCCGACACCCCCGCCAGCCGCAACACCGCCCGCTCCACCGACACCGTCGTGTGGCCACGCGCCAACTCCACCACCGGCTGCCCCGCCCGACGCGCCAACTCCCGCGCCCGCGCCACCAACCGAGGATCGAGGTCAAGCTTTCCCGTCACGACGACCCTTCCTCATAGATCACCTCGCCGCGCAGCACCGTGCGCCGACACACCGGCAACGGCGTCGGATCCCCCGGCCCCCGCACCTCCGGATCCGCCGCCACCAGCACCGGCAACCCCCGGTCCACCCCCGCCGGCGTCGACCACACCGCGAACGTCGCCGGCGCACCCAACGCCAACACACCCTCACTGTCCAGATGCACCGCCCGCCAACCACCCCGCGAGTGCGCCGCGAACGCCGCCCGCACACTCATCCGCTGCGCCGGATTGTGATGCGCCACCGCCGCCCGCACCGACCCCCACGGATCCAACGGCGTCACCGGCGAATCCGACCCGAACGCCAACGCCACCCCCACCGAATGCATCGCCCCCATCGGATTCGACGCCAACGACCGGTCCAACCCCAGCCGCGACTCGTACATCCGCCCCGCGCCACCCCACAACCGGTCGAACGCCGGCTGCATCGACGCCACGATCCCGAACTCCACGAACCCCGCGATCAACCGCCGACTCATGATCTCCGCGTGCTCCACCCGGTGCCGCGCCGCCCGCAACCGGTCCACGCCCAACCGCTCCGCAGCCCCCGCGAACCCCGCCAACACCGTGCCGATCGCCGCGTCACCGATCGCGTGGAACCCACCCTGCAACCCGTGCGCCGCACAGTCCAACAAATGGTCACGCACCTGCTCCACCGTCAGATACCCGTGCCCACACGACCCCGACCGCGAATCCCGGTACGGCTCCGACACGAACGCCGTCCGCGACCCCAACGCCCCGTCCGCGAACAGGTCACCCCCGGCACCCACCGCCCCCAACTCCCGGGCCCGCGCCGCACCACCCAACTCACCCCAGTACCCGTACACCTCCGGCACACCGGCACCCGACAACGCCAACAGACCCGTGAAATCCTCCTCGTCGGAGATCTCCGGACCACCACACTCGTGCACCGCCGCGATCCCCAACGACGCCGCATGCGCCAACGCCGCCCGCTGCGCCGCCACCCGCTGCGCCCGCGACACCGACGCGAACGCCGCCGCCCGCACCACATGATGCGCATCCCGACGCACCCAACCCGACGCGTCGAACCCCGCCGCCGACACCACCTCCGGACACGCCGCCAGCATCGCCTGCGACACCAACGCCGAATGGATCGACGCCTGCGACAGATACACCCGACGACCACCCGCCGCCCGGTCCAACGCCACCGCGTCCGGCAACACCGCATCCGACCAGGCCGACTCGTCCCAGCCGTGCCCCAACACCACCGCGTCACCCGGCAGACCCGCGGCGAAGGACGCCACCGCGTCCAACACCCCACCCGCCGACCGCGCCCCCGACAGATCCAACCCCGACAACACCAGACCCGTGTCCGTCGCGTGCACATGCGCGTCCACGAACGCCGGCGTCACCAACGCCCCGTCCAGGTCCACCACCCGGTCCGCCGACGGCGCCTCCGCCGCCGACCCCAACCAGGCGATCCGCCCGTCCCGCACCAGCAGCGCCGACGCGCCAGGATCCGCCGGACAGTGCAGCACACCACCGCGGTACAACGTCGAGGGGTTCGTCATGGCCCTATCCTGCCGCCAACCGCGCCGCGAACAGCCCCCGCACCCCCGGCTCCGACCGCACCAGATCCAACGCCAACTCCGCGTGACCCGGCACGTACCCGTTCCCCACCAGCATCGTCACGTCCGCGGCCAGACCCTCCGCCCCCAACGCCGCCGCCGCGAAACTCGTCGCCATCGAGAAGAACACCACCGTGCCACCGTCCGCCGTCGCCAGCACCGCCCCGTGCTCACACCCCGGCACGTCCACGCACACCACCGTCACGTCCGCCGGCACCCCCAACGCCGTGGTCACCGCCGACGACAACGCCACCGGATCCCGCGCGTCGGCCAACGCCACCTCCGTGGCCAACCCCGACGCCACCAACGCGTCCCGCTCCGCCACCACCGGCACCACCCCGACCGTACGGCCGGCACCCGCCCGCCGCGCCGCCGCCAGCGACAACGAACCGCTCTTCCCCGCGCCCCCCACCACCGCCACCGTCACCGGCCGCGGATCACCGTCCCGCTCCCGCCGCGCCACCTGCTCGGCCACCACCCGCGCCGTCAACGCCGGCGCACCACACACGTCCAGCACCGCGAGGGACAACTCCGGATCCAGATCCGCCGGCAACACCGCCGCGATCGACCGCGCGAACAGGATCGCCCACCCGTCACACGGCACCTGCTCACTACGCCCGTCCCAGCGGGCCAACCCGTCGGTCACCACCAACGGCGTCAACGTCAACGACACCAACGTCGCCACCCGGTCCCCCGACCGCAACCCCAACGGCGACCGCCGCCCCGCCTCCTCGACCGTGCCGATCAACATCCCACCCGACCCGGTCACCGGATTCTGCATCTTCCCCCGCTGGGAAATGATCTCCAGAACCTCGGCGCGGACCTTCTCCCCGTCACCACCGTGCTTCTCCGACAACTGTCGGAAACTCGCCGCGTCCAGATTCAACCGCTCCACCCGGATCCGCACCTCGTTCGGCGCGATCTCCCGCGCGGCGTCCAACCGCCACGCCGCCTGCGGCAGCACCCCCGCCGGCTCCACGACGCGATGCAGACCAACCGGTGACGTCACGGCACCCCTCCCCCTGTGCAACCGCCCGAACCCCCGGCCAGGGGCTCGCGTAGCGGGAAAACTTACGGCAGACTAATTTCTCGACCGCAGATTTTCCAGTAGCCTTCGGGGCCGCTGGCAGCACCGACCGCACCGAGGAGGGTTCGTGACACCGACACAACCGCTGGCGACGGCCACCCGTCCCACCCCGGTCGCGCCACCAGCCGCCGGCCAGCCCTACGAATACCGCCGCGCCCCACTCGTCGAACCCGACTGGACCCGCTTCCCCGGCTGGCGCCACGTCACCCGCGACCAGTGGGAATCCGCCCAGTGGCAACGCGTCAACTGCGTCAAGAACATCAAGCAGCTCCGCACCGTCCTCGGCGACACCGTCGACGAAAGCTTCTACGCCGACCTCACCGCCGACCAGCACGCCCTGGCCACCATGTCCATGCTGGTGCCGCCCCAGATGCTCAACACCATGGTCCCGTTCGCCCCGATGACCACCGAGGCGTTCCTCGCCGACCCCATCCGGCGCTACATGATCCCCGTCGCCTCCGACCGACGCACCGACTGGCCCTCCCACCCCTACGCCAGCCGCGACTCACTCCACGAACACGACATGTGGGTCGCCGAGGGCCTCACCCACCGCTACCCCACCAAGGTCCTCGCCGAGCTGCTCTCCACCTGCCCGCAGTACTGCGGCCACTGCACCCGGATGGACCTCGTCGGCAACTCCACCCCCGCCGTCGACAAGCTCAAGCTCACCCTCAAGCCCGTCGACCGGTACGACGCCCACATCACCTACCTCAAGGCCCACCCCGGGGTCCGGGACGTCGTCGTCTCCGGCGGCGACGTCGCCAACGTCCCCTGGCGCAACCTCGAGTCCTACCTGATGCGCCTGCTGGAGATCGAGACCATCCGCGACATCCGGCTCGCCACCAAGGCCCTCATGGGCCTACCCCAGCACTGGCTCCAGCCCGACGTCGTCGAGGGCCTCGAACGGGTCGCCCGCACCGCCGCCCGACGCGGCGTCAACCTCGCCATCCACACCCACGTCAACCACGCCCAGTCGCTGACCCCACTGGTCGCCCGGGCCGCCCAGACCGCCCTCGACGTCGGCGTCCGCGACGTCCGCAACCAGGGCGTCCTCATGCGCGGCGTCAACGCCACCGCACCCGACCTGCTCGACCTCTGCTTCGCGCTCCAGGGCGAGGCCGGAATCCTGCCGTACTACTTCTACATGTGCGACATGATCCCCAACGCCGAACACTGGCGGGTCCCGGTCTGGCACGCCCAGCAGCTCCAGCACGACATCATGGGCTACCTGCCCGGCTACGCCACCCCACGGATCGTCTGCGACGTCCCCTTCGTCGGCAAGCGCTGGGTGCACATGCTCACCGAGTACGACCGCGAACGCGGCATCTCGTACTGGACGAAGAACTACCGCACCTCCATCGAGCAGACCGACCTGGAGGCGCTGGACAAGCGGTACGCCTACTACGACCCGATCGACACCCTGCCCGAGGCCGGGCAGGCGTGGTGGACCACCCACCGCGTCGACGACTGACGCACCTCCCGCACCCCGCTCGTCGATCATGCAGTTGCGGCTCTCGACTCGACGACAGTGGTGGGGTTCGGGCGGCACCCGAAAGTTCATGACCGAGGGGGTCCCGGCAACTGCCGGGACCCCCTCGGTCCGTTCGAGCTACCGGGCGACGGTCACTTCGTGAACGCGTCCCGCACGTCCCGACCGGCGTCCTTGGCGTGCTCGCCCGCCTGACGGGCCCGCGCCTCGGTCTGCTGCGTGCTTCCCTCGGCCCGTAGGCGCTCGTTGTTCGTCGCGTCGCCGATGCGCTCCTTGGCGGCACCGGTCAGCTCGTCGGCCTTGTTCTTCGCCTTGTCGGTGAAGCTCACGTCCACCACTCCCTCCGGCTGCTCCGGCCCCCTCGTCGGGCCTGTCCATGGATTTGCCCCGTGGTTGTCGGCGGAAACATCCGGTTGTGTGCGGGTGCACACCCCGTAAGGCATCCTAGGAAGATAGGTTGAGGGCGGAAGGGCTCCGACTGACCGCCGGTGGTTGACTGGCCCGATGGGAGAGCTCGTGCTGATCCGCCACGGCGAGACCGCCTGGAGTGCCGCCCGTCGGCACACCTCGTACACCGACCTGGAGCTGACGCCCGACGGCGAACGCCAGGCCGCCGCGCTGCGCGACCGGCTCGCCGGCCGCGGGTTCGCCACCGTGCTGGCCAGCCCCCGCCGACGCGCGCTGCGCACCGCCGACCTCGCCGGTCTCGACGTCGACGACGTCGAGGAGGACCTGACCGAGTGGCACTACGGCACCTACGAGGGCCGCACCACCGCCGAGGTCCGCGTCGAGCGCCCGGACTGGGTCATCTGGCAGGACGGCTGCCCGGACGGCGAATCGCCGGCGCAGGTCGGCGCACGCCTCGACCGGGTGCTGGCCCGGGTCACTCCCCTGCTCGACACCGGCGACGTGGCCCTGGTCGCCCACGCGCACGCGCTACGGGTGCTCGGTGCCCGGTGGATCGGGCTGCCACCCGCCGGCGGCGGCCGGCTGCGGCTCGACACCGCCAGCGTCAGCGTCCTCGGTCACGAGCACGGGCGGCAGGTCGTCCTGAGCTGGAACGCCCGCTGAGGCGAATCCACGGCGCAAGCCCGACCGGCGGCCCCCTACAGGCCGATGCGCGGCGTCCGCTTCTCGTACGGGGTGGACAGCACCACCGTCGTGCGGGTGGTGACGTTCGCCGCCGTGCGGATCTCCTGCAACAGGCGCTCCAGGTCGGCCGGACCGGCCACCCGCACCAGGAGCAGGTAGAAGTCCTCCCCCGCCACCGAGTAGCACGAGTCGATCTCCGGCAGGTGGGCCAGCCGTTCCGGGGCGTCGTCCGGCTGCGACGGGTCGAACGGGCGGATCGCCACGAAGGCGGTCAACGGCAGGTCCAGCGCCTCGAACGACACCTGCGCGGCGTACCCCTTGATCACACCGCGTTGCTCCAGCCGCCGCACCCGCTGGTGCACGGCGGACACCGACAGCCCGACCCGTTCGGCCAGGTCGGTGTACGACAGCCGGCCGTCGACGGTCAGGGCGGCGACGATGGCGCGATCGGTCTCCTCCACGCTCGCAACCTACCGGGAAAACCCTCTCCCGGCGACGACGTCCCACCGTGGCGTCCCGCGCGTCACACCCGGGCCCGGGAACGCCACAGTGGACGGCGCGTCAGCCCTTGGCCAGGGCGCGGGAGATCACCAGCCGCTGGATCTGGTTGGTGCCCTCCACGATCTGGAGCACCTTGGCCTCCCGCATGAACCGCTCCACCGGGTGGTCGGCGACGTACCCCGCGCCGCCGAGCACCTGGACCGCGTCGGTGGTGACCCGCATCGCCACGTCGGTGGCGAACAGCTTCGCCTTGGCCGCCTCGATCGAGTACGGCCGGCCGGCGTCGCGCAGCCGGGCCGCCGCCAGGGTCAGCGCCCGGGCCGCCGAGACCTGGGTGGCCAGGTCCGCCAGGAGGAAACCGAGCCCCTGGAAGTCGACGATCGCCCGGCCGAACTGCTGACGCTCGCGGGCGTAGCCGACCGCGTAGTCCAGTGCCCCCTGGGCGAGCCCCACCGCACAGGCGGCGATGCCCAGCCGGCCCGAGTCCAGGGCGGACATCGCGATGGTGAAGCCGGTGCCCTCCCCGCCGACGAGACGGTCCGCCGGCACCCGGGCGTCGTCGAAGGCGATCTGCGCGACCGGCGAGGAGCGCAGCCCCATGGTCCGTTCGACGGCCTGCGGCGTGATCCCCGGGGTTCCGGCGTCGGCCAGCAGGCAGGAGATGCCCTTCGGGCCCGGTCCCCCGGTGCGGCAGAAGACGTTGTAGAAGTCGGCGCTGTGCGCGTGGGTGATCCACGCCTTGGTCCCGGAGAGGACGTAGTCGTCGCCGTCACGGGTCGCCCGGGTGGCCAGCGACGCCGCGTCCGACCCGCCCTGCGGCTCGGAGAGGCAGTACGCGCCGAGCAGTTCCCCGCCGAGCATGTCGGGCAGCCGCTTGCGCAGCTCGTCGCTGCCGTACTGGGCGACCGGGAAGCAGGCCAGGGTGTGCACGCTGACCGCCTCGGCCACGGCGAGCCAGCGGCTGGCCAGGATCTCCAGCACCTGGAGGTAGACCTCGTACGGCTGGGCGGCCCCACCGTGCTCCTCGGGGTAGGGCAGGCCGAGCAGACCGGCCCGGCCGAGGGTGCGCAGCACCTCCCGGGGGAACTCGGCGCGCGCCTCGAAGTCGGCGGCCCGGGGCGCGAGTTCCCGGTCGGCGAGTTCGGTGGCGAGCGCCAGAAGGTCGTGGGCCTCGTCGGTGGGCAGGATCCGGTCGACAGTCATCGTGCGGTGCGCTCCGTGGGGTGGGGGTGAACCGGCGCGCGCCGGCCGCCGTGCGGCCGGCGCGCGGGTCGCGGGCCAACGTGAGCGCCGAGCGCGCCCGACCCGTGCGGGGCCGGGACGCGGCGCGCGGTGGACCACCGGTTCGGCGGATCTCCCTCGCGCGCACCCACCCCGTCAGCTTAACGGTCGTTCGGGCCACTCGGGTCGTGCGGTCGGCCGACCGACTCCGGCGCGGTGGTCGCCGGACCGCCGTCCTTCGGCGCCACGGGGACCGGGGGTTCGGCGTACGCCCGGGCGACGGTATCCCGGTCGAAGACCCGCCATGTCGACGCGGTGACCAGCACCGCCACCACGAACCCGACCCAGTACGGTGCGGTCAGCCCGAACCGCGCGGCCAGCGCCCCGCCGAGCAGCGCGCCGACACAGTTGCCCCCGGCCGCGACGAACAGGTTGGCGCTGCCGACCCGACCCAGCAGCTCCGGCGGGGTCAGCCGTTGGCGCAGCGAACTGGCGACGATCCCCCACAGCGCCCCGTGCACCCCGAACAACGCCAGCGCCCCGCCGACGACGTACGCGTCGGAGGAGACGGCGAGCGTCAGGTGCAGCGCGACCTCGGTGAGCAGGCCGACCCGGATGGTCCAGGTCGCGCCGACCGCCGCGATGAGCCGGTCACCGACCAACGCGCCGGCCAGGCTGCCGACGGCCATGCAGGTGAGCAGCACGCCGTAGCCGACCGAGCCGAGGCCGAGCCGGTCCCGCGCGAGCAGGACCAGCAGCGCGAACGCGGCGGTGAGCGTGACGTTGAGCAGCCCGATCAGCACCGCCATGGTGCGCAGCAGCCGGTGCCCGGCCAGCCAGCGGAGCCCCTCGAGGAGGTCCGCCCGGACCGACCGGGCGCCGGTGGTGGCCGGCTGTGGGCGGTACGACCCGGCGATCCCGGCCAGCAGCACCGCGCTGACCGCGTACGTGGCGGCGTTGGCCAGGAACGGCACGCCTGCGGCCAGCACGAACAGCAGCCCGCCGAGCGGGCCGGCGATCATTCCCTGGGCTACCGTCGTGCCGCCGGAGAGCCAGCCGTTGGCCCGTTCGAGGAGGTCCCGGGGCACCACCGTCGGCACCATCGCCTGGCTCGCCGACCGGACCACGATCTCGCCGGTGTTCAGCAGGAACAGCACGGTGTAGAGCAGGGTCACGGTCACCAGGCCGGTGACGACGCAGAGGCCGAGCAGCACCAGCGCGCCCACCCGCAGCCAGTCGACGACGATCATCAGCCGACGCCGGTCGACCCGGTCGACGAGGACCCCGCCGGGCAGGGCGAACAGCAGCCAGGGCAGCCACGCGACCGCGAACGCCCCGGACACCACCACCGGGTCGTCGGTGAGCGAGGCGACCAGCAGCGGCGCGGCGACCGTGCTCAGTCCACTGCCGAGCGCCGAGGCGGTCGCCGCCGCCCACAGCCGCCCGAACCGTCCGTCGAGTCGCTCCCCCGCCCCGCGCGTCACCGCGGGACGCTAGCAACGGACGGTGGGTGCCGGCCACGGCTTTTCCGCCGTCGACGCTGGCCTGTCACGGTGCGGTGCTGGTTGCGGCTCCTCCCGTCCACCGGCTGTGTTCCGGCTCCGAGCCCGGGTGCGGCGCGGGCCGTCCCCTTCGGAGACCGCCCGCGCCGGCACGACGGTCAGGAGGCGTCGGGGTGCGTGGGTGCCGGCTGTGCGGCTCTCGCCAGGGCGAGGATCTCGGGGTCCATCGTCGCGGTGGGCGGTTCGCGGCGCAGCTCACGGAGCAGCCCGGCGACCATGCCGACCATGACGAACAGGAACGGCAGCGCGGCGAGGATGGTCAGCGACTGGAGGGCGGACAGCCCGCCGGCGAGCAGCAGCACCGCGGCCACCAGGCCGGTCAGTACGCCCCACATGGCGACCAGCCAACTCTTCGGCTCGATGGTGCCACGTGCGGAGAGCGTGCCCATCACCACCGACGCGGCATCGGCTCCACTGACGAAGAAGAGCGCCACCAGCACCATCACCAGGATCGCCGTGACGGTGAAGAAGGGGAACTCCCGCAGGACCGCGAAGAGCGCGGCCTCCGGGCTTTCCGCCACGGCCTGGGACAGGTCGGTGCCGCCCAGTTGCAGGTCGATGGCGGTGCCGCCGAACACCGAGAACCAGACGAAGCTGACGAGGCTCGGAATGGCCACCACCCCGAGGACGAACTGACGGATCGTCCGCCCCCGGGAGATGCGGGCGATGAAGGAACCGACGAACGGGGTCCAGGAGATCCACCAGGCCCAGTAGAAGATGGTCCAGCCCGCCATCCACTCCTCGCCGCCGAAGGCGCCGGTGCGGAAGCTCATCGGAATGAGGTCGTAGAGGTAGCCGCCGGTCGACGCGGTGAGCGTGTTGAGGATGAAGACGGTAGGGCCCACCACGAGCAGGAAGAACAGCAGCGCCACCGCGAGCACCATGTTGGTGTTCGACAGGAACTGGATTCCGCGCTTGACGCCGGTGATGGCGGACACCACGAACGCCGCGGTGAGGACGGCGATGATGCCGATCGCCAACGGCGTCGACTTCGGTACGTCCCAGAGGTTGGTCAGGCCGCTGTTGATCTGGAGGGCACCCAGACCGAGGGAGACGGCCGATCCGAACAGCGTCGCGAAGATCGCGAAAATGTCGATGGCCTTCCCGGGACCACGGTGCGCGCGCTCTCCGATGAGCGGGAAGAACGCGCTGCTGATCAAGCCACGCCGCCCCTTGCGGAAGGTGAAGTACGCCAGCGCCAGACCGACCACGGCGTAGATCGCCCACGGGTGCAGCGCCCAGTGGAAGAACGAGTACTCCATGGCCACCCGGGCGGCCTGCGGGGAGTTCGGTTCGTTCAGACCGCGGGGCGGGGTGCCCAGGTGGGACAGTGGCTCGGCCGCACCCCAGAACATCAGGCCGATACCCATGCCGGCGCTGAACATCATCGCGACCCACGAGACGGTGGAGAACTCCGGGTTCTCGTCGTCGCGGCCGAGCTTGATCCGGCCGTACCGGCTCAGCGCCAGCCAGACCGACAGCACCACGAAGGCGGCACTGGCCAGCACGAAGACCCAGCCGAAGGCGCCGACCACCCAGTCCAGCGCCGCGTCGGTGACCGACGTCAGGTTGTCGGTGGCCGCGATGCCCCACCCGACGAAGAGCACGGACACCGCGGCGGCGACGCCGAGCACCGTCCAGTCGATGCCCTGCGGACGACCGTCTGGCGGGACCGGCACGTCGCCCGGCGGTTCGGTGTCGTCACTCGGCGCACTGGTGGCAGGCACGGTCATACTCTGTGGACCTCCGGGATTTCGCGGGACGCAGACCACCCTGCCGGCGCTTCGCGCGTCGGATGGCCCACGGCTTCGTGTTCACTCACGTCAGCGACTCACGAACTCGGAAGAGTCGCTCCCCAGGGATGCGGAACAGGCGGCAGGCGCGCAGATTCCGCCAAGGGCTCGATTCCTCCGACGTGGCTGACGATGCCGCACCACTCTGGGGGTGGAACGTGGCGATAGTCCTGCGATTCGGTGACAGTCGTGTGACACCACCGATGGGCGAGGTGATCGGAACGGGTGGACCGGCGGTCAGGAGGCGATCCGGCTGACGGGAAGTAAGCCGGACTCGCCGGGAAGGACGGAACGGTCGTCACATCCGAGCGCTGGCCCGGCACCCCGCTGCGCAAAGGATACGAGAAGAGCGAGGTGACCGACCACGGTTCCGTGGTTCGTCGACACCGCGTCCGGGCGCCCCGGTGGGTCAGTGCCGTTGCCAGGCAAGGACGCCGGCCGCCGTCCCGAGTACACCCGCGACAGCCGCCACCCGGTGCCGGGAGAGCCAGGCCTGCGGGCTGCGGCTGTGCGCCCGGGAGGAGAAGCCGCCCCGTGCGCCGTGGTCGTGCCCGCCGGGCCCGTCCAGCGGCTGCCAGAGATTGTGCGGTCGGTCGTGGTCGACGGGACCGCCGGTCTGCTGGGACCGGTAGCCGGTTCGGGCCAGGTAGCGGTCGAGTAGTCCTGGTGCGACACGGTTGCCGAGGATGGTCAGGACGGTGGGGGCGCCGACCCAGTATGCGCGCCGGCCCGGGCGGTCTGCGGCCCCGACGATCGCGCGGGCGGCGACCTCCGGCTCGTAGATCGGCGGCACCGGCTCGGCGTGCCGGGGCAGCCGGGACAGCAGCCAGTCGAACTGCGGGGTGTTCAACGCCGGCAGGTGCACCATTGTCAACTTGACATTGCTGCGCTCGTGCAGCAGCTCACAGCGCAGTGCCTCGGTGAAGCCGACGATGGCGTGCTTCGCCCCGCAGTAGGCTGCCTGCAGCGGAATGCCCCGGTAGGCCAACGCGGAGCTGACCTGCACGATCGTGCCCCGGTCGCGGGGAGTCATGTGGGACAGCGCCGCACGGGTGCCGTGGACGTAGCCGAGGTAGGTGACGTCCACGGCCCGACGGAACTCCTCCGGCCGGGTCTGCTGGAACGGCGCGAAGACGGAGCTGAAAGCGTTGTTGATCCACAGGTCGATCGGGCCGAGCTCCGTCTCGACCCGCCGGCCGGCGTCGACGACCTGGTCGTGGTCGGCCATGTCGACCTCGATCGGGAGGGCCCGGCTGCCGGCGGCGCGGACCTCCCCGGCGGCGGCGTCGAGTCCGACGCGCCCCCGGGCCAGCAGCGCGACAGCGATCCCGCGCCGGGCCAGGAGGCGTACCGTGGCCCGGCCGACGCCTGCGCTCGCCCCGGTCACCACCGCCACCCGGATGTCCTGGTGTCGCATGCCCGTTCCGCCTCCCGCCGTCGGCTTCCTGCCAGCACTACCCGTCCACGGGCGTCCCAGTCACCCCACCGCGCCCGGGCTGCGCGACATGGTTGCCGGCAGGGGGCGCGCCGGCCGGGCGGGCCGCCCTGCCCACCTGCGCGCGTACGGCCCGCACCTCCTCGCGGACCACGTCGGCCACGTCCTCGGCCAGCCGCTCGGTCGGGCTGGTACGCCGCCCGTCCGGTCGTGCGGTCCCCTCGCTCATCGCACCTCCGCTGCGCCGCCGTGTGCCCCCGGCGTACCCGGCTGGCGCGACCGCACACGCGACGCCGCCCCCTTCCGCCCGCGCCGCGGCCGGGGCCGTGCACCCGCCCTGCTCAGGTGTGGGTGCTTGGGGTCGACCTCTCGGTGAGCTCCCACCGGTCGCCGTGACCCGTGGCGATCGCGACCGCCTCGATCACCCGCCGGGCCGCCGCCGGATCACCGACGAACACGACGGCAGATTCGAGGCTGACCGGCGGCCCACCGTCGAGGCTCGCGGCCACGGCGATCATCTGCCGGTCACGGTCCGGCACGCCGGCGGCCGCCGCAAAGTCGATCACCGCCGCCCAGTCGGTCACCCACCCCATCAGGACGTCGTCGCCCCAGTCCCACTCCACCTGCACGACCCGGACGAGGTCACCGAAGCCCGGCTGGTCCGGCACCGAGGTGAAGGTCAGCAGATGCACGGCGGCCCGCCGGCCGTTCGGCGCGCCGGTGACGATGTCGGTGTTCAGGAGGCCCCGGATCCCGTCACCGGTGGATCTGGCCTCGACCTCCGGCCAGATGCTGTGATGCAGCGGTGGCGCCGTGTCGGGGTCGGTCAGTAACTCCGCCACCCGCAGGCACTCCCCGCACGGCGGCAACGTGGCGATGTCGATGTACGTGTCACTGAGAAACATCTCGTAGGCATCGTCGATCGCCCCCTGGTCCTGGCCCCAGACCGGACTCTCCGGAGTCGAACACAGCGTGTAACCGACCATCCCGTCCGCCCGGCCGCCCGCGGTGTGGAGATCCACGGAAGCGAAGTTTATCCATGCCCCGCAACCGGCCCCGCGTCACGCCGTCCTGAGGTCGTCGGCGACCGGTGGAACCCGCTCGTCCGGCGGTGGCGTCGGGCCCTCGTAGACTGCGTCCATGCCCGACCCGCAGCCCGCCCCGAGGTTTCGCCAGCGCGCCGCGAAGATGAGCGAACTGGTGGCCCGGCAGGTCGTGGAGGACATCGTGGAGCAGGGGCTGCCCACGGGTGCCGCCCTGCCCACCGAGGCGCAGATGCTTCAGGCGTACGGGGTCAGCCGCGGAACACTGCGCGAGGCCCTACGAATCCTGGAGAACAACGGCCTGGTGCAGGTCCGGCCCGGCCGTGGCGGTGGCCCGGTCGTCGGGGCCGCCAAGCCGCACACCTTCGGCCGGACCCTGGCGCTGTTCCTGCAGATGGACCGGACCCCCTTCGGTGAGCTGGTCGAGGCCCGGCTGATCATGGAGCCGATGATGGCCCGGTTGGCCGCCGAGCGTCGTGACCCTGCCCGCCTGCGGGAGCTGGCCGAGTCGATGCGCGAGCATCAGAGCCTGGAGGGCCGCGACGAGCGCGACTACCTGCCCGTCCTGCAGCGCTTCCACGGTGTGCTGGCCGGCGTGTCCGGCAACGGCGTGCTGGATCTGTTCGGTCGGGCACTGACGGAGATCTACACCGAGCGGATCGTCGCCGCCGAGCGTCGCCCGGAGCGCTGGGTGGAGGTGCGGCAGGAGCACCAGGCGGTCGCCGAGGCCATCGTCGCCGGGGACGGGGCGCTGGCCGAGGAGCTCATGCGGGCGCACATGGTGGCGCTGGTCGCGCATCTGGACCGCGACTACGCCGGCCTGCGCGACGAGATCGTCGGCTGGTGACGGCGCGGACCGCCGACCACCCCACGGCCGGCCCCGGTCAGGACAGGGCGCTGGAGAGAACCGCCTGGACCGGCGTGCGGTCGTTGTCCACCCGCCAGGACGTGTCCTGGGTACGCCAGTCGGCGCCCAGACCGGTCACCGCCGGCATGACCTCCCGGGCGAACAGCGTGAGGTGGTCGCGCACCTCGTTGCTCGTCATGTCGCCGGCATGGTTCATCAGGATCAGGTGCCCGACCCCGGTCCGCGCGTAGAGCTCGTGGATCTGCGCGGCGACCCGGTCAGGTGTGCCCACCAGGAGGATGCCGGCGTCGATCAGGTCCTCGAAGCTCATCCGGCGGACGGCCCCGAGCCGGCCCTGGAGCGCGGCCACCGCCGCCGAGGGTGGGAAGTAGCCGGGCGGGCTGGCCGCGCCCAGGCGTAACCGGCCGGACCTGAGGTAGTACATCAGCTTGCGGCCGGTCTGCCGGGCCTTCTCCTCGGTCGGCGCGACGTGGCACAGCGCCATGTAGGCGAACCGGTCCGGGCCCGGCTCGGGCTGGCCGGCCGCCACGGCGGTGCGCCGGTAGAGCCGGAAGGACGTCGCGGTGTCGTCGTAGGTGCCGAGCAGGTTGCAGAGGGTGTAGCCGTGCCGGGCGGTCCACTCCACCAGCCGGGTGGAGGTGCCGCTGACCCAGATCGGCGGGTGGGGCTGCTGGTAGGGCCGGGGCCACACGCTCACGTACCGGTAGTGGTAGTGCCGGCCTTCCCAGGAGAAGACGTCTCCGCGGGTCCACGCCTCCCTGATGAGGTCGTGTGCCTCGACGAACATCTCCATGTTGTGTACGGGGTTCTGGTTCGAGGGGAACGTCTCGCCCTGCACGCCACGGACGAAGCCGCAGTCGATGCGTCCGCCGCTGACCGCGTCCAGGTACGCGATCTCCTCGGCGACCCGCACCGGGCTCTCCCGGTGCGGCAGGGGTGTGCCGAGCACGAGCACCCGGCCACGCCGGGTGCGGTGCAGCACGGAGGCGGCGCTGAGCGTGGCCGACACCTGGAGGGTCGACGCCGACTGGTGGTGCTCGTTGACCATGAGGTCGAAGCCCAGTTCGTCGGCGAGTTCGTACTCGTCGAGGTAGCGCTGGTAGAGCTCGTGGCCGCGGACCGGGTCGTAGTACCGGTTGGGCATGAAGTACTTGAGCCCCCGGTTGGCCTCCTCCGCCTCGGGTGGAACGAACGGGTACGGCATTTCGGTGAAGTGGTAGAGCCTCACGGGCGTACTCCCCTCAGGAAGGACCGGACCAGCCGGTGGAACTCGTCGGGACGCTCCAGGTACGGGTAGTGACCGGCGTCCGGCACCTCGACGAACCGCGCCACGGGGAGCAGGCCGGCCAGTTCGGCGCTGTGCGTCGGCGGCACCAGCCGGTCGCGGGCGCCCGCCAGCACGAGCGTGGGCACGGTGACGACGTGCAGCCACCGGCGCAGCCTCGGGTCGTGCAGGAACGGCTTCCAGGCGTACCGCGCGAGGGCGGCCCGGTCGGCGAAGGCGCGCGCGTACTCGCTGTCGGCCAGACCCGTGGGGAAGCCGGGCATGCGCAGGTCCTGACAGGCCGCCGGGTCGGCCCAGCCCAGCTCCACCACCTCGTCCGGGTCGAGCAGCATGATGTCGGCGAAGTCGCGCTCCCGCGGACCGGACAGCTTCACCCCGTACGGCGAGGTCAGGATGAGGGAGGCGAACAGGTGCGGCGCGCGGACCGCCATCTCCAACGCGATCCAGCCGCCGAACCCGGCTCCCGCCAGGTGCAGGGGCCCGGCCGTCGGGTCGCTCACCAGGCCGGGCACCGCGTCGGACAGGTAGTGCTGCGCCAGGTCGGCGACGCTGTCCCACTGCCCGGCGACGTCGTCGACCGGGGTGCCGAACCCGGGGTGACGCGGCACGACGACGTCGGTGTCCTCCGCGAGCAGGCGTAACGCGCCGACCGGCCCGGGCAGGACATCCACGTCGTGCAGGAAGAGCAGCCGGCTCACCGCGTGCTCTCCTCGAAGAACGCCAGCAGCAGCGCGGCGACCTCCTCCGGCTGGTCCAGGTTCGGCGCGTGCCGGGCGTCCATCCGGTGCGTCCGCACCAGCGGCGAGAGTCCTTCGAAGTGCCGACTCCAGCCGGATTCGAGCAGGTCGTCGCGGGTGCCCTCGACCACGAGCGTCGGCACCGGGCAGTCCCGCAGCGCCGCCGGCCAGGTCCCGGAGCCGTCGGCGTTCGGCAGGGTGGGGTGGCGCAGGCGGGCGGCCAGGCACGCCTGGACGTGTCCGGGCTTGCGGGTGTTGGCGTACCGCACGCGGACCGCCTCGTCGAATCCGGGGTACTCGTCCACGGTCAGGGCGACGAGGCGGCGGACGTCCTGCTCGGTGCCGTCGAACCGGCCGAGTTCGCTGATGCCTTTCGCCGACCGCCACGGGCCGCCGGTGCCGCAGATGCTTGTTCCGGACAGTGCGGGCAGCGCCGGTGACGGCGTGGCCAGGGACCGCAGCACCAGCGACCCGCCGAAGGACTGGCCCACGAAGTGGGCGGTGTCCACGCCCACGGCGGCGCAGAACGCGGCCAGGTGGGCGGCGCGGAAGGCGTACGGCGGCCGGTCGAGGTAGACGACCTTGTCGGTGTCGCCGTAGCCGAGCAGGTCCGGCGCCAGCACCCGGTGGCTCTCGGCCAGCAGGGGCATCACGTCGGACCAGCTACCGATGGCGTCGCCGCCGAATGCCCCGTCGTGGACGAGAACGACCGTCCCTCGTGGCCGTCCGGGCGGCTCGCATTCCCAGTAACGGGTGGTGAAGCCGCCGGCCTCGACGGTGCGCGTACGTGGTGGGCCCATGTCTTCTGCCTCCGGGGGTGATGCCTGCGGTCGTCGCGGTCGGACCGGTCCGGTCCGGGTCGGGTCGCGGGTCCGGGTGCGGACCGGGGTCACGGGTCGGCTGCCTGGAAGGTGCCGTAGCGCCCGCCGAGGTAGAGCAGCGGTTCGGCGTCGGTCTGGGCGCGGGCGTGCCGTACCTCGCCGCAGAGGATCCAGTGGTCGCCGCCCCGGTAGACCTGGGCGGTGCGGCATTCGAGGACCGCGGTGGTGCCGGTGGCCAGGGTGGGCACCCCGGTGCGGCCGGCGACCACGACCGCGGCCAACTCGTCGAGATCCCGGCCGCGTGAGGCGAACGCACGGGCCCAGGGGGCCCGGTCCGTGGCCAGGTAGTTGACGCTGAACCGGCCGGCCTGCTCGGCCAGCGGCGCGAGGCGGGTCTTCTCGTCGACGGCCAGCATCACCATCGGCGGTTCGCCGGACAGTGACGTGGCGGACGTGCAGGTGATCCCGGTGACGCCGAGCGGGCCGCCCGGGACGAGCACGATCGCCACCGGCGCGGGCACCTGCCGGAAGGCGGCCCGGAACCGGGCCGGCTCGACCAGTCGTCGCCCGGTGGGCCGGGCGGCGGCGGTGTGGTCGTCGCGGTTCACCGGGCCGCTCCCCGCTCCGGCTCGCGCGGTGACCGGCTCAGCCACACCTGGTGCACGTCGCGGCGGCCGGTCAGCCGGTCGGCGGCGGGGCTGCCGCCGATCACCAACGCCGAGGCCACCCAGTCGGCGCAGGCGCCGGTCTCGGCGAGGACCGTGGCCCGGACGACGTCCGAGGTGGCGGGCACACCGGTGCGGGGATCGATCAGGTGGTGGCCGTCGGCGCCCCAGCGCCGCCTGGCCGTACCGCTGGTGGCCACGCCGCCGTCGCGGACCAGCAGTACCTCGCCGTCCGGAAGCGCGACGGGCCAGCCGTCGCCGTCCGGACCCGCCCCACGGCACGCCACGTCGCCGCCGATCCCGGCCGCCGAGTTGGGGCCCAGCCAGGTCACCACGTCGTCGGCCCACCGGCCCTTCGCGAGCGCCCCGACGTCGATGCCGTACCCGGGCGCGAGTCGGGCCGTACGACCGCGCAGTTCCAGTACCGACGCCAGCGGTGGCACCGGCGCCACGGGCGGTGCCGGTACGGCGTCGGGGACGCCCTCGGCCCACGACCGTACGTAGCCGGCGGCGAGCAGGCGCGGCAGGACCGCCGCGTTGACCAGGTCGGTGCTGGCGGCGGCGACCGCCAGTGCGTGTTCCAGCATCGCGCGCAGGTCGCCGGAGACGTCGTGCCACCTTCCGGCGGCGGCGTTCAGCCGGGACAGTTCGCTGTCGGCGCGGAAGCGGGAGTACCGCCGGTCCAGCGCCCGCAGGCGACGCTCCGCCTCGGCGAACGGGACGGTCGGTGGTCCGTGGCTGGCCATCGTCACCGTGCAGGTGAACACCGGGCAGGTGTGTTGTCGGATGGCGGGATCGGTCGGTGGGTCGCGGTGCGCGGTCGGCGCGACGTGGGCGACGGTCATGGGGAGCCCCCTTCATCACCTTCTTAAAGATGATAAACATGATGATGTTTTTGGGGCAAGGCTCCGCCCGTACGACCCGGGACGCGGGCAGGCCCGCAGGCCGCCCCGTCCGCCCGGGGCCGCCGGCCTTACCGGCCGGCGGTCGCCCGGTCCAGCACCTCCCGCGCGCTGCGCGCGACCGCCGCGTCGATCATCCGCCCGTCGGCGGTGACCGCCACTCCCGAACCGTTCCGCCCGGCGGCGGCCAGGCGGTCCACGACGTCCCGGGCGGCGTCCACCTCCCCCGGCGTCGGCGAGAACACCCGGTTGACGACCGGGACCTGCGCGGGGTGGATGGCGGTCCGGCCCCGGAAGCCCTGCCGCAGCAGGAGCCGGCTGGTCGCCTCCAGGCGGTCCGGATCACGCAGGGCGGTCTCCGTCGGGCCGACCGGTGGAGCGATGCCCGCTGCCGCGGCGGCGAGGACGGCACGCGAGCGCAGCGGCCACAACTCCACCCGGTCCGGGCCGGGCTGCAGGCACAGTTCGGCCGCGAGGTCGGCCTCACCCAGGCCGAGCCGCACGACCCGGGGGGCGGCGGCCACGGCCTCGGCGCGCAGCACGCCGCCGGCCGTCTCCAGGAGCGCGAACACCGACAGCGAGCCGGGCGGCAGCCCGCCGGCCCGCTCCGCGTCGCCGAGCAGCCGGTGCACCTCGGCCAGCAGGTCGACGTCCGCCTTCGGCACCACCACGCCGGTCAGCCGGGGACCGGCCACCGCGGCGATGTCCGCCGCGGCGTCGTCCGCGTTGACGCGTACCCACCACTGTGGGCCGGCCGGCTCCCCCGGGCCGCCGGCGAGGAACGCGCCGACGGCCGACCGGGCGGCGGCCTTGTTCGCCGGTGCGACCGCGTCCTCGAGGTCGAGGATGCAGGCGTCGGCACCGCGGTCCGCGGCGCGTGCCACCTTGTCCGGCTGGTCCGCCGGCACGTACAGGTAGCTGCGGGCGGCCACCACGGCCCGTCCGACGGCGGTCACGGGCGGGTGGGGCGGGTCAGGTAGCGGCCGCGCGGCTGCCCGACCACGTTGCCGTCGCGCAGGATCTGCTCCCCGCGCAGGAAGGTGTCGGTGACCCGGGCGGTCAGCTCCATGCCCTCGAACGGCGTGTAGTCCTGGGCGGACAGCGACTCGTCCGCCCGCACCGTCCAGGTGTGGTCCGGGTCGACCAGGCAGAAGTCGGCGTCCAGCCCCTCCGCGATGGCGCCCTTGGTCGCCAACCCGAAGCGGCGGGCCGGTGCCCACGAGGTCAGCTCGGCGACGCGGGCGTACGACAGGCCGCGCTTGGCGCCCTCGCTGACCAGGCCGGGCAGCAGGTACTCGGCGCCACCGAAGCCGGACTTGGCGACGAAGACGTCGTCGGCCGGCTGCCCGAACTTGACCTCCGCGCGGCAGCAGGCGTGGTCGCTGACCACCCAGTCGAGCTTCCCGTCGAGCAGGTGGCCCCAGAGCGCCTCGACGTCCTCCCGGGGACGCAGCGGAGGGTTGACCTTGCCGCCCAGGCCGTAGGCCGTGTCGATGTCGGCCAGCAGGTGACCGACGGTCACCTCGCGGCGGAAGTCGACGTGCGGGAAGGCCTGCGCCATGCGCAGCGCCGCGTCGACCGCCTTGGCCGACGACAGGTGGAGCAGATTGATGGTGGGCAGGCCGGTCTCGTGGGCGAGATAGGCGGCGATGCTGACCGCGAGCCCTTCGGAGTGCGGCGGCCGGGAGGCGCTGTACGCGGCCAGTCCGGTCAGTGCGCCCTCCTGCTCGACCAGTCGCGTGTACGCCCGCATGATCTCCGCCGTCTCGCAGTGCAGGGAGAGCGATATCGCGTCGGCGAGGTCGGGGAACCGCTCGCGGGTGGCCTGGACGCCGCGCATCACGAACTCGAAGTGGGCGTAGTCGTACCGGGCGTCCGGTGGGATCATCAGGAACGAGCTCTGGTCGGCGGACCTGCCGTGCAGTCCGTGTCCGCCGTAGAACATGAAGACCTTGAACGACGTGACGCCGTGGTCGCGGACCAGCTCGGGAATCTCCTCGATGTGCTCAGCGGTCATCGGCGCGAGGTGGAACGCGTAGTCCACGTAGGACCTGCGGTCGGTGGCGGCGAGCACCTCGGGGAAGAACTCCCGGTACGGTCCGCCCCGGTTCAGGTAGTACTGCCCGGTCCGGATGTAGTTGAGGGCGGACGTGACGCCGCCCTGCGCGCAGGCGCGGCTCTCCGTTTCGGTGTCCTCGCTGAGCGGGTGGTAGATGCCCCAGTGCTGGTGCGCGTCGACGACGCCGGGAAAGGCGAGCTTGCCGCCGCCGTCGACCACGGCGCGTACGCCCTCGGTGTCGACGGCCGGCGCGAGGTGGGCCACCCGGCCGTCCCGGACGCCGATGTCCAGCGCTGCCGGTTCCGCCTGGTCGTGCCGCACCACACGGACGTTCTTCACGACGAGATCAAAAGGTTCCACGATGTGCTCCTGGGGTTTGCGGAGACGGAGTCGGACACGTCAGTCGGAGCCGGCCCGGAGTCGGGTCAGGGGGCGCAGGACGTCGCCGACGTCGGCGACCCCGGCGAGGTCGAGCACCCCGGCCACCACCTGGTCGGCGGTCGCCGGGTCGACCCACCCGGCGACGTTGTCCCGGAACTTCATGGCCAGCTCGGCGTCGGAGAGTGGCCGCTGCGGGCCGCCGCGGTTGGTCAGCACGTCCTCGCGCCACGTCCGCCCGTCACCGGTGCGCACCGTCACGACGGCCGGGAACTGGTACGGGAAGATCCGGTCGCACTCGTCGTCCGGGACCACGTCGACGCGGGCCATGAGCGACCGGCGTCGCGGGTCGCGCGCCAGGTCGTCGGTGAAGTCGCCCAACGCGACCCCCAGGCCGCCACCGCCGCAGAGCCCGGCGACGACCGCGTACGGGCCGCTGAACTGGGCCTGGTAGCCGGTGTCCGGGGCGCGTTTGGTGGCGAGCGGCTCGCCGATGGTACGGATCACCGCGGCGGGCACCCGCAACTCGATGTGCTCGATCCGGTCCACCGGCACGCCCCGGGCGCGCAGCGCCAGGCCCGCGTCGATGGCCGCGTGGGTGAAGTGGTTGGCGGGGTACGGCTTGAAGAAGATGTCCGGCACCGCCCACCGCTCGCCGAGCCCGTCGGTGACCTGGTCGTGGTCGGCCTGCCCGCGCAGGAACGCGGTGAAGAAGCCGAACCGGCCCTCCAGCACCGTGGGCGGTCCGGTGAAGCCACGCCGGACCAGGTCCGCGGCGGTGACGGCGCTGTGCGCGGCCCAGCCGCAGTGCAGCCGCTTCACCGTGCCACCGGTGCGGTTGGCCTCGATCACACCGGCGGCCATCGACGCCGTCACCCCGAGCACGTCCCGCAGCCCACGCTCGTCGAGGCCGAGCAGCATGCCGGCGGCGACGGCGCCGCCCATCGCGCCGCAGATGGAGGTGGCGTGCTGGCCGTGCTCGAAGAACACCGAGTTGTTCAACGCCGGGTCGTAGCCGGCCATGCCGAGTCGTACGGTCACCTCCAGGCCGACCGCCACCGCGGCCGTCAGGGCGGCACCGTCGGCGCCGCCGGCCTCCGCGGCGGCCAGCGCGGCGGGGACCACGGCGGCGCTGGGGTGCAGCACCGAGGGCAGATGGGTGTCGTCGTAGTCCAGCGAGTGCGCCAGGACGCCGTTGGCGAACGCGGCCTGCGCCGCCGGCACCGGCTCGGGCAGCCCGACGACGTGTGCCTGACCGCGCCCGCCCTGTTCGGCCACGAGATCCAGGGCGGCGCGGCTCGTCGGCAACGGCACGGCGGCCACGCAGAGGCCGAGGATGTCCAGCACCCGTTGGCGCACACTGGCGGCGACCGGCTCGGGCAGTGGGGTGCGGCCGGTGCGGGCCGCGAAGGCGGCGAGCTGCTCGGCGAGGGTCGGCTCAGGCACCGGCCACCACCGCCAGCGGTCGGACCGGAGAGCCGGTGGCGCCGAAGATGGCCAGCGGCGACAGTACGAACAGGAACTCGTGGACGCCGTCGGCGGCCAGTTCCTCCAGCGCCATCGTCTCGATGATGTAGACGCCGCGTTCGACCAGCAGCACGCGGTGGGCCGGCAGGCTGCTGTGCCCCGCGCCGGGCCGCAGGCACTCGAAGGCGATCGTGTCGGCGCCGACGGCGTGCGCCCCCTGGTCGGCCAGCCAGGTCGCGCCCGCCGCTCCGACGCCGGGTACGCCGGAGGCGTGGCCCACGAACCGGGTGCGGTCCTCGTGGTCGAAGAGCCGTCCCCAGCCGCTGCGCACCAGCACCACGTCGCCGGGCTGGACCGGGGTGCCCTGCCGCTTCACCGCTGCCGTCAGGTCCTCCGGCGTGATCTCGTATCCGGGAGCGCAGCCGTCGGGCCGGCCCAGCGCGGCCGGGACGTCGAGCAGCACGCCGCGGCGGACCATCGGGGCGATGGTGTGCGCGCCCAACTCCGCGAAACGTCCGCCGCGTCCGGCCGCCCCGGCGTCGGAGCCGTCGAGCAGCTGTCCGTCCTGCGATACGTGCGCGAAGGCGTCGATGTGCGTGCCGACGTGCGTGCCCATCGTGATGATGTCGTTGGCGGCGGATCCGCCGTCGGGACGCACCATGTCGCCGTGCCGGCGGGGAAGGGCGTGCCAGAACGGCGGGTGGTTCGGTGACTGCGGCATGCCGATCGTCAGGCGGCGGCCCAGGTCGTACGCCCGGACTCCGGCGCGGACGGCGGCCAGCAGCGACGCGGTCCCGGTCGACGGGCTGGTCCCGGTGGTGGTGCTCGTTGTGGTCACGGCAATCCTTAGGTTCGTGGGTCGGCCGTCAGGCCACGATCTCCCGGGTACGCAGTTCGGCGATGGCCTCGGGCGAGCAGCCGAGCTCGTCGATGAGAAGATCGTCGGTGTCGGCCCCCGGGGGCCGACCGGTGAAGCGGATCCGGCCGGGCGTGTCCGACATGCGCCACAGCACGTTGTGCATCAGCATGTCGCCGAGGTCCGGGTCGGGGACCTCGACCACCATGCCGGTGGCCCGGACGTGTTCGTCGGCGACGATGTCGCGGGCGCTGTAGACGGGCGCTACCGCCGCGCCGGCCTCCTCGAAGGCCCGCATGACCTCGTCGCGGGTGCGCTCGGCGATCCAGCCGCCGACGAGGTCGTCGAGCAGGTCGGCGTGCTGGGCCCGCTCCCGTCCGGACGCGAACCAGGGCTCGTCGACGACCTCGGGGTGGCCGACGAGGCGCAGCACCCGCTCGGCGATGGTCTGGGCGCTGGTGGACACCGCCACCCAGTCGCCGTCCCGGGTGCGGTACGTGTTGCGCGGGGCGTTGTTCGAGGAGCGGTTCCCGTGCCGTTGCTGGACCACGCCGAGCTGGTCGTACACCGTGGGGCCGGGCCCGACCGCCATCATGATCGGTTCGAGCAGGCTCAGGTCGACTACCTGGCCCTTTCCGCCGTTGCGCTCGCGGGCCCACAGCGCCACCATGGCCGCCGAGGACGCCGCGATGCCGCAGATGCTGTCCGCCAGGCCGAACGCCGGCAGCGTCGGCGGGCCGTCCGGTTCGCCGGTGAGGTGCGCGAAGCCGCTCATCGCCTCGGCGAGGGTGCCGAAGCCGGGCCGGTGCGCGTACGGGCCCTGCTGTCCGAAGCCGGAGATGCGCACCAGCACCAGGCCGGGGTTGACCTCGTGCAGTTGCTCCGGACCGATCCCCCACCGCTCCAGCGTGCCGGGGCGGAAGTTCTCCACCAGCACGTCGGCCGTGGCCGCCAGGCGCAGCAACAGGTCGGCACCCTCCGGTACGGACAACTTCAGCCCGACGGTCCGCTTGTTGCGGGAGATCTCCTTCCACCACAGTGGCACGCCGTCCTTGGCGTGGCCGTGCCCCCGCATGCTGTCGCCGGCGACCGGGTGTTCGATCTTGATGACGTCGGCGCCGAAGTCGCCGAGGATCTGGCAGCACAGCGGCCCGGCCAGGATCGTCGAGGCGTCGATGACGCGGAGTCCGGTCAGTGGTCCGTCGCGCACTGGCCCTCCATTCCAAATCGTTCGCGTCAAGCGAACGGCGTTTCGCTCAGCAGCGTAGTCTGGGATCAAAGACAAGGTCAACGCGCTGGTGGCCCCGTCATTCCGCGTCGGGACCGGCCGGCTGCCGGCGCGACCTCGACCGGCCGGGCACCGCCAGCCGGCCGGTCAGGGTCACGGCGGCGGCCACCGCGGCGACCGCCGCGACGAACGCCGCGACGCGGGCGGAGAAGGTGTCGCCCAGCCAGCCGTGCAGCATCGCGGCAAACGGTCGGATGCCGAGGAAACACATCGACCACAACGCCATCACCCGGCCACGCACCGCGTCGGCCAGTCCCTGCTGCATCGTGGCGTTGACGTCGCTGACGGCGAGCAGGTAGCCGGCACCCGCCACGGCGATACCGGCGACGGCCGTCACCGGCCCGGGGCTCACCGCCAGCACCGTCATCCCGGCACCCAGCGCGAGCACGCCGAGCGCGCCCGTCCGGCCGCTGCCCACCACCCGCCGCAGCCGGCCGACCCAGCCGGCGATCAGCGCCGAGCCGACCCCGAAGCAGGTGATGAAGATGCCGACCAGGACGTCCCCGCCGCCGAAGCTCTCGGCGAACAGCGGCGAGAGCGTGTTGATCGGTTCCATCGCCAGCCCGATCAGAGCCACGGCGATCAGGCAGCGCACCAGGTCGGGGCGGTCACGCACGTAGGCGAGGCCACCGAAGACCCCCAGCCGGCCCCGCGCCCGTGTGCCGTCCCCGGGCCGGGGCAGGCGCACTCGGGCCAGCGCCAGGGCGAACACCAGGAAGCTGCCGGCGTTCACCGCGAACGCCGTACCGGCGCCGGCCAGCGTGTAGGTGGCCGCCCCGGCCACCGGTCCGATCGCGCGGGACAGGTTGAAGGTGAGCGAGTGCAGGGCGATCGCCTGGGCGACGTCGGCGCGACCGACGATGTTCGGCACCAGCGCCTGCGCGGCCGGTCCGGTGATCGCCTGTCCCACCCCGGACAGTCCCACGAAGGCCAGGATGAGCCACGGGTCCAGCCGGTCCAGGAACGCCAGCAGGGCGAGGACTGCCGCGGCCACGCCGCCCAGCGTCTGCCCGACGACGATCAGCAGCCGCCGGTCGGCGCGGTCGGCGACCGCCCCGATCACCGGGGCGAGCACCAGTTGCATCCCGAACTGCAGCGCGGTGACCAGCCCGACCATGAAGGCGGAGCGGGTCAGCGTGAAGATCGTCAGGATCGCCGCGACGTTCTGGAACCACGTGCCCGTGTTCGACGCCAGCGACCCGAAGAAGTACGGGCCGAAACGGCGGTCGCGCAGCAGCGCGGTCGCGCTGCGCCCGACCTCGACGGTGGCCGCGTCCGCCGGCGTGGCCGGGGGTGGACCGGCCGGACGGTCAGCCTGCGGCACCCGCGCCTCCCAGCCCGTACCCCTGCGGCAGTCCGGTCGTCAACGAGGTCCAGACCGACTTCGGACGCAGGTAGAGGCGGGCGGCCTCGGTCCCGTTCTCCCGGCCGTACCCGGACAGGCCGACGCCGCCGAACGGCACGAGGTCGGACAGCACCCGGTACGTGTTGATCCACACCGTGCCCACCCGGACCTGCCCGGCGAAGCGGTGCGCCCGTGCGATGTCGGCGGTCCAGACGCCGGCGGCCAGGCCGAACTGCGTGTCGTTGGCCAGCCGGAGCGCGTCGGCGTCGTCCCGGAACGGGGACACCGCCAACACCGGTCCGAAGACCTCCTCGCGCAGGAGACGCGCGCCGTCGGCCAGCCGGTCGACCACCGTCGGCGGTACGTAGAAGCCGCCGCGCAACCGCTCGTCGTCCGGGATCGCGGACTGCGCCACCACCCGGCCGGTCGAGTGGGACTCGGCGATGAACTCCAACGTCTTGTCCCGCTGCGCCGCGGTGATCTGCGGACCCAGGTCCGTTGCCTCGTCGAACGGGTCGCCCACCCGCAGCGCCCGCACGCGCTCGGCCACCCGGTCGAGCACGTCGTCGTAGATCGACTCGTGCAGGAGCAGCCGGGAGCCGGCGATGCACATCTGGCCGCAGGAGGCGAAGACACCCAGCACCACCGCGTCGACCACCCGGTCCAGGTCGGCGTCGGGGAAGACCACCTGGGGCGACTTGCCGCCGAGTTCCAGCGCGACCGGCGTGAGGTTGGCCGCCGCCGTACGGGCGATCGCCTTGCCGGTCTCGTGGTGCCCGGTGAACACGACCAGGTCGACGTCCGGGTGCGACACCAGCGCCGCGCCGGTCTCCCGGCCGCCCGGCAGCACCTGGACCAGGCCCTCCGGAACACCCCCCTCGGCGAGCAGTCCGGCCAGCCGCAGGGCGGTCAGCGGCGTCTCCTCGGCGGGCTTGAGCACGCAGGCGTTGCCGAAGGCGAGCGCCGGCGCGATCTTCTTGGCGGCGAAGAAGAACGGCACATTCCACGGGATGACCCCGGCGACGACGCCGTACGGCTCGGGCACGGTGTAGGTGTGGTACTCCGTACCGACCGGGATCGTCTCGCCCCGGACCTGGTCGGCGCAGCCGGCGTAGTAGCGGAACGTGCCCGCTGCCCGGCGCACCTCCCGCCGGGTGTCGCCGAGGATCTTGCCGGTGTTGCGGGTCTCGGTCTCGGCCAGCTCCTCCAGGTTGGCCTCGATGAGATCGGCGACCGCGTGCAGGATCCGGCCACGTTCACCGCCGGTGCGGCGGGCCCAGCCCGGCTGGGCGGCGCGTGCCGCGCGGACGGCGCTGTCCACGTCGGACGGTGTCGCGGGTGTGAGACGGGTCAGCACCCGGGCGTCGATGGGTGAGAGGACGTCAACCATCGCTGTTCCCTTCGGTCGTCGCTCGGGCACGCTCCCGGCGGCGGGGTTCCATGGACCCGGTGAGGTGTTCGGGCACCCAGACGTCCAGCACGGCGGGGACGCGGTCGCGCTCGACCGCGGTCCGGGCCCGGTCCAGGGCGGCGGCGAGGTCCGCCGCCCGGACCACCCGCTCCCCGTAGCAGTCCTGCGAACGCGCGTGCGCCGCGAAGTCCGGCGAGGGGGTGAGGTGACCGCCGACCACCGTGGGTTCGGCGGCGGCCAGTCCACCCGGGTAGTGGGCGGCGAGCGTGGTCGTGCCGGTCCGGTATCCGCCGTTGTTGACCACCACGGTGACCACCGGGGCGTCGTGCTGCTGCTGCAACCACAGGCAGGAGTCCGGTGAGCCGAAGAGGTACGAGCCGTCGCCGGTCACCGCCACCGCGTGGGCGCCGCCGGAGGCGATGCGCGCGCCGGTCGCCGCGGCGACCGACCAGCCCAGGCTGGAGCCGCCCTTCTCGAACAGCGTGCCCGGCTTCGTGCGGGTGACCGCCGCCGTGTCGAACACCTCCCAGGTGAGCAGGTCGTCGGGGCGCAGGTGCCGGTCCAGGGCCGCGGCGATCAGCGCGGGGGTGGGTGCGCCGGCGGCCGGGCCGCCCCCGGCCGCCGGCCGGGCGGCGCTGTCGACCGGGGGTCGCTGCCGGCGCTGGCGGACGTGGTCGGCGGCGCCCGTCCCGGCCGCCCCCACCTCGCCCAGCACGGCGGCGAGGAACGCCGCCGGGTCGGCCACGGTACGGGCGTCGGCGCGCAGCTCGTGCAGCGGCACCCGGCTCTCGATCGGGTCGGGTCCCACCCAGCCGATCCACGCGTCGTCGCTCGGCTGCTCCAGCGCGGGCATCCAGGGCACCGGGTGGTCCAGGACGACGACGACGTCGAACTGGTCCAGCGGTGTGGTCGACCGCCACGGACTGTCGTCGGGCAGGTTCATCCGGTACCGGGTCGCGCGGACCTCGACGCCGAGGCTGTCGGCCAGTTCGGCGAGCAGCGCCACGGCGCGGGGGTCCTCGCCGACCCGGTCGGTGACGATGACCGGTCGCCGGGCGGTCGTCAGGCGGCGGGCCACCTCGCTGACCACCCCGGCGTCGCCGGGGCCGAGGACCGGGACACCGAGCGCCTGGGCGCTGGGGACCCGTCCGGTGACGGGGACGGTGTGCCGGCCCACCTCCTCCGGCACCGCCAGGTAGACGGGGCCGCGCCGGGGCGCGAGCGCGACCTGCAGGCCGCGGGCCACGATCAGGCCGGGGTCGTCGAGGGCGGAGAGCTTGTAGTCCCACTTCACGTACTGCCGGACGATCGAGCCCTGGTCCCAGCGCTGCTGCTTCCAGAACACCGGCGAGGTGCGCGACTCCGCGCGGGTCGGCGGGTAGCCCGACATGATCAGGACAGGGTGGTCGCCCCACATGGCGTTGTGGATGGCACCGCCGTGGTGCAGGAGACCGAGGTCGGCGTGGGCGGCGGTCATGGCGGGGCGACCGGAGACCATGGTGTCGCCCATCGCCGCGGTGAGCGCGACGTGCTCGTGCGGGCAGGTGACGATCTCCGGGGTCGGCTCGCCCGCGTGCCGGGCCCGCGCGCCGGCCTCCTGGAACGAGGTCAGCTCGGAGCCGCTGGTGAACCAGAGCCGCCGGACGCCGCTGGCCGAGGCCGACGCCAGTACGGCGGCGGCGGCGCTGGCGCCGGGTTCCGGTGTGGCTGCGGCGGTCACAGCGTCCTCGCGCGTTCGAGGTAGTCCGGGTGGATGAGCTTGTCGATCGGTGCCGCGGACTTGACCAGCCCGGCCTTGATCAGGCTCTCCTGGCCCGTGCGCCAGATCTGCTCGTTCATCTGCAGGGTCTTGTCCGGGCCGGCCGCCAGCCAGCTCTCGACCAGCAGCGGCAGTTCGGCGCGCGCCTGCTCCGGGTCGGCCTCCGGGTTGTACTTGCGCAGGTCGTTGATGACCTGGTCCCAGTTCTCCTCCTTGCTGGCGTAGTCCATGGCCTTGAGCACGCCGGCGAGGAACTTCACCGGCATGTCGCTGCCCGACTCCACCATCTTCAGACTGGTGTTGTACGAGTCGGAGGGCATCGGCGCGAAGTCGTCGGTGCTGAAGAAGTTGACCGGGCCGACCTCCTTCTGGATGGTGGCCCGGTCGGTGTTGACGCAGACCCAGGCGTCGATCTGGCCCTTGCGGGCCAACTCGTACGCGGCGGTGCCGACGCCGGTGACCGGACGCTTCACCGACTTGGGGTCGACGCCCGCGTTGATCAGCATGACGTCGAGCAGGTTCTCGGTGGCGCCACCGGTCGACACGATGCCGCAGGTGCGGCCGGCCAACTGGGCCGGATCGCGGATCGGGTCGTCCGGCAGGGAGACCACCTCGAACTGCGACTTCTGTCGCACGCTGGCGATGCTGACGAACGGCGCCTGCTCGTTGGCCACCGCGATGATCGCGTTGATGCCGTTCGCCCGGGTCAGGTCGGCCGAGCCACCGAGCACGGCCTGGATGGCCGTGGCGGTGCCCTGGCCACCCTTGATGTCCAGGTTGAGTCCGTACTCGGAGAAGAAGCCGCGCTCCTTGGCGACCATCGTCTCCACGAAGCTCAGGGTCATGCCGGAGGCGGTCATGTACGAGCCGGAGACACTGCCGTCGGCGTTGGTCTGCTCGTCGTCACCGCAGCCGGTGAGCAGGGTCAGGCCGCCGACACCGGGCAGCAGGAGCCCGGCGGTGGCGCCGAGCCGGAGGAACGAGCGCCGTGAGACCGGCGCACCGGTGTAACGGTTCTCTGTCACGAGAGTCTCCCGGAGGGCTGGGGAAAGTTGGGGGGTGCGGACGGGCGGCGGCACGGGGAGGTCCGCCGACGCCGGGGGGCGGCATCCGGCCAGGGGATGGGGATGTGGGAATGTGGCGGCGCGGTACCCGTCAGGGGGTACGCCGCGGCTGCACGGACTCGTGCCAGGGGATCAGCAGCCGACGGGCGCTGGTCACGATGCTGTAGAGGGTGAAGCCGAACAGGGCCATGATCAGGATCGCGCCGAACAGCTTGTCGACCTGCAGGTTGTTCTGGAGGTTGACCGCGTACCGGCCGAGTCCCTTGTCGCCGCCCAGGTACTCACCGACGATCGCGCCGATGGTCGCCTGCACGACCGCCAGCTCCATGCCGGCGAGGATGAACGGCGCGGTGTACGGCAGGTCGGCCCGCCAGAACCGTTCCCAGCGCGAGGCCTTCAGGGTCGTCATCAGGTCGTGCATGGAGCGCGGCACCGAGCGGACGCCGAACGAGGTGTTGATCAGCAGGGGGAAGAAGGCCAGCAGCGCGGCGATGACCACCTTCGACGACGGGCCGAAGCCCAGCCAGAGGATGAACAGCGGCACCAGCGCGACCTTCGGCACCACCTGGGTGCCGACGATGAACGGCCGGGTGATGCGGTCGAACAGCGGTGACTTGCCGATCATCAGGCCGAGTCCGACGCCCAGCACGATCGCCAGGGCCAGGCCCATCATGACCTCGTAGAAGGTCGTCCAGATGTGCTGCTGCCACACGAACGGGTCGGTGATCTGCTCGACGAACGACCGGAACACCGCCTCCGGTGGCGGTAGCACGAATCGCGACAGGTCGGTGGCCTCCACGTAGATCTTCCACGCCACGATGAACAGCGCGATCAGCAGTGGACTGGTGTAGAAGGACAGCCAGCGGTTCTCGCGCAGCCGCTGCGACCAGCTCGGTCGCGGCGGCTTCAGCAGTTGCCCGGGAGGCGACGTCGGCGCTCGGTGGCGCTGGTCGGTGTTGGTCACGTGCGGCACCTCGAATGCTGGTCAGGCCGAGAGGGCAGGTCGGGCTTCGGTGTCCTGGACCTCGCCGATCTGGCGGCGCAACTCGGCGGCCAGGTGGCGGAACTCGGCGGACTCGGTCATGTCCACGGTGCGCGGCCGGGGCAGCGTCACCTCGGTGATGGAGTGGATGTGGCCGGGCTTGGTCCCGAGCATGACGATGCGGTCGGCCAGGAACACCGCCTCGGAGACGGAGTGCGTCACGAAGACGACCGTCTTGCGGGTCTCCAGCCAGATCCGCTGGAGTTCGGCGTTCATCGTGTCGCGGGTCTGCGCGTCGAGCGCACCGAACGGCTCGTCCATCAGCAGGATCCTGGGGTCGTGTGCCAACGCCCGGGCGATGGAGACCCGCTGCCGCATACCGCCCGAGAGCTGGTGCGGATACTTCTCCTCCGCCTCGGCGAGCCCGACCAGGGCCAGCATCTCGCGGACCCTGGCCATCCGCTCCCGCCGCCCGACACCGGCCATCTCCAGTGGCAGGGCGACGTTCGCGGCGGTCGACCGCCAGGGCATGAGGGTGGCCTCCTGGAAGACGAAGCCCAACGGCTTCTCGGCTCCGGCGGCCCGCCCGCCGTGGTCGCGGAGCACCCGTCCCGTGGTCGGGCTCTCCAGTTCGCCGATGATGCGCAGCAGCGTGGTCTTGCCGCAGCCCGAGGGACCGAGCAGCACGACGAACTCACCGTCGGCGATGTCGAGCGAGACGTCGCTCAGGGCGAGCATCGACTGTCCACTCGCGCCCGCGAAGACCTTGCTGACGCCCTCCACCGTGATCGCACTCATGGCTTCCCCTGTCGCCGACCGACTGGCAGCACCCGCGAGATTGTTCGCGTGTGCAGTACGCCGTTCTGTTCATGCGAACGTAAGCTATGGTCAGCGCCAAGGTCAATGGCTGACCAGGCCAGACTCGACGCGCCGGTCGCGCCATTTCCCCCGATCGAGGAGGAAGAGAATGGAACACTCGCCCCTGCGCACCGCCGTGCTGGTCATCGACATGCAGCAGGACTTCTGCTCCCCCACCGGCGCGATGGCGGCGCTCGGGGCCGACGTACGCGTCAACGCCGAGCTCGCCCGCCGGCTGCCCGACTTCCTCGACCGGGCCCGGACCGCCGGCTGCGTGGTCGTCTGGGTGCGGCAGGCCGCCCACGAACAGCTGGTGTCACCGGCCCGGCAGGCGCGCGCAGAGGCGATGGGCCGCAGCCCGCTCGACGTCTGCGCGGCCGGCTCCTGGGGCGCGCAGCTCGCCGACGGCCTGGTGCCCGAACCGGGCGACTGCCACCTGGAGAAGACGCGCTACAGCGCCTTCGTCGGGACTCCCCTGCACAACCTGCTGCGCGCACACGGGCGCGACCACGTGGTGGTGGTCGGCACTGCGGCCAACGTCTGCGTCGACTCCACCATCCGCGACGCCTACATGGCCGACCTGGCCGTCACGATGCCGACCGATCTGGTCGGCTGGACCCGCGCGGATCTCGCCGACGCGGCGATCCGCAACCTCGGGTTCTACTTCTGTGAGGCCACGACCTCGACCAGGCTGGTCGCGGACTGGTCCCGGGAAGCCCGGGAGCCCTGACGCCGGGCCGTCCGGCCGCGGCTCGCCGGCTCCGGCTCCGTCGCCTCCTGCTCCTGGGCGGGCAGGTAGCCCAGTTCGGCGCTGACCTGCCGGGCCGCGTCCGACACCAGCTCGCCGTACTCGGCCAGCAGCCGGGACGAGAAGCGGTCCGCCGGGCCGCACAGCGACAGCGACCCGTAGACCTCCCCGGAGGCGAGGCGGATGGCCGCCGCCACGCTCGCCGCGCCGGCCTGACGCTCGCCCCGGCTCACCGCGTAACCCTGCTGGCGCACGGCCCGCAGGTCGTCCCGGAGTTGCTCGACCGACGTGATGGTGGCCGGAGTCATCGAGGTGAGCTCGTGGGTCGCCAGGTACTCGTCCACCTCGGCGTCGGGTAGCGCCGCCAGGATCGCCTTGGACGAGGAGCCCGCGGAGAGCGAATGCCGGGAGCCGAGCGTGACGGACATCCGGATCTCGTGCGGCGAGAGCACCTGATCGGTGTAGACCCGTATCCAGCCCTGACGCATCGACAACGTCGCGGTCTCACCGGTGGCCTCCACCAGCCGCCGCATGTGCCGGTTCGTGATCGCCTGGACGTCGATGGCACGGAGCGCGGCCAGACCGACCGCCAGGGCGCCCGGCCCGAGCCGGTACCGCCGGGTGCCCTCGTCGAAGGTGACGAACTGGTTCGCGGTCAACTCCTTGAGGATGCGGTGCGCCACGGCCTTGGGCAGGTTCAGCTCCCGGGCCACGGTGGACACCCCGATCATCTCCGGGCTGCCTTCGGCGAGCAGGTCGATCACGGCCAACGCGCGGCCCAGGCCGCTCGTCGTGTAGCGGTTACCGTCCGCTGGCTCACTCACCGGCACCGCCGATCCCCCATCTTCGACACGACCTCTCGTCGATGCGTCGTCCGCACGTCGGCAGGCGCGGAAGCCCGCGGCCCCCGGCGCCTAGTGCTGGACCCCGAGCATACTGACACGCCGCAGATACTTTGTGGCTTCCGTACGGTCCTCGGCAAGAGTCCGCAGACCGACCAGCCGCTCCCGGCGCGCGGCCAGGTCGACCGCGTCCGCCGACGTACGGTTCTCCGTCGTCGCCGGCTGGACGAAACGATCGGCCACCATCCGGCGACGCTCGGCGTACTCCGCGGTGGCGGTCTCCTGGTCGGGTGCGGCCAACGCGGCGGAGACCGCCACCGCGTCGTGGATGCCGGAGTTCAGGCCCATGCCACCGGTCGTACTGGTCAGGTGGGCGGCATCGCCGGCGAGCAGCACCCGGCCGAACCGGAACGACGAGGCGAGCCGTTGGTGGCTCCGGTACGTCTGGTGCTGACTCAACGGCAGCTCGCGCGGATCGAGGTGCCCCTTGAGCAGCAGGTCGACGGCGGCGAGGAAGTCCGGATGCGTGCCCGGCGGCGGATCGTCGTCCACGCCGGTGGACGTCGACAGCGCGGCCCGCCAGACGTCCGGCGTCTTGATCAGGGAGAACCGGCCGCGCGGCCCGGACCAGTACCCCACCGCCCCGAGATCGGCCACGACGTCCTCGAACCGGAACGGCGTGGCCACCACCAGACTGAGGAGCGGGTACGTGAAGCCGGGAAACGGGACGTCGAGCAGCTTGCGGGCGGTGCTGTGCGCACCGTCGGCGGCCACCGTCCACCGGCCGGCCACCACGACCCGCTCACCGCCGGCCGCCACCTCCAGCTCGACGCCCGTGTCGTCCTGGCGCAGCCCGACCACGTCGTGTCCGAACCGCATGTCCACGTTGGGCGCCTCGGCGACCGCCCGGCGCAACTGCCGGACCAGCTTGTACTGCTCGTACTGCAGCCGGAAGGGATACCGGGTCTCCCCCTCCAGCAGCTCGTAGGAGAAGCTGGCGGACTCGGTCAGTTCGAGGTCGCGGTAGTCCAGGCGGTCCACGCGGACCCCCTGCCGGACCATCGGCGCGGCGAGGTCGAGCTCGTCCAGCAGTTCGAGTGTCGCCGGGTGGACGGTCGAGCCCCGCCACTCCGACCGCACCTCGTCGTCGCCACGCTCGAGGACGATCACCGGGATGTCGCGTCGGGCCAGCGCGAGGGCGGTGACCATGCCCACCGGTCCGCCCCCGAGGACGACGACCGGCGCTTCCACGGGGCGGCCAGACAGCGCCACGTTCACTCCTTCCCGCCGGCGGCGTCGCCGACGATCTCCGTCGTGGCGGGCCCGGCCAGGATCGTGGCCAGGTGCCGCAGCGCCTCGCTCTGCGACCCGCTCGCCAGATGGGCCGCCCCGGCGGTCTCCAACAACAGCCAGGCGCCGGCCAGATTCGACGAGAGCACCGGCACGGGTGCCTCCGGCACGACCTGGTCGAGTGCGTCCAGACTGGGCGCGCCGGTGCCGGTGACCAGCACCGCGTGTCCGGACGGGGATCCGCCGGCCAGCGACCGCAGCACCTGGTGCACGGCGTCCCGCACGGTGGTGGAGGCAAGGTCGTAGATGGCGCCCGTGCCGGGCACGGACACGACCTCGACGACCGTGCGACCGGTGGCCCGCCAGAACGTCGCGGCCTGCTCGGTGAGCCAGTCCGGATACGGTGAGACCAGGGTCAGTGACCGCACCGCGAGGCGGTCGAGCACCCGCCGCACGGCGGTCGCGGCGCCGAACACCGGCGCGCCGAGCCGGTCGGTCGCCGCCCGGTCGAGCTGCTGGCCCGCCTGTCCCGGCCGGTAGGAGCAGCCGGTGCACGCGACGTACGCGCTTCGCAGGTTCAGGCCACGCAAGCCGACGACGGCCGACGGCAGATGCTCGGCGTACCGGTCCAGCCGGTGCGCCAGCGACCCGTCCACCACCGGCAGCCGGGCGACGTGGTAGCGGACGGTCGGGGGCAGCAGGCGGCGCAGCTCGGGTTCCACGGTCGGGTTGGCCGGCGGAACGATGACACCCAGAGCGGTCTCGGTCATCACACCCCTCAAGTCGTTCGACTCAGCCGTACGCCGTTCTACGTGCTGGAACGATAGGGCTTGCGAAGAACCCGGTCAACCCGAGCGTCCGTGCCATGACAAGGGGTGTGCAGCGCCCGACTCCGGCCGGTGACTTGCCGCATCCACGGCGCGCTCGCCCTCCACCGGGCCGGCCGCCGCCTCTCGCCCACAGTCCGGCGAGACAGAAGGCGCAGGGGGTGCGAACCTCGCGTCAGCTCCACCGGGCTTCGAGTCAACAGCAGGAGCCGATCCAGAAAATCCGCCGCCACGGGACCCATAAGCGAACGGCTCGGAAGAATCGCGCCATCCCGCATCAAGCGCCACGGAGCAATGTCCAGCCGGTGTCCCGTACCCATAGACGCTGAGGTCAGCGTAAAACACCGCCAGAACCGCTCCTCGCGACAGATGTCCACGTGGAAGCGGTTCGCTGCGTTCGAGGGTTCGCTGTCACCCTTCCCCCGCGACCGGGCGATGCGTCGGACACGCCTGACGATCGGTTGAGGCTAGAACGGGCGGCAGGGCCGGGCAACCCCTGCCGTCGAAGTTTGTCGACATACGCGAAGATCGATTGATCGGTGACGGTTCGCCGCTTTTCGTCAATCGGATCTCGTTAGTCTCGCAGCAGAAGGGAGGTAACGACGATGGCGCTCAAGAAAACCAAGATCCGACCGCAGACGTCCATGCACGCCCTGATCCTTCCGCCCCCGAACCGCATCGCGGCGGGTGGCAAGCGTTCCACTCCCAAGGATTCGCCCAGCTGACGCTCGCCGGGGTTGCCGGCCGGGCGGCCGGCAACCCCGCGCGGCGTGGAAGGAGTAGCCGTGCGGGTGTGCCTGGTGGCGATGCCCTGGCAGTCCATATCCAGCCCCTCTCTGCCGGTCGGTTTGTTGCACAGCCGGCTGCGCCAGGCCCGGCCAACAGACCAGATCGACGAATACCACGGCTACCTGCACTGGGCGGAGCATCTGCTGACCGCGTCGGCCGGCGAGATCACCGCCGACGACTACATCGCCGTCGCCGACAAAGGGCTTTTCCACGGCACCGGCGACTGGGTCTTCGCCGGGGCATTGCACGACGATGCGCAATGGCGCCTGGCAGAGTTCCGCACGCATGCGGAAAGCGTCGACGGGGCCGAGATCGACCTACCGAAGATTGAATGGATGCGCCAGCTCGCGGCACCGTTCGTCGAGGACGCGGCGAAACGGATCGTCGCTGGCGAACCCGATGTGGTCGGGTTCACCTCGACCTTCATGCAGACCATTCCCAGCCTGGCCCTCGCCCGGGCGATCAAGAGGAGGCGACCGCAGGTCCGGGTGGTGTTCGGCGGCGCCAACTGCGACGGTCCGATGGGGGCCGCGCTGCACCGCAACCACCGGTTCGTCGACTACGTCGTACGAGGCGAGGGCGAACTGGCGTTTCCTCTCCTGCTCGACCGGATCGACGCCGGCCGGACGCCCGCCGACGTCCCCGGCGTGTGCTGGTGGGACGGGGATCGGTCCGTCGCCGTCGCACCGGCCCGGACCACCGTACCGCCGACGCTCATCCCGATCCCGACCTTCGACCGTTGGCAGGCGGACTTCGACGCGTCGGTGCTGCGCGACCGGGTCAACCCCAGTCTCGTCGTCGAGGCGGCCCGGGGCTGCTGGTGGGGCGACAAACACCAGTGCACCTTCTGCGGACTCAACGGCTCGGTGATCGCGTTCCGGAGCAAGCCGGCCGACCAGTTCTGGACCGAGCTGTCGACGCTGGTGGAACGCCACCAGATCCTCGACGTCATCCCGGTGGACAACATCCTGGACATGGACTACTTCCGCACGTTGCTGCCACGGCTCGCCGCCGCCGACTGGGACCTGCGGATGCACTACGAGGTCAAGTCCAACCTTCGCGCCGACCAGGTGCGGCAGCTCGCCGAGGCGGGCATCGTCCACGTGCAGCCGGGCATCGAGAGTCTGTCCGCCCGCGTCCTCAAGATCATGGACAAGGGGGTGGACGGCGTCACCAACGTCCGCCTGCTGCGCGACAGCGAGGACCACCGGCTGACCGTGCAGTGGAACTACCTCTACGGGTTTCCCGGCGAGACCGACCACGACTACACCGAGGTCGTCGCGCAGTTCCCCGCGCTGGTGCACCTGCAACCGCCGCGTGGCGCGGCACGCATCACCGTGGAACGCTTCAGCCCGTACTTCGAGCGGCCCGAACTCGGCTTCGGCCGCCGCGAGCCCGCGCCCTTCTACCGGTACCTCTACCCCTTCGGACACGACGAGCTGATGGACCTGGCGTACTTCTTCCAGTGCGACGACCGGGGCATCGGAGCGGAGACGGCCCGGGCCCTCGACGACGCGGTGGCCCGGTGGCAGGACGACCACCACGAGTCGTACCTGCTGCTCGACGAACGCTCGGACGGCACCCTCGGCATCCGGGACCGCCGGAGCGGCTGGCCCCACCGTGACCACACCCTGCGCGGTTGGCACGCCGCGGCCTACCGTGACCTGAACCGACCGCGTACGGTCACCGCGCTGCACAGCCAGCTCACCACTGCCGGTCACCGGGTCGACACCGCAGAACTTGCCCGGTGGCTCGACCAGCAGCGGGCCGACGGGCTGGTGTTCGCGGACGCGGACAGGTGGGTGGCGCTGGCCACCACGGTCGCGCCACTGCGCATCCGCACGGACGAGCAGGCGTACGCCGTCCTGGAGGCGGCCCCGTGACCGCGACGGTTCCCGGCCGCCCCGCACCCGACCCGGCCTGGCCGGAGGCCACCCGCCTGCTCGACCCCGTCGTCCTGACCCCGGATGAGCCGCCGTCCGTGCTCGCTCTGGTCGCGCTCCTGCGCGACTGTCTGAGCCGGGGAAGCCGGGTCACCTGGCGGTGCCGGGCGACCGGCGGCCTCGACCTCGCCCCGTTGCGGCACCTGCCCCCACCGGAGTGGTCGGCGGGTGAGGACCCCGCCGTGACCGAGTGGCGGGACACCTTCCGCCTCGGCCTGTGCTACTACCGGCAGGGTCCCGGATTCGTCGGAGTCCGTGACGTACGGGACCCGGCCGAATCCGCCGTCTACGTGCTCGACGAACCGCCGCTACGGGAGGCGTTCCTGCGCTGTCTCACGCCGCAGCGGCTCGACGACTGGACGGCTCAGGGGCGGGCCGCCGCCGAGGAACTCGTCGCCGAGGGGCTCCTGCTTCGTCTCGGTGGGCTGGCCGTGAGCCTGCCGTACCGGATGCGGGTGTGGCCGGTGCCCGCGACCGCGGTATGAAGGGCTGCGCGTCGGGCAACGGACCGGGGGCGATCGCCCCGGACGGCTCCTCGGTCGACCTGTACGCCCGGCTGCCCACCTGGGGCGAACCGGAGCTGGTACACCGGGCACTTCCGCAGGCGGCGTCCATCCTCGAACTCGGCTGCGGAGCCGGTCGGATGACCGGCCCGCTGGTCCGCCTCGGCCACCCGGTCACCGCCGTCGACGAGTCACCGGAGATGCTCGCCCGCATCCCGTACACCGTCACGGTCCGATCGACGATCGAGGAGCTGCGGCTGCCCGGCCGCTTCGACGCCGTGCTGCTCGCCTCGCACCTGATCAACGACCCGGACCGCCAGCTCTGCGTCCGGTGGCTCGCCACCGCCCGCCGGCACCTGACCGTCGGCGGAAGCCTCCTGCTGCAACGGCTGGACCCGTCCTGGTTCGACACGCCCCGACCCGCCTACGTCTACCAGGACGGACTGGAGATCGTGCTCGTCGAGGTGCGCCGACCCACGTCGCGTCAGGTGGCGGCGACCATCCGGTACCGACTGGAGGGCCTCGTCTGGTACCACCGGTTCACCGTCGAACGGGTGGACGACGCCGACCTCGACGAGTTGCTGGCGCTGGCGGGCCTACGCCGGACCGGGTTCGTCAGCGCCGACCGGACCTGGGTCCGGGCGGACCCGGCCGACCACATCGGCGCCGCCGTCCCGGACGCCGGTGCCGCGGTCGTGGCCCACATGCCGGACAAGCTGGGTGATGCGGCACCCCGGTAGCCGGATGGCGGCCGCCATGACGCCGCCGGCACCGGCCCCGACCCAGGATGATGGTGCTCGGCGCGTGCCGGCGGGCGGGTCTGACCACCGGCACGAATTTCTCCTGGTGGGCTTCACCGATCCCACGGAAGTGGCGTAGGACACAGTCAAGAGTCCTATGTGGTGTGGTGGATGCCCTTGCTAGGGTCGGCCCCGCGATGTGTGAGGGAAGCCGGTGTGAGCCCGGCACGGTCCTCGCCACTGTGACCGGGTAGTGATCCCCATATGGGCCACTGGGCGCAAGCCTGGGAAGGCCGGGGTGAGCGTTGATCCGGGAGTCAGGATACCTCCACTCGCACATCATCGATGTTGATCTACGAAGGATGGATCAGATGCACATGGCCTCGTCCGGTGCCCGCGCGTCGACCGCCGCCTGCTGGTCGCGCCCCGAACGACGCTCCCGTAGAAGCTGGCACCGAAGCCGCTGACCTGTCTTCGTCATGGTCTGCCACGACCGCTGTGGGACGTGCGCCGCGCGCAGTCGTGCTCGCCGGCGTGGTGACCCGCTCTGGTCCACGACTCTTCCCGGCCGGTCCCTGCCGGGACGCCGTGGGCTCCGTCTTCCACCCGAGCAAGGAGCTTGTCCCGTGAACAGACGTAGCGATCGCGTGGCCGGGGTCGCCGACCGGCGCGCGGTGCTCAAGGGTGTGATGTCCGGCGCCGTGCTGCTCGGCGTGCCCGGATGGGCCGGATGCGGGACACGGGAGCCGACGGCGGCGCAGGGCGGGTTGCCGCGCCGGGGCGGGAGTCTGCGGGTCGTCACCTCGGGGGCAAGCACCACCGACGACGTGCTCGACCCGCATCTGGCCGGCTCGTGGGGCGGTGGAGCGGTGGCGAAGAACATCTTCGACAAGCTCGTCGCCTACGACAACGACCTGACTCTGCGTCCACGGTTGGCCGAGCGCCTGGAGCCGAACGCCGACGGCACGGTCTGGCGGATCGTGCTGCGTAAGGGCGTGGTCTGGCACGACGGCAAGCCGCTGACCGCCGATGACGTCCTGTGGAGCGTCAAGCGGATCATCGATCCGGCGAACAAGCTGCCGGCCGCCGCCGACCTCGCCATGGTCGACCTCGCCGGATCGCGACGGGTCGACGACCTGACGGTGGAGTTGCGCATGAAGCAACCGATGGCCGATCTGGGGGCGCTGCTGGCCGGCTGGTACGTCTACGTGGTCCAGAACGGCACCACCAGCTTCGACAAGGCCCACCCGCCCGTCGGCACCGGCCCGTTCCGGTTCGACAGTTGGACGCCGGGGGAACGTACCCGACTGGTACGCAACGACCGCTACTGGGAGCCGGGAAAGCCCTACGTCGACAGCGTGGAGATCCTCCTCGCGGCGGAAGCTGACGCCCGGCTCAACGTGTTCCTCTCCGGGCGGGCCGACATCGTGCACCAGTTGTCCCATGTGCAGGCCAAGGCCCACCAGGGCAACCGACAGATCGGTATCCGCCAGTCCCCGGTCGGGACCATCCACGCGTTCAACATGCTCATCGACCGCGAACCGTTCGACGATCCCAGGGTGCGTGAGGCGTTGAAGCTGGCGGTGGATCGCCAGGCCATCGTCGACGCGGTGTTCTTCGGCTACGGCGAGGTCGGCAACGACCTGTACGGCAAGGGCGCGCCGAACTACGCCGACTCGATCCCGCAGCGGCCCCACGACCCGCAACGGGCGCGGGCGCTGCTGCGCGAGGCCGGCAGGGAGAACCTGAAGGTCACCCTGCACACCGCCGACGTCACTCCCGGGTACGTGCAGGCGGCGCTGCTCTACGCCGAGCAGGCCAAGCAGGCGGGCATCACCATCGAGGTGGTGAAGTCGGAGCGCTCGTCGTACTGGAGCGACGTGTATCTCAAGCAGCCCTTCACCCAGACCAGCTGGGGTAGCTACGCGCTGGAGTGGTTCTACGGTCAGGCGGTCGTGTCCGACGCGCTCAGCAACGAGACCGCCTGGAAGCGCCCCGCCTGGGACGCGAGATTCGCCGTCGCCCGTGGCACCATCGACCCGGCGGTGCGCAGGGAGCGGTACCGGGAACTGCAACAGGAACTCTGGGCCGACGGCGGATACATCATCCACTCCTACGCCAGGTGGCTCGACGGGGTGAGCCCTCGGGTGCGGGGTTTCACGGAGGCCACCGTCGCCAGCGACGACTGGTGCAACTACGCCGGCGTGTGGTTGTGACGTCCGGCCCCGGGCCCTGGTTGCCGTGGTGGGACCGCTTTCCGTTGGGCCGCCATCTCGCCGGACGACTGTTGAGCGCCGTCGTCGTGATCGTCGCCGCCTCGGTGGTGATCTTCGGGGCGATGCAGTTGCTGCCCGGCGACGCCGTCGACGTCCTCCTCGCCAAGGGTGCCGGCTCCGGCGGTGGCACCGCCGCGCAGAAGACGGCCCTGCGCGCCGAGCTCGGTCTCGACCGGCCCCTGCCCGAGCGGTACCTGGACTGGATCGGCGATGTCCTGCGAGGTGACCTCGGCCGGTCCGTGTTCTCCGGCCGGCCGGTCACCGAGATCGTCGCCGACCGGCTCCGCAACACCCTGACACTGGCAGCGGTGGCGACCGCGGTGCTCGTCCCGGTCGCGGTCGGCCTCGGCGCCTGGGCCGGTGCCCGTGCCGGTCACGCCCGCGACCGGGCCGTCACCGTCACCGCCGTCGTCGTCGGCGCGCTACCCGAGTTCGTCACCGCCACGCTGCTGATCGCGATCTTCGCCTACGCCTGGCCGGTACTGCCGGCCGTGTCCATGCTCGACCCCGGCGCCAACCCGTTGTCCGCTCCCGAGGCCCTCGTGCTGCCGGTCCTCACGCTGGTCGCGGTGATGGCCCCACAGACGATCCGGATGGTCCGGGCGCAGGTGGCCGAGGCGATGGCCTCGGACTACGTGAGGATGGCGCGGCTGCACGGCGTGGCCGAACGGCGCATCGTCACCCACCACGCCCTACGGAACGCCCTCGCCCCGGCGGCACCGCTCCTCGCGGGCAGCATCACCTGGCTGGTGGGCGGCATCGTCGTGGTCGAGACCGTCTTCAACTATCCCGGCATCTCGGCCGACCTGATCCACGCGATCGGACACCGCGACCTGCCCTACGTACAGTCCGTGACCCTGCTCTTCGCCGCCACCACCGTCGTCGGCTACCTGCTGGCCGACCTGACCGTCATGGCGCTGGTGCCGAAACTGCGCACCCAGCCCCGGCAGGGCCGATGACCACCCGTCCTCCCCGCATCCGACGACGGACCGGGGGCGGCGTCATCGCGGGAACGGCCGTGGGCCTCCTCGTGGTCGCGCTGGCCGGGCCGTGGTTCGCGCCGCACACGGCCACCGAGGTCGTCGGCCTGCCGTTCGCTCCGCCCCGATCCGGACACCCGCTCGGCACCGACTACCTGGGCAGCGACGTGCTCAGTCGTCTCCTGCACGGCGGGCGCACGGTCGTCGCGCTGTCGGCTGCCGCCACCGTCACGGCCTACCTCGCCGGCACCGCTGCGGGAATCCTCGCCGGGCTCCGCCACCGGGTGGACAGCGTCATCCTCCGGCCGGTCGACGTGCTGCTGGCCGTCCCGCCGTTCCTCGTCCTGGCCGTTCTCGCCACCGCCACCGGACGTGGCACCCTCGTCGTCGTGGCCGCCTCGGCCCTGGCCAGCCTGCCCGGCATCATCCGGGTCGTGCGGGCGGCCACGCTGCAGGTCGCCGTCCGCGGCTACGTCGAGGTGGCGCTCGCCCGCGGCGAGTCCTGGCGAGGCGTCGCCGTCCGCGACGTGCTGCCCAACATCGCCGCCCCCGTCCTCGCCGACGTGGGTTCCCGCATCGCCGGCACCATCGCCATGGTCGCCGGCGCCAACTTCCTCGGACTCGGCCTGCAGCCCCCCGCCGCCGACTGGGCGCTGATGGTCGCCGAGAACCGCGCCGGCCTGGTGCTCCAACCGTGGGCGGTCGTCGCCCCGGCCATTCTCATCGCCGCCCTCACCATCACCGTCAACCTGGGCGGCGACGAGATCGCCGCCCGGCTGCGCCGCCGGTCCGGTGCCGGCGCCGCCAGACCTGATCCCGCCCCGACGCTTCGCCCCGCGGACACGGCCATCGAAACCGACTCCGGCCGTGGACCGGTCAACGACGAGGTCGACCAACCATGACACTGGACGCCGCCGGACCATCGGCCGACACTCCGACGACCGGTGGCACCGGTCCGCCCACCCGGCGGCAGTTCGCCGTCGCGGTGGACGGCCTGCACGTGCACACCGACTCCGGTCGACCGATCGTCGACGGCGTCACGTTCGATCTGGCGGCCGGACACCTGCTGGCGCTCATCGGGGCCTCCGGATCGGGCAAGACCACCACCGCGCTGGCCCTGCTGGGCTGGGCCAATCCCGGCACCACCATCACCGCCGGCAGCATCCGGATCGCCGGTGAGCCGATCCTCGGCCGCGCCGACACCGACCTCCGCCGGTTACGTTCCCGGTTGGTCAGCTACGTTCCCCAGGATCCGCTCCAGGCGCTCAATCCGGCCCGGCGCGTCGGTCGGCAACTGTTCGAGATCCTGCACGCCCACCAGCGCACCCGCGACGCCGACGTGGTGATCGGCCGTGCCCTGGACCGGGCCCGGCTTCCCACCGACCGGCGGTTCCTGCGCCGCTACCCGCACCAACTCTCCGGCGGCCAGCGCCAACGTGTCGTCATCGCCCAGGCCCTGCTCCTCGAACCGGCGGTCGTCGTCCTCGACGAACCCACCACCGGCCTCGACGCCGTCACCCAACACGAGTTCCTCAACCACCTGGACCGCCTCCGCGCCGAGACCGGTGCCGCCATGGTCTACGTGACCCACGACGTGGCGGCCATCGCCCCACACGCCGATCGGATCGCGGTGCTCCGGGCCGGCACCATCGTCGAGCACGGCGGCACCCGTACCCTCCTTCGTCAGCCGCGGCACCCGTACACCCGCCACCTGCTCGACGTCGTTCCCGACCCGCACCGTCGGGCGTCGGTCACGACCCGGTCGACCAGCGCCACCGGCTCCCCCACCACCCCGGCCGTCCCGGTGCTCCAGGTACGTGGACTGAGTGTCACCCACCGCGACGGTCACCAGCGGCTCGTCGCAGCCGACCGGGTCGACCTCCACCTCGAAGCCGGTAGCTGCCGGGCGCTCGTCGGCGCCTCCGGCTCCGGCAAGACCACCATCGGCCGCTGTGTCGCCGGGCTGCTCCGCCCCGATGCCGGCGGCATCGCCCTGCGCGGCGCGGTCCTCGCCCCGACCGCCCGCAGGCGCACCCCGGCCCAACGCCGCGCCATCCAGATCGTCTTCCAGAACCCCGCCGAGTCACTCAACCCGCGCCGCACCGTCGGGGCCGAACTCGCCCGGGTCGTCCGGTACTTCGACGCCACCGCAGGTGCTCCTGTGGCGCAACGCGTCGGGGAGCTGCTGGACAGCGTCCGACTGCCCCACGGCCTGGTTCACCGGTATCCGGGACAGCTCTCCGGCGGCGAACAGCAGCGCGTCGCCATCGCCCGTGCCCTGGCCGCCGACCCCGACGTCCTGGTGTGCGACGAGATCACCTCCGCCCTCGACGTCTCCGTCCAGGCCACGATCCTGGAACTGCTCGCCGCGCTGCGCCAGGATCTCGGGCTCACCCTGTTGTTCATCACCCACGACCTGGGTGTCGTCTCCGCGATCGCCGACCAGGTGACGTTGATCGACCACGGTCGGGTGCAGGTCACCGGCTCCACCCGCCACCTGCTCGACGAGTCCGACCATCCGCTCGCCCGACGCCTGCTCGCGGCGGCACCCAGCCTGAGCCGTGCCCTCGCCGCGACCGGGCGTCCCGGACCTCGATGACCTGGTGGTCGAGGGGATCCGGGGTCGAAGCCGATCGACTCGAAGCCACCGTTGTCGTGGTCGTACGAGGTGCTCCGTCCGAACAGGTCTGACGTGGTGTGCCGGCTGACCGTCACCGGTCCCGGCACGTCCGTGCCGGGACCGGTGACCGTGGGCGTGTGCGGCGGCGTGGCCGTCGGGTGCTGGCCGTCTGCGGCGCCGCCGGCGTTCCGCTTCGTTACGGCGTGACCACCCGGCCGCCGAAGGTCACGACGAGACGACCATCGGACGCGAAGGACCAGCCCAGAGCGCCGGAGTACTGGGAGCACCGGGATCCGTTGGTGCCGGACCAGAACTGGTTCGAACTGTCGGAGTTGCCGATGATCTTGTCGTTCGATCCGCCGTCGCACGAGGTGTTGTTCCGGAACACCGAGGAGCCGCCGTCGAAGGTGAAGTTGCGTTCGGTGTTGCCGATGCTGGCGTTGTTCGACACCTGCATCGTGCCCAGGTTGCGGTTGTAGGTGAATCCGTGCTTGCCGTTGTCGTAGGCGATGTTGCCCCGGACGATGTGGTTCACCCCGATGTCCTCGCCACCGAGCTTGTAGCCGTTGCGGTCACCGTTGCCGGCCTGGCCGCCGTTGCTGAGGGTGCCGTTGTGGTAGGCGAGGGAGTGCTCGATGGTCACCGCGCCGATGGCCCCGGTGTCGCTCTTGGTGTAGAGGTCGTAGCCGTCGTCGATGTTGTTGTGGGCCACCGTGTAGCGGAAGATGTTGCCGGGCCCGACGGTGAGCTTCGGGGCGAAACCGTCCGCGTCCTCGCCGTCGGAGTCGACGTTGTCGTGCGACACGGTGCTCACCACGAGGTTGTTGGAGGGCCACTGGTCGCGGGGCGCGTTGGCGATCAGCCGCGAGAGCTGGAGACCGGAGTCCCGGTTGTGGCGGGTCACCGTACGCTCGATGATGTTGTTGTTGCCGGCGAGCAGGATGCCGTTGTCCCCGGCCCGCTCGACGATGATGCCGCGGATGTGCCAGTACGATCCACCCACCGCGAGGCCGCGGTTCGCCGGGTCCTCGCTCTGGGCGGAGAAGTTCAGGATCGGGGTCTCGCCCGGGTAGGCGAAGATGTTCTTGCGCGCGCTCGACGTGCCGTTGTTGCCCTGACCGATGGTGATGGTCTGCGAGTAGCGGTAGGTGCCGCCGCGCAGGTAGATCGTGCCGCCGGCGGTGATCCGGGTGATCGCGGAGGTGAGCGTCGTCGGGTTCGCCTCCGTGCCGGCCGCGCTGTCGGTGCCGGTCGGCGCCACGTACAGCGTGCCGCTCGACGGCGGAGGCGTGGTCGGCGGAGGCGTGGTCGGTGGCGGGGTGGTGGGCGGCGGGGTGGTCGGCCCGGTCGTCGGCGGCGGCGTGGTCGGCGGGGTGGTCGTGCCCGAGGCGTACGTCTCGAACTCGGCGATCCTCGGTGTGCCGGTCGCGCCGGTGATCTCAAAGTTGATCTTGCGCAACGAGGTGGCGGTGAAGTTGATGGCCCCGGCCCCGCTGCCGGTGGCCAGGGTGGCACCGGTGTCGTTGTTGACGACCCGCCAGGAGCCGATGGCCCCGACCGCGCCGGCCGCCTCCCGGATGTTGATCGAGCCCACCGTGGTGGCGGAACCCCACTTGATCGAGATGCGGCCGGTCGATCCGGCCGGCGACCAGTAGGTGCTCATGTTGCCGTCGAGCACGTTGCCGTAGCTGGTGCCGCTGGCCTTGCTGGAGCCGTCGGAGCCGGCCCCGAGGCTCAGGTTGGTCGCGCTGACGCCGACCGATGCGGGACCGGGTCCGGACGCCCCTGACGCCTGGGTCACCGGCAGCGCCGCGACGACCGCGGCCGCGGCGGCCACAGCTGTGCCGCCAGCAAAAATCTTGTGTCGCACTGCGATCCTCACTTTGGACTCCTCAGGAGTGAGCGCGGTGCGGGCACCGCCTTGGTCACCCGACACCGCCGTGGTGTTCTGTCCGCACTCTCGGCCCGGCCATAGATCGAAACATCGATGAAACATCAGGCTAGGAAAGCGCTTGCCGCAGAAGCAAGGGTGAAAACGTGCAGGTTTGTTGCAGAAGCCGACGCGGCAGATGCCGTACGGCGCCGATCCGTCACACGCGCGGTTCGAGGTGAGGTGCACACCCGTAAGGTGTCCGGGGCCCGACGTGGCCCAACACCTCGGTCAACCGGTCGGCCGCCGTCCGGACGGGCAACACCACCGTCGCGGTCTGCGAGGAAACCCGCCCGGTCGTCGACAGCTCGGGTCGATATGGCGGCTCCCGAACGTGACGGCTCCGTTACCCCCGCTCGTCGCCGATCTCCTCGACGAGGCGGTCGAGGAGATCGGCGACGGGACCGACGGTGAGCATGCCGCTGCCGGCCCCGGCCAGCTCGTTCACGGCCGGGGCGAGTTCGGTCCGGGCACGTCTCATCGTCGCCCGGTCGTCCAGCGCGATCGCGGCGTGACCGGCGAGACACCACAGCGCCTCGAACAGCAGGTCATGCGGCGGGTCCGGGATCCGGCGCAGCGCTGCGGCGGCGTCGGCGGGGCGGTCGCGGGCCAGCAGGACGAGCGGACGCGCCCAGGGCGTGTAGGGGCCCCAGTCGGTGTCGTCGTCGAACCGGGCCGGCTGGCCGTGCCACGTGCGCAGGCACAGCAGGGCCAGCGGAAGGAGGCCCCGCTCGACCCCGGGCATGCCGGCGCCGGACAACCGCGCCGCCGCGTCACGGTAGGCGCCCTCCGCAGCCTGCGGCGAGGAACCGGTCGCGGCCAGGCGCAGTGCGCGGTACCACCGGGTGAACACGCCGACGAGCGGCAGCTCGTGCCGCTCGGCGAGCTGGTCCGCGACGGCGGCGTGCTCGTCCGCGCCGGCGAAGTCCCCGAGCGCGCTGCGGGCCTGGATGCGGATGAGGCGGCCGAGGATCTCGTATGTCGTCAGGCCGTGACGGGTGGAGAGCGCGACGAGCTCGGCGCCGACCCCGTCCCGGTCGGGGGCGAGGCCCGCACGCTGGAACGTCTGCATGAACACGCCGTTGAGGGTGAACGCCAGCAGGGCCGGGTCGCCGAGACGCCGCGCGATCCGCTCCGCCTCCCGGGCGGCTTCCGGTCCACGCGCCGCGCGTGTACCCCGTGACTCGGTCGCGATGGTGGCCAGCAGGCGGGCCCGGGTGGCGTCGGGCGAGTCCGGATCCAGGGAGGCCAGGGCCCGTTCGGCCGCCGCCACGATCCGCCCCGCCTGCTCCGGATCGTCCGAGCGGGTCCAGATCGCGGGTACGTCGTAGCTGCCGATCACCCGCGCGGTGAGGTCGGGGTTGCCCAGCTGCTCGGCTGCGTCGATGGCGGCGATCCGCTGGTCCCGCGCCACTTCGAGCCCACCTGCGCCGGTGACCGCGAGACTGCGCAGCAGCCCGACCGTCGACTCGAGCCGCGCCCGGGCGTCGGACGCCACGGTCCGGTCGTACGCCGCCGCGGTCTGCGCCCAGACCCGTTCCGGGCCTGGTGCGGCGGGGCCGCCGCCCACCTGGTCGGCCTGACGGAGGATGTCGGACTCCAGACGCCGCAGCCGTGGGCCCGGATCGACGCCGAGCTGGTCGAGGAGCAGGCCGCGAGCTCGGCGCAGTACCGCCAGCGCGTCCCCCTGCCGTTCGGTCCGGTACAGCGCCAGCGCCAGCAGCCGCCACGCCTCCTCCCGCCACGGATGCTCGGCCACGTGGGCGTCGAGATCCGGGACGACGTCGGCCGCGCGCCCGAGAGCCAGTCGGACCTCGGCCCGACTCTCGATCGCGTTCAGGCGTAGCTGTTCGAGTCGGGAGCGTTCGACCCGGGCCCACGGCTCGTCCTCGAAGTCGGCGTACGCCGGCCCGCGCCACCAGCTCAGCGCCAGGTCGAGACGTTCGAGTGCCTCGTGGGGTGGTGCGGCGGACGCGGCGGTCACGTCCTCGAAGCGCCAGGCGTCGACCGCGTCCGGCGCGGCCCGAAGCGCGTAGCCGGGCCCCTCGGTGACCAGCAGCCGGGCCGGCTCCCGCGGTTGGCGGTGCGGCTCCAGCGCGCGCCGTAACGCCGCCACGAAGGTACGCACCGCGCTCGTCGCGCCCGGCGGGGGATCCGCCCACAGGTCGTCTGTCAGACGGTTGACCGGGACGACCCGGCCGCGCGCGACGACGAGCCGCGCCAGTACGGCGCGGTGTTTCGGCCCTTTCACGTCGATCGGTGTGCCGTCGCCGGCCCAGGCGACAACCGGCCCGAGGACACCGAACCCGACCTGCACCGGACCACCTTCCGTTCCTGGAGGTCGACGTATCACGCTCATCGGTTGCTCATCCGCCGGCGGCACGCTGAAGGGGCCTGCCCGACGAGAGAGGAACAACGATGACTTCTGCCATTCCCGGGTTCGACTACCAGCACGTCACGGTCGACGACGACGTGACACTGAACGTGGCCGTCGGGGGCGCCGGCAGCCCGGTCGTACTGTTGCACGGCTTCCCGCAGACCCACCTCATGTGGCGGCACGTCGCCGTCGACCTGGCGGCCGACCACACGGTGATCTGTCCCGACCTGCGCGGTTACGGCGCCAGCGACAAGCCCGAGGCGCGCACCGTCGACACGTACTCGAAGCGGACCATGGCCGCCGACATCGTCGCCCTCGCCGACGCGCTCGGCCACGAGCGTTTCGCCCTGGCCGGACACGACCGCGGCGCCCTCGTCGCCCTCCGCGCCGGTCTCGACCATCCCGCTACGATCACCCACCTCGCCATTCTCGACGTCCTGCCGACTCTGGACATGTGGGACGTCCTGCACGGGTCTTCCGCTGCGGTCGCCTTCCACCTGTACCTGATGGCCCAGCCGTCCGGGCTGCCCGAACAGATGATCGAGGCCAGCGCGGACGCCTTCTTCGGCTACTTCCTCGACGTGTGGGCCCGGAGCCCCCGGGCCATTCCCACCGAGGTGCGGGCGGAGTACCTGAGAGCCTCCCGCGAGGCGGTCCCCTCGATCGTCGCCGACTACCGCGCTTCGGCCGGTGTCGACGTCGAGCACGACCAGGCCGACCGGGCCGCCGGGAATCGGCTGGCCATGCCGGTCACCGTCGTCCAGCAGGACTGGGGATCCGCACTCGGCTACGACGCCGCCGGGCTGTGGCGCGCCTGGGCCGCCGACCTGGAGCACCGCACCACGTCCGCCGGGCACTTCATGGCCGAGGAGGCACCCGACGAGATCAGCGAGGTGCTGCGTTCGCTGCTCGCCCGGTAGCGCCACTGCGGCTCTCCTCCGTGCGATCGGACGCGTGGTCTCACCGATCCTCTCCCCCCGGTCGAGCCGATGACCGGACGCCCGGCAGGATCACTCCTGCCGGGCGTCCTGCCTGTCTCCCGGCATCGGACGTTGCTTGACTCAGCGCCATGACACGAATTCGGAAAGCGATCACCCGTACGGTGGTCGTCGGGGCGCTGGTCGGTGCGACGGCGCTCGCCGGTCCCGCCTCCGCGTACCCGGAGTCCGGCCAGCAGGGGGCGACCGGGGCCGCCCGGTCCATCCTCGACGTCATTCCGGCACCGACCCTGGACCGGATGACCGCCCAGGCCCCGCTGGTCGACGCGGCCAATGTCATCCGCACCGCGGTGGAACGCGCGCCGGCACGCGGCTACGCCGGCATCGGTCTGGTCGACGACCACGTCACCCTCTGGTGGAAGGGTGCGCCCCCCGCCGACATCGCCACAGCCGTCACCGCTGCCCGCCGCACCGCGCCGGTCGAGGTGGCCGACGCCACCTACTCCCGGGCCGAACTGCGCAGGGCGGCCGCCAGACTCACCCCGCTGGTGGAGGCCGACCCGGCGGACGCCGTCCACGCGGTCCGGCTGCGCACCGACGGCAGTGGCATCGACATCGCCGTCGACGGCACCCCGGGTGCCAGGCTGCCGAAGCTGCCGGCCACCGGCGTCCGGACCAGTTTCGTCGCACGCGAGCGGATGGTCGAACGGTCCCGGGCCAACGACTCCGCGCCGTTCGACGGAGGGGCGGGCATCGGGTTCACCACGCCCGGGTGCACCGCCGGCTTCGGCGTACGCGACGCGGACACCGGCGCCGGTTACGTCCTCACCGCCGAGCACTGCGGAGCCATCGGCTCGCCCTGGCACGTCGGCTGGGACACGACCACCGGCACCGGCACGCTGGTCGGCTACGCGGTCGACAGCAACGACGACCACGACACGATGATCATTTCGACGTCGGCGCCCGGTGACCACCTCTACGTCGGCGGTCAGCACGACGAGGTCCGCGCCCAGGTGGTCGGCTGGACCGAGGTCTTCCCCGGCCAGTTGCTGTGCCAGTCCGGGTACACCTCCGCGGGTGAGATCGGCGGTCCCGTCTGCAACCTGCGGGTCGACTTCCACTACGACGACATCGAGGACCTCGTCGAGGCCACCCAGCTCGACGGCGAGGAATCCGCCCGGGGCGGCGACAGTGGCGGACCGGTGTACGCCGTCAACGCCGACGGCACCGTGCTCGCCGCCGGCACCACCACCCGATCGGCCGGGCCGGGCTTCGGGTTCCAGGACTTCGCCACCGCCCGCGACGACTACGGCAACCTCGTGCCGGCGACGGCGGTCGCCAGCACCTGCCGGGTCTCCTTCGTCGTCACCAACTCGTGGGGCACCGGCTACACCGCCAGCGTCACCGTCTACAACGACGGCCCGGCCGTCAACGGCTGGACGCTGGGCTGGGCCTTCCCCGGCGGGCAACTCGTCCAGGGCCACTGGAACGGCGTCTTCCAGCAGACCGGCCCGGCGGTGACCGTCACCAACGAGAACCACAACGCCGCCATCCCCACCGGTGGCGCCGTCAACGTCGGCTTCACCGCGAGCGGCTCCCCCGCCACCCCGGTGCCGTTCACTCTCAACGGCACCACCTGCAACTGATCCCGTCTGTCGGGCCCCGCCGCGTCGTCGGCGGGGCCCGACGCGGTTCGGGTCAGGATTCGGGTCAGGATGCGGCCAGTTCGCGTCGCAGGGTGTCGCGCAGGGTCCGCACCTCCGGGGCGTCCAGTTCGCCGCACCGGTCGAGCGCCCGCTGGCGCAGCCGGCGGGCGTCGGCGGCCCGGTCCGGGGCCGCGTCGACCAGCGCCGCGAGCGCGGACAGGGTCTGTGCCTCCCACCACGGGCAGGACAGCGCGGCATACAGGTCCAGCGCCGCCCGCAGCGCCTCGGCCGCTGCGTCGACCTCGCCCAACGCCTGGAGCGCGAGCCCGTACCGGTGGACGGCGTTGGCCTCGCTGAACGTCGCGCCGCACCGGTGGAACACGCGCCGGGCGCGGGCGTACTCGTCCGCGGCGTCCCGCCAACGGCCCATCCCGGCCAGGTCCGCCCCGAGACTCATCATCGCTCCGGCCCGGGCCACCGCCGCGCCGGTACGGCTGAGACCGTTGCCCCGGCCGTGGAACGCCAGCACCTCGCGGTGGCGCTCGGCTGCTTCGGCGAACCGGCCGAGCGCGGCCAGCGCCGCGCCCTGCGCGCTGGCCGCGCTGTGCTCGCCGAGGGCGTACCCGATCTCGCGGAACAGGGCCACGGCCCGGCGGCAGTGGTCGATGGCCGACCCGGCGCGGCCGGTCCGGATGTGGATCGCGGCGGTGTACGTCAGCGCCCACGCCTCCTCGCGGCGGTCGCCGATCCGCCGGGCCAGTTCCAGCGCCCGGGCCAGGGTGGCCAGTCCGTCGGTGTTGCGGTCCCGGCAGAAGTACCGGGCCCAGCCGAGGAAGTTCAGCAGTGCGGCCTGGTCGCGCGGGCTGCCGGCGGCCCGGGCTGCGGCCACACCGAGCGAGAAGATCTCCTCCCAGGGGTGCCGGTGACTGGTGGCGTCGGAGTACCAGTGCAGCGCCTTGGCGACCGCGACCACGTCGGTGTGCCGACCGCTCCGGGCCGCGTCGCGCAGCGCCGGCAGCCAGTTGCCGGCCTCCCGGTCCAGCCAGTACGCCGCCGCCCGGTCGTCGTCGAACGGGGAGTCGGCCCGGCAGGCGACCGGTTCGAACATCGCACCGGCCTGCCGGGTGCGCCGTAGCAACCAGTCGACCATCTGATCGTGTGCCCTCGTCCGGCAGGACTGTTGTTCCTCGGCGTCGAGGCGTTCCTGCGCGTAGAGCCGGACCAGGTCGTGGAACTGGTACCGGTCCCCCACGGTCAGCAGGACGCCGGCCTCGACCAGCTCCTCCAGGGCCGTCGTGGCGGCCTCCTCGTCGGTGCCGGCCACGGCGGCGACCAGCGCGGGTCCGAAGTCGGTGCCGGGGATCAGCGAGGCCCGCCGGAACACCCGCGCGGCCGTCGGGTCCAGTTGCCGGTACGAGACCTCGAACGCGGACCGGAGGCCCAGGTCGCCGGCGGTCAGCACGGTCAGCCGTCGACGCTGGTCGCGGAGCAGGTCCACCAGCCATCCGACCGACCACTGCGGTCGACTGGCGAGCCGGTTGCCGGCGATCCGCAGCGCCAGCGGCAGCCGGCCGCAGAGCGTGACGAGCTGGTCGGCGGCGGCCGGCTCGGCGGCGATCCGGTCGGTGCCGACGATCGCCGCGAGCAGCAGTCGACCGGCTTCCGGGGTGAGCAGGTCGAGTGGCTGGCGGAGGGCACCGGCGAGACCGGTGAGCGGACGCCGGCAGGTGACCAGCGCGAGGCATCCCCGTCCGGCCGGCAGCAGTGGGCGTACCTGTGCCTCGTTCGCGGCGTTGTCCAGGACCACCAGCACCGGTCGGTCGCGGGTGAGGGTGCGGAACAGACCACCCCGCTCGGCCGGTGACACCGGGACCCGGGTGTCCGGCACCCCGAGCGACCGCAGCAGTCCGGCCAGCGCCTCGGCCGGATCGACCGGTCCGCCGGGCGGAACGCCCTGCAGGTCGACGAAGAGCTGTCCACCGGCGAAGGCCGGGCTGAGTCGGTGTCCGGCCGTGACGGCGAGGCTGGTCTTGCCGATCCCGGGCGGTCCGTGCAGCACCACCACCGAGGCGGAGTCCGGCCGCCCGGCGGTGACGTCGGCGGCCAGCGTCGAGAGCCGTTCCAGGATCTCCGCCCGGCCGGCCAGGTCCGGGAGGGCGGCCGGCAGTTCTCCCGGTACGACCACCGCCGGGCCGTCGTACGGTGCCGCCGCGTGGTGGAGTGGCTGCCGCTGCGTCCGGGCCAGGGCGACGAAGCGGTCGCGGTCCGGCCCGGCCAGCCGTAGGGCGTCGGCGAGCAGCACCACCGTCCGTCGTTGTGGGCTGCGCACCCGGCCGCGTTCCATCTCCCGGATGCCGCGGACGCTGGAGCCGGCCGCCTCGGCAAGCTCCTCCTGGGTCAGCCCCCGCTCCAGGCGGAGGGTCCTGAGCAGACCTCCGAACTGGTCACGCTGCACCTGACTCGTGGGCATGCTCCCCCAACCACCCGACGCCCCCCGTACGTAACGCACGTTGATGCTCACACATACGTGCCGTACAACAGACGCGCACCGAGTGTGAGCATCGCCATGGTGAGTCCGGGACGCGCCATCGGAGTCCCGTGGGCTGAGACGAGTAGCTTGTGGGTGGAGTCTCACCTCCGCTGACCGGCTGGCTCCCTGCCGTCGGTGGCTCGGGCCGCCCATGCCGTCCACAGGCGGGCATAGGTTCCGTCCGCCTCGATCAGCTCGGCGTGCGGACCGCTCTCCACGATCTCGCCGTGTTCCATGACGATGATGTGGTCCGCGGACACGGCCTGGGTGAGGCGGTGGGCGACGACCAGCGCGGTTCGTCCTTCCAGTGCCGAGGCGGCCGCCTGTTCGAGGTCGCGCGCACCCGCGCTGCCGGCTTCGGCGGTCGCCTCGTCCAGCACCACGACCGCCGGGTCGAGCAGCACCACCCGGGCGAGCGCCAGCTGCTGCGCCTGCGCCGGGGTCAGGGGGTGGCCGCCATCGCCGACCACGGTGTCCAGGCCGTCGGGGAGGTTGAGCGCCCACTCCAGGGCGCCGACGCGGGCCAGGGCGGCGCTGAGTTCGTCCGGCGAGGCTTGTGGCCTGGCCATCCGCAGGTCTTCGCGGAGCGGACCGGCGAACACGTGGGTCTCCTGACTGACCATGGCGATCGTGCGGGCGGGCAGCTCGGTGACGGGAACACCGCCGAGAGTGGCGTGGCCGTGTCCGGGCCGTAGGACGCCGGCGGCGAGCGATGCGACGGTGGTCTTCCCGGCGCCGGTGGAGCCGACCAGCGCGACATGGTGCCCCGGCTCGACTCGTAGGGAGACGTCACGCAGGACGGGTGTGACTCCGTCGTAGCTGAAGCTGACGCCGGCCAGGACGAGGTCGTGCGCGGACGCCGTGGTGACGTCTGCGGGGCGTTCGGTGTCCATGCGGAGCACACCGACGAGGCGGGCGAGGCTGGCCCCCGCGTCCTGGGCCTTGTCGAAGGTGACCATCAGCAGGAGGACCGGGCCGAACAGGCGGTGCAACAGCAACGCGGCCGCGGAGACCTCACCGAGGGTGACAGCTTCCTGGCGGACGAGGAGGAATCCCACCGTCAGCACCGAGCCGAGCGCGGCCAGCTCCGCCCCGTTGATGCGTCCCACGAACCGGGTGTAGAGGGCGAAGACGCTCGTCGAGATGTCCCGGGCGCGTGCGGAGGCGCTCGCGATGCCGGCGAGGTGACGATCCTCCAACCGGTAGGCGTGCACCGTACGGATGCCCTGCGCGCTCTCGACGAACTGCTGGGACCGGTGCGCGATGGCGACCCGTTCGGCCGCGTAGGCCGGAGCGGCCCGTGGGAGGTACCACCGTGCCCCCAGCACGTAGAGCGGGACGGCGACCGCGCCGGCCAGCCCGAGCCGCCAGTCGATGCCGAGGATCGCGGTGAGGCTGATCGCCGCGAGGAGCAGTGCGGAGATCATGGTGGGTAGTACGTCGGAGACGGCCCTGTCGATGGCGCTGATGTCCGCGCCGACCCGCGCGATCAGGTCGCCCCGGCCCGCCCGGTCGAGCACCGCCACGGGCAGGCGCAGCGCGGTGTCCACGGCGCGTTCGCGCAGGTTGGCGAGGATCCGTGCGCCCAGCCGGCGCACGAGGTGGGCACCGGCGCCGGTGGCCAGGCCGCCGACGACTGCGGCGATCACGATGGTCACGGCGATCAGCACGAGGGCTGTGGTGCCGGCGCCGGCCCGGATCCGGTCGACCAGCAGGCCGAGGGCGTAGGCGGGGACGATCGAGGTGCCGGCGGCGAGCAGCCCGACGAGCAGCGTGATGCCGGTGGACCCCTTGCGGGCTCGCAGTTGGGCGCCGAGCCATGCTCTGCTCTCGCGCGGGCTGGCCACGGGCAGGATCGGGTTCGTCATCGCAGCACCGCCCGACGGTAGCTGTCGTCGTGTGTGACGAGTTCGGCGTGTGAACCCTCGGCGGTGACACTGCCGTCCCCGATGAACACGACCCGGTCGGCGGCGGCGAGCAACGCTGGGCTGCTGGTGATGATGAGGGTGCCGTAGGACGCGTCCGGTCCGTGCCGCAGCGCTCGGATGCCGTCGGCCATGGCCTGCTCGGTAACCGCGTCGACGGCGGTGGTCGGGTCGTGCAGGACCAGCAGCGGCGGCCCGGCGAGCAACGCGCGGGCGAGAGCGATGCGCTGGCGCTGGCCGCCGGACAGGTTCGCGCCGCGTTCGGTGACCGGCATGTGCAGACCCTCCGGATGCAGGTGGGCCACCTCGTCGGCGGCAGCGGCGCGTAGGGCTTCGGTGAGCCGTCCGCCGTGGTCGTCGTGGATGGCGATGTTCGAGGTGAGGGTGCCGGTGAACAGGTCGGTCCGGTGCGGTTCGGTGTGCAGCAGGCGGCGCGCCCGGCCACGGTCCACGGTCTCCAGCCGTTCTCCGCCGAGCAGGATGTCGCCCTCGTAGGAGTCGGGGACCGCCAGTACGCGCGCCAGCGCCTCGGCGTCCGCCGGCCGGTCGGCCACGACGCCGACGAACTCGCCAGGGCGGACGTGCAGGTCGAGACCGGCCAGCGGGCCGTACGTCACGTCGGTCAGGCGCAGATCGCAGTCGATGCCGCCGGGTGCGGTGGCGGGCGGCGGCAGCGTCACCCCGGCCTGGGTGACGGCGGCCACCCGGTCCGCTGCGGCGCGCGCCGCGGCGGTCCAGCTGGGTACGACCGAGAGGACGCCGAACGGTTCGATGAGGAACTGCGCGGAGCCGATCACCGTGATGAACTGGCCGACCGTGATGCGACCGGTCAGCGCGAACCAGCCCGCCATGATCGCGATGCCGCCGGTCAGCAGGGCGCTGAGCGTCGTGGCCGCGCTCAGGTACCCGTTCTGGGTCCGGGAGGCGCGCAGTGTGGCCGCCAGGGAGTGGCGGCTCACCTGGCGGTAGCGTTCGGCGCCGGTGTCCTGGGCGCCGATGCCGCGCAAGGGGCGCAGCCCGGTCACCAGGTCCGTGGCGAGCGCGGTGGCCCTGCCGGCCTGGTCCTGCTGCTCCTTGACGCGCCTCGCGATCAGCGGCGCGGTGAGGTTGAGGACGGCCAGCACGATCGGGATCGCGACCAGCACGGTCAGCCCGAGCGGCGCCGAGATCAGCAGCAGCGTGACCGCGCTGACCGTGACCGCCACCAGCGCGCTGGTGATCCGGGGGATGTGGTCGAGCAGGTAGGAGGTGTAGTCGGCATCCGTGTTGGAGATCGCGAGCAGGTCACCGGTGGGCCGGTCGGTCCGGAGCACGCGTGGGTCCAGGATCTTCGCCGCCACCTCCACCCGTAGCCGGTGGCCCTCCTCGGCGATGGCGCGTTGCAGTTGCCGAGCGCCGTAACGGTACGTCACCACCAGGACGAGATAGACCAGCGCCAGCACCGTGATCCAGATGATCAGGGCGCTCACGTCGCCGGTGGCGACGGCCCGGTCCACCACGACACCGATGAGGACCGGCACCAGAGCCGCGCAGAGCTGGTACACGCTGGCCAACGCCGTTCCGGTCCAGAGGCGTCGCCCGTTGCGGGCGACCGCCCGGCGCAGGACGGCGGTTCCGGGACTGGACTTGCTCACTTCCTCGTACCCCCTTGTGACCAGCACCGGAACGTGAAGCACCTTACGGGCCTGTTTAGGAAAGGCTTACCTTACGACGCGGAGTGGAGTACTTCACCAGGCGCCTCTCCCGGTTACTCACCGGAATCGTCGCGGGCACCAGCACGCTCGTGCTCACCGCGTGCGGCGGATCACCCGACACCGACGAGACGCGCCAAGGCCAACTTTGGCGACGAGAACGGCGACAGCCTGCTGCCCTGGGACGCCGCCAAGGTCAAGAACTCGGCGCGTCGACACCCGTGCCGTTCGACGAGAGCGACGGCATCGACTTCGAGGCGGTGGCGACCACCTGGCCGCCTACTCCGGTCTGCCTCAGCAGGACTACGACACCCCGACGAAGGTCGCGCCGGTCGTCGCGTGTCCGCAGGCGCCCTGGGCCACGTCGTCGGGCGGCTGACCGGCGGCGGTGGCTGGGTCGGCTCGTCGGGGCGTGGCCATGGCCGTCATCATCGGTGATCCGCACCCGCGCCGACCATGCCGCCCGTCTCCGCACTGTGGACAGGAGTGTCACCGTCGCTTGTTATCTTCGCACCTCCCCGACGCGGAAAGGGTTGCCGCAGTGGAACGCACCACGGCCTACACCGACTCCTGGTACCGACAGCCCGACCCGGTCGAGCGCGAGGACGGCCGCGGGCTGACGAACCAGCATTGGGTACGCGTGGCGGCGGTGTGGCTGCTGGCGACGTGGTCGCCGGAGCAGGCTGTCGCCTGGTCGGCGACGGTGGTGTCCGGACGGACCAGGTCCCGCCGGGACCAGCAGTGGCCGGAGCCGCCGCCGTTGACGGAGATCGCGGACGCCGCCGGCCTTCCGGAGGTCACCGGCGCGACGGTGTTGACCAGTCGGGTGTCGGTCGGGCCGGGACGGTCGTACGAGCCGGTGCGCACCGACGAGGAGGTGGCGACCGAACTCGTCAGCCTGATCTCGGCCGTGGTGGGGACACCCGACCGGCGCGCGGAAGCGCTGGTGCGGTTCCTCGCCGACGAGCTGGCCGGCCCGTACGCCGATCTGCTCCGGCTGACCACCGACAGCCAGCGGCCGGACGAGCCGGACCGGCCGGAGCCCCTGCACCTGCTGCACCGCGACTTCGACGGCAGCACCCTGCGGGTCTCGCTGCAACCCGCTCCGGAGACCCGACAGCCGCCGGTCACCGGCTCCGATGGCGCCGACGCCGCCCTGCGGACCCGGCTGGCCTGCATCATGACGTTGCTGAGCGATCTGCTCTGGGTCAACAACAACAGCCCGGTCACCTTCCGGTTCCGGATCGGCCGGCTCGACCCCGGGGACGGCGATCCGGTGGCCGCCGCAGCCCGCTGGTGGGTCGAGAACCGCGAGGACGCGGACGAACACGACGAGGAGGCGTTCCGGCCCGTGCCGGCCGCCGACCTGCGTGCCGGTCTCCGCAATCTGGTACGCCTGCACCTGAACGAGCTGTTCGACGGAAGCTGGGACGGCATCGACGAGTTCCCGGAGCTTCCGGCCGACCACCTCGCGACGTTCCTGGGCGACGATCTGATCGATCTCGTCCTGGCCCGGATGGGTGCCGACGCGCACATCGGATACGCCGGCCTGTTGCCGACGACCTGGCCACCCGACGACGAGGACTTCGAGGAGGAACCACAGACCACCGTGCTGCTGGTCGGCCGGCACGAGGTGGCGGTCCTGGAGATCGACATGACCTGCTGAACCGGTCACGCGAGCGAGCCGGAGGACGGACGGTCGCCGAGCGGGACGCGGCACCTGGGCGGCGCGATCCGGCGTGGCGGGAACGCCACGGCCCGACTGTGCGGCAGCCGCGACCGGAGTACGGTGTCCGGTCGCGGCTGCCGGGCGACAGCGTCAGCGCTGCGGGAGTGGCCTGACCAGGGTCGGCGCCCCCGGCGCCGGGACGACGGCCGGCACCCGGGCGGCGGTGGCGGTCCGCGCCGCGACGGCGCTCTCACCGACCAGCGCCGTGTTCAGGAACCTGCCGACCGCCTCGCCGATCGGGTCCGGCGTGCCGGGCAGCGCGTAGTGCGTGACGTTCTGGGCGAGACTCACCTGCCGTCGACCGTCCGGGGTGTGCAGCGAGATGGCGCTGTGCCCGAAGACCAGGCCGTCGTGCCCCCAGACGTCGCCGGTGGGCCAGGTCATCCGGTAGAGGCCGAGCCCGTAGCCGGCGGCCTCCGGCTGGGCCGGGTCGAACGGCACGGTGGTCTTCATCGCGGCCAGTTGGGCCGGGCGGAGCAGCCGACCACCGAGCAGCGCCCGGAAGAAGGTGTTCAGGTCGGCCATGGTCGAGACGAGCGCCCCGGCCGTCCAGGCCCAGGACATGTTGCTGACGCTGAAGTCGCGCAGCTCGCCCTCGTACCACGGGACGTAGCCCCTGCTGTGCGGGCCGGCGATCCGGGGCCGCAGGCCGGGGAAGTACGTCTGCCGCAGCCCGAGCGGCCGGAGGATCCGCCGGTGCACCTCGTCGGTGGCGGACCGGCGGGTGACCCGCTCGATGATGAGCCCGGCCAGGATGTAGTTGGTGTTCGAGTAGGAGAAGGCCGCGCCCGGTGCCCCGGTCGGCGGCTGCCCGAGGCCGGCCCGGACGAGTTGGCCCGGCGTGAAGGTGGTGGACCGGTGCCGCTCGATGTCCTCCGGGGTGGCGAAGATGACGTGGTCGTAGTCGCTGATCCCGCTGGTGTGGTTGAGCAGCATCCGGACGGTCACCCCGGCGACCGCGAACTCCGGAAGGTACCGGCCGATCGGGGCGTCCAGCGCGATCCGGCGCTCACCGACGAGTTGCAGCAGCGTGGCGGCCACAAAGGTCTTGGTGATGCTGCCGACCCGGTGCTGGAACCCGGGCAGCACCGGTCGACCGGTCGTCACGTCGGCCACTCCGCTGGCGCCCCGCCACCGGTCCCGTCCGTCCCGCGCCTCGGCGAACGCACCGGGCATGCCGGCCTCGGTGATCGCGCGCAGGTCGGCGGTGAGCGCCGCGTCCGGCAACGACCCGGCGGGCGGACGGACGGCCGCGAGTGCCGGGTCGGCACCGGCCAGCAGGGGCGTCGCGAGTGCCGTACCGGTGGTGGCCAGCAGGAAACCGCGGCGTGACAGGTGCATGTCGCCTCCCGTGTGACGTAACTGCTGCTCATGGTGCCCCGGGCCGGCAACCGGAAACGTCGGTCTGTGGACCCATATCGGTCTCCCCACCGGGGATGACCCGGGCTCCGTCCCAGTCGGGAGAATCCGTCCGACCAGCGACGGAAGCAGCGACTCCGAGGTCCGATGTGGTGCCGGTTCATGCGGCCGCCGACTCGGCCCGACCGGGGGCCGCCGGGCGGATCCCCGAGCCGGCCGTCACGGCGCGATCAAGGGATTCTGAGTACGGGTACGGTTGGCAGATCCGGCCGCCCACGACCAGACTGCTGGTCATGCGTGTACGGATGACGATCGTCCTCGCCGTGGTCGGGCTGAGCGGGTTGCTGACCAGTGGCTGTTCCTATCGGGAGAACATCTGCGGCGACGGTGAGTACCCGGTGATCGCGGTCGGCGGCCAGGGCGGCAGCGCCTGCATCCCGGACGGCGAGGAGCCGACCGCCCCGTACACCCGCTATCCGGAGGGCAAGGTCCCGAAGCACGTCGACGACGAGTGGGACGTCTACTGGCGCACCCACGGCATCGACGCGAACGGCGCCATCGTCGAGACCCCGTAGCCGGTCAGCTGGCGCGGCCGAGCCCACGCCGGGCCGTAGAGACACCGCAGGCGAGGGCGAAGTTTGACGCCCCATGACCCCGACGGTGGTCGCCTCCCAGCGACAACTCCACCAACGACCGGCCCGGCCCGTCCTCGTGGCAGCGCCCTGCCAGCAGTTCCGCATCCCGACGTAGGCGCCGTCTCCCGCCCAGCTGTCGCGGATTTCCAGGCACGTGCTGTTCAGGCGGCCACGCACTTTCTTGACCATTCGGCACGGGTAGGAAGTTCCCGATGAACCACCGCTGGTTGACGCTGTACCAGCAGTTCCATTCCCCGACGTAGCTCAGGAGTTTTTCGGTAGCCGGGCCTTGGATCTTCTCCGCTGAAAATTTGCTACGCGCTCCGCTCCTGAGCACCTGTGGGTCGCGGGAACCGGTGTCGGTTCGTCGCGTCGGCCCAAAATAGTCGGGGCACATCCACGTCATCGGGTCGCGAGTAGTCGACTACTCGTTCGTGGCCGGCGAGGGCACGCACGTGCTGTCACGAGTCCCGTGACATGGCGGCGAAGCCGGTGCGGCCGCAGTGGGCAGGGAAGCGGTAGGCGGCCTACCGGATCGCCGGGGTGTGGGCGCACTGGGAGCAGGTCCCTGCGCCAACGGAACGGTTCAGCGTGCAGGCCGGAAGTCAGCGGGCACGCGCGCGTCACGCGGGAGCACCTTCATCGCCGACCGATCAGCGATCCGGCCGTGCTTGTTCGACGTGAACAGCCCGTGGACAGCCAGGCCACTGCGAGTGGCGGCGAGGGTCGAAAGCGGTAGCGGCCGGGGGTGGATCCGGAGTGAGTGTCCGATGGGCGACGCATTCAGGGAACAACCTGCGGGATTTCCTACTACGTGACGGTGGCCGGAGCACGAAGAATGACACCGTCCACGCACGACTTCAGGCTTCTCGCCTGATTCAGGAGGCAGTTCATCGTGACATCCACCCCCACCCGTGAACGGCCCGCCGGCCGTGGCAGTCTGGGCGACCCGGCCAGTGCCGTCCTCACCCGTCCGGGCAGCACCAAAGTCTCCAGTCTCCTGATGCAGGACACCGTCTCGGCGATGGCCCTCTCGGTCGCTCACGGGGCCTCGGCGGGCACGCTCACCGGCAAGGTCGCCCTCTTCGCGAATCCGTTCCTGGACAGCAAGGAGGAGGCGCTCGTCATCAACGAGGTAGGCGAGTTGACCTATCTCCGGCGTGCGGCGACCGGCACCGGCTGGCTCCAGGAGCCGGTCACCCAGGGTGGGCAGGACATCAAGGCCGCCGAGGTCGTGATCGTCGTTCACCCGCGTGATCTTGCGGTGTACGCGATCTACACACCCGGGACGACAGGCGTGCCTGCGGTCCTCGAACTCGTTGCGACGGTCACCGGCGAGGTGACCGCCTACACCTGGGAGGCGCGGCCCAAGGCCCTCTGGATCGATCCCGCCACCCCGATCGGCGGGCTCACCCGACTCTCGGTCTTCTACGACGGCCGGACTCCGGGCGTCACCGGCGTCGACCCGACGACGGGCCGGATCGTCGGGATCACGGCGGAGACCGCCGAGGTCGTCCAGTTCAACGTCGCGGTCTTCCCGACGTCGTTCACCGCCGAGGGTCCCGTCGACGAGCTGGCCGCCGGTCAGCTCGCGGGACGGACCAACGTACTCGGGGCCGAGTTCCTGCCCGTCTGCTACCTACGTTTCGGCGCACGGCTGATCCGGTACGACACGATCAACAACAAGATCGAGAGGGTCGCGAACAACGTCTCCAAGGTGGTCGGCGTCTACCGCGCATGGGGACGGCCCGATGTCGGATGCGTCTACCTCGACACGGAGGGGAACCTCGTCACGTGGAACCTGACAGCCCCGCTGGGGCCCGTGCCCAGCGTGGTGAAGACGCCCGGCCTGGGACTTGTCACCGGACGCCTCTGGAACGACGTCAACAACATGGCGCACGTGTACGGCCTGGACGACACGAACACGCTCAAGGTGCTGCACCAGGTCTCCTGGGACATCAACGGCGCACCGATCTGGTCGACCGCGTTGGCGAAACCACCGAAGCGGCACCGGGCTGAGGTTCGGACGCCCACCTGCGTCGGCCTGGTGCCGGACGTCGTCGCGTTCGCCATCGACCCGTACCCGGACTACCAGCCCAACGAGTTCGTCAAGTTCCAGGGGACAGCGACACCGGACGAGCAGTTCTCCTTCTTCACGCAGGACATCACCTCGGCGCGTTGGTCGCGTGACAAGGTCCGGTTGGTGCCGTCCTCCGACGACCCGCTCTCCCAGAAGCCGCACATCGTGACCAACTACGTCAGTTCCGTGACGGTCCTGGACCAGCGCGGCGGCCTCATGCCGGGGCTGACGGTCAAGATCTCGGCCGAATCGCTTGTCGAGATCCAGGTCGATGGCGCTTCCTACCTGGTGGGGCCGGGCCACAGCGCGCAACTGCCCACCAACATGCTGGGAAAGATCGTGATCTCGGTGCCCGCCGACAGCCTGATCCCGGCGACGCTCCACGTCGACGCGGTCGGGTTGGCGAACGGGGCGGTGATCCAGCCGGCGGCGTCGGTCCACGACTACCTGGCCGGGAACGGCACGCTCGGCTCACAGAAGGGCCTGTTCGACGCGGACGCGCTGACGAAGGCGAACATCGTCGGCGAAGGTCACAGGTCGTCGATCGCGGACACCGTGGAAAGCACGAAGCAGGTCTTCAAGGCGGCGTCCGGCGCACCGCTCACCTCGCGGCTGCTGCGAGGTGACGGGACCGTCCAGCCGATCCACGGCTTTTCGTTCGGCAGGGCGCCGGCCGGACATCCCGACGGTCCCAGCCGGTCGGTCTACCGCGAGTTCCACACTCGTGAGCAGTTGCAACACTATCTGGACACGATTCGGTCCCAGCCGAACTACGGCGGCAAGTGGGAGGATTTCGCCAACTGGGCCGGAGATGTCTGGGAAGGCATCAAGAACGGGGTCATCGAGGTCGTCGACGTCCTGGTGAGCACGGTCACCACGGTGCTGATCAAGATCGGCGAAATGACCATCGAGCTGATCGGGTTCATCCTCGACACCGTCGAGTCCGCGGTCCGCGCCGTCGAGGCAGTGTTCGCCAAGATCGCCGTGGCGGCGAGCAAGGTCGTGGACTGGCTCAAGGCGCTGTTCGCCTTCGGCGACATCTGGGACACGAAGACGGCGCTCCAGTCCTATCTCGGCACCGTCCTGTCGTACGGCTCCGGAGCGGCCGACCACTTCAGCGACGTCACGAAGAAATGGTTCGAAGATCAGGAGGCCAATGTCACGACCTATTTCGAGGGCCTCAAGAAGGACTACACCGGACGGCCGCTGGGCGATTCGACGAACCAGGTCCCGATGATGACCGACGCCTCCGGCCACGGCACGACCCCGCAGAACATCCTGGACGACCCGCAGGCAGGCTGGTTGCTCAACCAGAGCGTCAACGGGCCGGCGCTGGCCGCCTTCCGGGCCGCCGAGGGGCTCCCGACCGATCCGGCCCACCCGTCCGCCGTGGCGGGCCTGGCACTCGCCGACGCGTTCGCCGAGTTGATGCGGACCTTCGAGGGCAGCGGCATCCAGTCGGCGGTCTCCACGCACATGGGCGACTTCGACACCGCCGTCGCCTCGGTCGCCGACCCCCGGGACCCGGACGCCGGGTCCAAGGCGTCCATGGTCGCCCTGATCAGCCTCGTCGAGGATCTGATCCGGAACTTCCTGCACGCGATCGGCTCCGTGGTCGCCCAGGCCCTCGCCATGGTGAAGGCTCTCGCCGAGAACCTGCTCGTCGCGATGTCCGAGCCCCTGACCGACGGACCGCTCAAGACGCTCTACCTGTGGATCCAGGAACAGGCGAACGTCGAGGAGCCCGAGGAGGCGACCATCGGCGGCCTCATCCTCCTGATGGTGGCGTTCCTCGGCACGATCGCCTACAAGCTTGTCAACGGGGTCGACCAGGCGCCGTTCCCGCGCAAGGCCGTCCCGACCGTCGGCCCGCCGCCGTGGCACCCCGACTACGATCCGTCGCTGCACGGCGAGCCGAACAAGGAGGTGAACCGGGGACTGAAGATCACCCAGTTCATCCTGAGCATCGGCGGGGTGATGGGCAGCTTCTTCGACACCGTCTCGGACATCATCCCGGTCACGACAGGTCCGGGGGATCTGGGATGGAGCCCGAAGGCGCAGGAGTTCTTCGCCTGGGGCTCACTCGTCTGCAGCGCAGGTCTCTACGGCGCGGGGACGTCCTTCCCCCTCCTCACCGGCACCCAGTTCGAAGACCAGGACTGGTTGTGGACAGGCGCGTTCGTGGTCTCGCTGGCGAACCTGGGGCTGTCGGCCGCCACCATCTGGTGGAACAAGAAGAAGGGCGGTGACTCGCCCATCCTGAGGAACGCCTATGACGTCTGGCTCGGTCCGCTCGCCGTGTCGGTGGTCTCGTGGTGTTATCTGGGGACCGCAGGAGCTGCCGTCGACAGGGCCGGAACCAATTCGTACACCGCCGCCTCGACCCTGCTGTCCGCGGTCCCGGGCGGGATCCAGTTCCTCCGGTGCGGCATCGCCAAGGACTCGCCACTGCCGTACAAGACGGAGCGGGCCGGCTTCGTGGCGGTCGTCGACGCAGCGGCCAGCCTGTCCTCGAGCGTCATGCTCATGGCCGCCTCCTTCGTGACAGACGCACCGGTGATCAGGAAGACGCCGCTGCGCAACGGCGCTGCCTGGCAGCCCTACACCGCGCAACTCTCGACCGTGTCCGGCGGCACCTGGGTCTTCAACCAACCGATCAAGAACTGGACGGTGAGCGAGGGCAAGCTTCCGGCCGGGCTGACCCTCGACCCCGTGAGCGGGACCATCAGCGGCACCCCGACAGTGGGCGGTGTCACGAGTGCGTTCTCGGTGACCTGCACTGACTCGTACGGACCGCCGCAGGTCTCCAGCCCGCAACCGATGACGATCACCATCGACTGACGCCCGCGACGTGGCGAGGAGGCCGGCCGGTGTCGGCCCCTCGCCACGTCGCCCGGCTACTGAACCCTCGCGCCGATTCGGCTCCGCTCGTCGTCAGCAGCGCAGCGCTGCCGAACTCAGCCAGTCACGCGGAAGGTCGCGTCCGCGCGGAAAGTGGCGCTGTTGTCGTTGGCCGCCAGGACGAAGTCGTAGTTGCTGTGCCGCAGGAAGTAGCCGGGGAAGTTCACCGACTCGAACGACACGTACCCGCTGCTGTTGGCCAGACCGGGAACGACCCGGAACTGTGCGTCCTGAGCCGGACTGACGTCGAGGTCGATGCGCACGTCGTAGTTGACGTGCCGGACGTAGCGGTCCGGGAAGTTGCGGGTACCGCCCATGTCGTACGATCCCGACGCCGTGATCTGGTAGGTGCTCGGCGTTGCCGGGGCGTCGTCACTGGCATGTAGCCCCGCCCGGACGAGTACTGGTCCAGGCACAGCGCCCACTGGTTGCGGTCGTTGAACTTCATCCACATCGGGCCCTCGACCTGCCTTCCGGTCAGCCCGATGCCCGACAGGTTGCCCACCGTCGTCCAGGTCCCCGTGATCGTGTTACTGCCTTCGAGGGTGATCTGGCCGTCGCCGGAGGCACGCACGTAGCGGTAGCTGCCGACGCCCGCGGGAACCTCGACGATCTGCGTACTGGTGGAGACCGGCACGCCGAGGTTCGGGGTGCCGTCGGCGTTCCAGCGATCCGCTGGATGCATCGGGGTGGGCTTCTTCGCCCACGATGAGGCCGACAGCGCTAAGGCCAAGACCAAGACGAGAGCGCGCCGGATCCGGACGCCGCGATCTCCTACAGCACCGCGCGATGATCGCATCGCGCTCAGCCAGTGGACGCTCGCCAATGGAGCGGGACGGTTGCCGTAGCCGGAGTATCAAGCGTGGCGAGGTGACCTTCGCCGATCGCGTGCGTCAACCCGTTGTCTCCGGGAACCAGCCGGTCAACCCGCGCCGACAGCCGTATCTGGCCGAGGACGTGGCCGGCGCGGTCGATGGTAGCCAGCGAACCGTCCGCGAAGGCGAACAGCACACCGCCGGGCACCGGGGCCGCGGCGCGGACACCGCCGTACGGTAGTCGACGCACGGCGGTGACCGCGCCATGCACCAGGTCGATGACCGCGACGCCGACTTCATCGACGAGCCACAGCGTGTCCTCGTGAAGGATCGGCGTGTGGGGGCGGAGATCACGCTCGTGGCGCCACAGCACCTGCACACCGTTCACCGGATGGAAAGTCATGACCGTCCGCCGACCGCTGAGGAAGGTGACACGGCCACCGTCGCTGACTCCATAGCTGCCGCCAGCATCGGAAACGACCACCGGCTCCGGCAGCGACCACTCCCTCAGAACGGCCCCGGAGGCGGCCATCACCACCAGTTCCGGCGAACCGCTGCCCGCGATGAGCACCGCATCGACGGCCCGGTCGCCCTCGAGCCTCCACCGGACCGGCTGCGGCCAGGCAAGTGGACCGGCTCCGGCAGCCGCGCCGTCATCGAACGGCAGGCCTCTGCCGTCGGCGAGGGCCACCCGCGTCAACGGGTGGTAACCGCGCCATCCTCCCAGCAGAGCAACAGCGCCGCAGACGCTGACGTAGTACCGCAGGCCCAGGCCGGGCGTCGACCACAACCGTTGCCCGTTGTCCAGGTCGAAGCAGCGCAGAACACCTGCCTGGCTCAGGTAGAGGCAGCGCTGACCTGCGATGACGGCGGTGCCCTGGCAATCCTCGACACGCTGTTCCCACAACCGCGCCCCGGTGCGTGGGTCCAGCCGGACCAGACGCGAGTGCCGCTCCGCCACGACGAGGGAACCGGCCGCCACCGCCAGCGCCTGCGGACCCGACCTCAGATGCAACGGCCGCGACCACAACACCCTGACCGACTGACCCACCACGGCGGCATGATCGCACGTATCGGCACGGTGACACGTACTTCCTCGGGCCGGGAGGCCAGTTCGATCTATGTCTCGTACGGATCCCAGTCAGCGGGGCCCTGGGTCGATGCCGGCGGGCGACGGGGCGTAGCCGGGCAGCCAGGCGTATCGCTCCAGCGCCGGGCCGATGTCCTCGTCTCCGGGGGCGACGAGGACCCGCAACAGCTGGGCGTCATGCGGCCAGCGGCGGGTGCCGGGGTGGTCGACGCCGCGCAGATGGGCGGCGAGGTCCGGCAGGGTCAGGCCAGCTCGACCCGGCTACCGCCGCCGAAAAGATTTCCGTTCAGAAAAGTTTCCTAACTATTGACTCGCGCAAGTAGTTTTAGAGAGAGTGCCGTCTATGCTCACCCGTAGAGCCCTGCTTGCTCTGGCCGGTGCCGCCGGCGGCGCCCTTGCCCTGCCCGTTCCCGCATTCACCCTGGACGTGAGTCTGGCCGCGGACCCGGTCGCGGACGAGTATCACCGCCTGCTGCTCGTGCACACCCGGTGGGTGCAGCAGCAGTGGGATCCGGCCGTCGGCGCGTACCGGGCCGCGGATTTCCGGTTCGCTGCCGTCCTCGGCAACGCCGTGCTGCTCACCACCGACGGCTACGACGCCGGTCTGGCCGGTGTCGACGCGGCCGTCCTGCGCGAGCAGACGCTCGCCACGATCACCCGGTTCGCCGCGACGAACCGGCTCGCCGGTGGAACCGAATGGGGCCGACGGCTGTTCTGGGATTCGACGTTCGAGTTGTACTTCGTGCTCGCCGCCCGGCTGCTGTGGGCGGAGCTAGACGCCGCCACCCGGTCGAACGTCGACGCGATCGCACGCGGACAGGCCGCCTACGCGTACGGGCTGGGCACCGGCAACGACCCGCTCAGCGGCTCCTGGACCCCGAACGGCAGCGCCGGCGGGTACCGCGGCGACACCAAACTCGAGGAGATGGGCGTCTACGCGCAGGCCATCGCGCCCGGCCTGGCATGGGCTCCGGCCGGTGACGCCGAGGCGAGCCGCTGGCAGGAGCGGTTCGTGTTCTGGGCGGCCAACGCCAGCGGGCTGCCCGCCGCCGACCGCGCCAACCCGGCCGTGATCGACGGCCGCCCGGTCAGCGCCTGGAACGTCGCGCACAACCTGCACGACACGTTCGTGGTGGAGAACCACGAGTCGGTGAACCCGCACTACCAGGCCGAACTGTGGCGCACCGCCGGGCGGGCCGCCGCGCACTTCCTCGCCGCCGGCCGGCCGTTGCCCCAGGTGCTGACCCGCCAGCCCAACGGGCGGGAACTGTGGGCAACCCTACGGCTGCTGGCCAGCGACGCCGGCGAGCCGGTCATGCCGATGATCGCCGACCGCTACCACCTGTACGGCCGTGATGTGCTACCTCTGGCGTTCCTCGCCCAGGTCCAGGGCGACCGGCACGCCGCCCGCGCCGAGGCGGACCTGGCAACGCGGCTGATGCCCTACCTGCGGTACGCGCCGGAGAACCGGCTCACGAAGTTCAGCGGCGAGGAGAAGTACGAGCCGGAGGCCCGCGCCGAGCTTGCCATCGCGTACCTGTTCCACCGCTGGCGGGCAACGCCGGTACAGCCGGTGACCAGCGTCGAGTTCTTCACCGCCGCCGCCGGAACCCGGTTCTTCGGCACAGCCGTGGGCCTGACCGCGCACCAGAGCACCACCGGCTTCGCTGCCGCCGTCACCAAACCCGGGCAGGTCCGGTTCCTGTGGCAGCCCGGCCACGACAACTGGCTGATCGACACCCGGGCACCCGCGTTCCTGCCCGCACAGACCGCGCCGCCGATGCGGCAGTGGACGGCCGCCTACACCGCCGCCCGTGACGGCGTCGACTCCACCGCCACCGTGCTGCAGACCGCCGCCGGGTGGGCCGGATACGCCACCCTCCCGACCGGCACCGTCGTCTACGCCGGCCCCGGCCCGTCGTCACTGACCCTGTTCAACCTGACCATGCCCGGCGTGCCCGGCCTCGACGGCTCCCGGACCTTCACCGGCCCGGCAGGCACCGTGACACCCCCTGCCGGGCTCGGTGACGGCGGCACCGACAGGATCACCTTCACCGCCCGCAGCGCCAGACACGTCCGGTTCCTCGGCCAGTCCGCGTCCGGGCAGTACGGCTACTCCCTGTTCGCCTTCGAGGCGTTCGACGCCACCGGCACCGACCGGGCTCGCGGCCGTACCGTCACCGCGTCGTCGGCCGACCCGGCCTATCCGGCCACGAACGCCGTCGACGGCAACGCCACCACTCGCTGGGCGGTCTCCCGCGACGAACGCAGCCGCACCGACAGCTGGCTCGCCGTCGACCTCGGCGCTACCGTCCAGCTCACCGGCGTCACTCTCACCTGGGAGGCCGCGTACGCCACCTCGTACCTCGTGCAGACCTCGACCAACGGCACCACCTGGACCACTGCGGTCGCCGCGCCCTCGACCGCGACACTGGGCGCCTGGGCCGGCGTCGACGGCCGCGCCGGCCTTGTCACGCACGGCGCCACCGGCCCGATCACTGCGTCACCGACGCGGATCACCATCCCGCCCGCCACCCTCATCGAGGGCTACAGCGGTGCCGGAACGGACCTGGCCGCCGCGGCGGCCAGGCGGCTACCCACCGGCGGGCCGGCCACCCTGCGCGTCAGCGACGCCGACGGATACCTCACCCTGCTCAACCTCTCCCCCACTGCCGTCAACGGCGCGGTCCTGACCCTGCCGCGCGGCGACCGGCTCTACCGCGGGGTGTCCATCGCCCGCGCCGACGGCGGCCTGGACCTGACCGCTTCGGTACCCGCCGGTGGCGGCGCCGTACGACCCACCCGGTTCACCGTGACCGGCCGCGCACCGACCGGCGCCCGATTCTCGGTCGCCGACTCGCACAACGTCACGGTCACCGCACCGGCAGGCGCCGCCATCGACGTTCGCCTGACCGCCGGGTCCTGGTCGACACAGGCGCAGGTACCCGCAGGCGCGACCCGGAGTTTCACCAAGCCGGTCGACGGGCCGGTCACCCCCACCACCGACCTGGCTCGCGGCCGCACCACCTTCCCCACCTCGCCGCTACCCGCAGGCATGGGCGAACCGTCGCACGCCGTCGACGGCAACCCTGGTACCTCCTGGCGCCCCGGCCCGAACGGGCGGATGGTCGTGGATCTGGGCGCCTCACGCACCGTCACGGCCGTGTCGCTGGCCTGGACCAGCGGCACCCGCCGTGCCGTGCGCGTCGAGACTTCGACCGACGGCGGCACCTACAGCATCTTCAGCGGGCCGTTGTCCGCGCGGTACATCGCGGTGGCTGTGCCCGGCTGGACCACCGGCGACGCGGAGATCGTCGAGTTGTCCGTCACCGCGTAGCCCGCGTCCCCCGGGCCTTGATGACGGCACGAGCACCCGTCGCGCACGAAAGGAACCCATGAGAACGCGTCTCCTGGCGGCCGACGGGGCACGAGCGTCGCCACGGCCGCCATGATCGCCCAGTGACGACCGGCGGCGCGCCCGCCGCCGCATGCCAGCCGGCGTACGTTGCCAGCGCAATCTATGCCGCCGGCGTCAAGGCCCTATGCCCTTCGGTGAGCGGTTGCCGGCTTGGGCGCTTGGCGTCGACCGCGCGTGCCGTTTCGTCGCCTCCCTGCCGTAATAGGCTTCCCCGCGCCACCCGCGAAATGCCGGATGGGATCCTCCGTGTCCTCGACCTCGACAACGTCCGCGCCACGGGTGGTGGTGTTCGGCCTCGGTGGCACCATCGGCATGTGCCGCACGGACGGCGGTGCCGTTGCTCCGGCCCTGTCCGCCCAGCAGCTCGTCGACGCCGTACCCGGGCTGGCCGCGACCGGGATCGAGATCGAGGTGACGGATTTCGCCGCCGCCCCCGGCGCGTCGCTCACCTTCGCCGACCTCACCGAACTCGCTGCCGCCGCCAAACCAGGTGCTGGCGGCCGGCGTCGTGGTCACCCAGGGAACCGGCACGATCGAAGAGACCGCCTACGACTCGCCGACGCATGAAACGACAGCCCTGCCGATACCCCCTCCCCCGGCAACGCGCCGGCTCCGGCCTACCGGAGCCGGCGCGTTGCCGGGGTCAGCCGTCCAGCCGACGGACCATGTTCATGATCGTTTCGATCTGGGCTCCGCCTTTGATCGGGTAGTTGGTGGCTCCGAGGTAGCCCCACCAGTCCCAGCAGCCGTTCGGGTTCACCGCCGTCGGGATCGCCTGCGGGTAGAGGACGATGAGTCGGTTGGTGTCGGCGTACTGGTTGAGGTTGGCCCGGTCGACGAAGGCGGTGCCGACCTTGCTGTGGCCCTGGGCGCAGCCGTGCAGGGCGACCAGCAGGCGGCAGGTCTGGCCGGCGGCGCAGGAGCTCGGCACGTACGCGAAGCCGTTGGCGTCCATGCTGAGCCCACTGGCCCAGCCGTTGACCGCGAACGAGTCCTGGCCGAACCGGATCAGGGTGCCGCCGAGCGGGCCGGTGTTCGGCGGGGACACCGAGCCGAGCAGCTTGCCGAGGAAGGTGCGCTGTGGGTCGGTGCCGCAGTCGTTGAGGAACGGGGCAGCGGTCTGCGTGCAGCCGACCGTGCCGTACGGGGTCACCCAGGCGTGGCCGGCGGCGCTGCCGGAGTCGTACTGGACGCTGGCGCCGAAGTCCCGGTAGTAGCGGGCCAGGTCGTTGGTCACCGAGGTCTTCACCACCTGGTCGTTGGCACCGTGGTAGACGTAGGACGGCTGGCCGGCGAGGTTGCCGGTGCCGTCCACCCAGCCGTACGACGCCCAGGTGCGGGTGTAGGTCTCCAACGCGGGCACGTTGGTGGGGTAGATGTTGTCGCCGCAGCCGTAGAGCGCCTGCGCAACGTTGTTCTGGGCGCAGTAGTACGGGCCGGCCGCGAAGACCGCAGCTCCCCGGATCCGCGACGAGTAGGCGACCTGGAGCTGGGTGGCCATGTACCCGCCGGAGGAGACCCCGGCGACGTAGACGGCGGAGACCGGGTAGCTACGCAGCGAGCCGGAGATCGGGGTCTTGGTGTACGGCGCACCGGCGGCCCGGGCGGCGACACCACCGCTGGGCAGAACCAACAGGACGGCGGCGACGAGGGCGGTGAGGGCTTTCCACGGTGTTCTCATGACGTTCTCCCGTCAAAGCGCCGGTGGGACGGCCAGCGTGCGGAGACGCTAACGTGACATCGAACACAGGCCATATCCGTACGATCGACATCTCGGCGTCGGCCACGGTGTGGGCAGCCCACCGGCCGCGTCTCGCGGCACCCGACTCTCGTAGACCAGCGTGAACCCGACCACGGCTTGATTTGCCTGTCCTCGCCCCCAGTCAGGACCAGCATCAGTTTCGTCAACACGAACTCCACACCGATCGCGCCGGTCTTCGCCGACCACTCCGGTGAGCCGTGTTTCAGCACGGTGTCGCCGACGGCGTCGCGGTGTCAGCAGGCTTGGCGGTGGATGCTCGACTACAGGTGTGTTCGCCCGCGGGAGGTACTCGTGAACGGACACGATGTTCTTCGGGGCTGCGCTGCTCGTGGCCGAGGAGTTCTCTGTCGTCCCACGCCATCTGTTCGCTCCTGGCGAGCCATCGGAGATGGTGTACGACTCGGATACAGAGCTGGTGGCGAAGTCACGGCGGGGGCAGGTACATGGCCCGGACGGTGACGCGCGGGCTGGGCGCCGACTCGTTACCGCTCGCGTCGACGGCGACGACGACGTACTCGTGGGTGGTGCCCGCACCGACGGCTAGTGTCAGCGAGTTGCCGGCGGTCTCGCCGACCACCGTGGCCCCCTCGTACAACCGGTAGCCGGTCGGTGGCTCCCCTCCGGTCGAGGGGGACCAGGTCAGGGTCACCTGCGCCGAGGAGGGCCACACGGCCGGGACGTTGCCGGAGACGACGAGGGACGCGGGCGCCGCCGGGCGGGCGGGCGGCCCGTCCGGGGTGGTCACCTCGACCCGGCGGCTGCGCGGGCTCTCACCGCAGCCCTGTGCGAGGCTCGCGACCACCCGGTACGCGTGCGCCGACGCAGAGGGCAGTCCGGTGAGGACGACCTCCGGGTAGCGGGTGGTGGCGACCGGGGTGTCCCCGTCGAGCACAGTGTACGAGGCGGCGGTGGAGTCGAAGGTCCAGGCGAGGCGCACCGAGGACGGCGACGTCCCGGTGACCCGCAGGTCCACCGGCCGGGGCGGCTCGGTCAGGCAGGTCTCGGTGGCGACCGTGGCGGCGGCACTGTGGGTGGACTCGTTGCCCACCGCGTCCAGGGCGGCGACCGTGAACCGGTGCCAGGTGGCATGGTAGAGCCGGTCCACCGTGACCGTCGTCCCGGTGGTGGCGGCGACCAGCGTCGCGCCGTCGTAGATCGCGTACCGGGTCGGCGGGGTGCCGGGCGGAGCGGCCCAGGACAGGCCGACGGTGGAGTCGGTCCGACCGGTCACGGTGAGTCCGGTGGGCGCCGCCGGCCGGGCCGGGTCACCCGGTGCGGTGGTGGCGGTGATGGAGCCGGTCAGGCGGGGACCGCCGCTGCCGGGGCACTGGCTGTAGCGGTAGAGGGCGAACTGGTGGGACACGCCCGGTGCCAGGCCGCCGACGCGGACGCTGGTCCCCGGGACCGGGCCGAGGCTACGGCCGTCGACGCGGAGTTCCAGGTCACCGCCGAGCGGGTGCCGCGTCCAGGCGATGGCGACCGCCGAGGCGGTGACCTCCCGGATCGAGACCGGCACCCCGGGATCGGGCATGCACTCCGGGTTGTAGCCGTACTGCCAGGACCGCCCGGTGACCGGGATGGCGTGGACCGACTCCCGGCCCCGGCGGTCGACCGCCGTGACGGTGTAGGTGTGCGTGGAGCCGAACGGGACCTCCAGCATGGTGGCGGTGGTGGTGGTCCGTGCCACCACCTGGTCGTTCTCGTACACCCGGAAGGCGGTGGCCCGGGAACCGGTGCGCGGCTGCTCCCAGGTGAGCGAGATGCTGCTGCCGGTCGTGCTCGCCCAGAGGGCGGTGGGCGTGGCGGGGCCGGCGGAGCCGGCCGAGGCGGCGGGTGCGGTGGTGGCGAGGGTGCCGAGCACGGTGGCGAGCAGGACGGTGCCACGGCGACGGAGCGGTGGGCTCACAGAGATCCTCTCGAATCCGCGAAAGTCGATGAACTCATCGAAGCCGCGCCGTGACAGCCTGTCAATTGGCCGTTGGGAGCGCTCGGCTCCGCACCTGGTCAGGGGTAGCCGCGCCGTGATCGCCGCGGCGCCGGACGTGCCGGTCCCAGACGACATCAACATCCTGGAGGCCCTCAGCACCGGGGTCCGCCGCCTGCCGCAGGTCACCATCGGCAGGATCGCCGGCTTCGCCCGGGGCGCGGGCAACGAGTTCCTGATGTATCTCGACATGCGGTTCGCGGCGATCGGCCGGTCCGGCCAGGTCCAGCCCGAGGCCCGGATGGCGATCCTTCCCGCCGGCGGCGGAACGGTCCAGATGGCCCGCCTGCTCGGCCGGGAGCGCGCCCTGGAACTGCTCCTCGGCGGCGAACTCGTCGGTGCCGAGCTGGCCGAACGCTACGGCCTGGTCAACCGCGCGCTCCCGGCGGACGAGATCGACGCCTTCGTCGACCGGCTGGCACGCCGGGTCGCCCGCCTGCGGCCGGAGGTCGTCGCGATCAGAGCGACCACCGAGAACATCACCCCGACGACTCCCCGTGAGGCGTACGCGGCGGAGAACGCCGCCCTGTTCCCGATGTTCACCGAGGACATGGTGGAGTCGGCTCGCCGGCAGCTCGCCGCGGGCGTGCCGACGTGCGAGAGCGAACGCGACCTGGAAGGTCTCCTCGACAGTCCTACCTGACCGGCCCGGGCGATCAGCCCTGACGGAGGGGACGCAGGTGGCGGTCGGCCCACTCGGCGAACGGGGTCAGGGGGATGTCGAGGGCGCGCGCGAACTCCGGCCGGGCCGGCTGCCCGGCGACGTTCAGGAACTCGTGGGAGGTGGTGGCCCAGGGCGGCATGCCGGCGGCGAGCGCCTCTGCCTCGGTTATGTCGGGAGCGGTACCGTCGATGCCGAGCGACTCACCGATGATCCTCGCGATCTCGGTCATCGGCAGGTGGTCGCCGGCCAGTTCGAGTTCGACGCGGTGGAAGCGGTCGGGCTCGGCGAAGGCCGCCGCGGCCGCCCGGCCGATGTCGTCGACGGCGACCAGCGACAGGTGGGTCTGCGGCCGGAGGACCGTCGCGAGCCCGCCCGCGATGCCCCGTGGTAGCAGGTAGGCCAGGTCGGGCAGGAAGTTCTCCATGAAGAAGCCCGGCTTGATCAGCGTCCACCGGTCGAAGCCGGCGGCCCGGACGCGTTCCTGCATCCCGGCCTTGGGCAGATAGACGCGCTCCATCGCGGCCCAGCGCCCGTCAGCCCAGCCGGGGGCGTGCTCGTGCTGCCCGGCGCCGGAGACCGAGGTGTGCACGAACTGCGGGACCTCCGCGGCCAGCGCGGCCTCGATCAGGTTGACGCCCTGGGCGAGTTCGCTCTCGAAGTCCCAGGTGTCGCCGCGCAGCTCCGGCATCTGCATGGAGAAGACGGCACGGGCGCCCCGGGCCGCCGGGACCAGCGATGCGGGGTCGCGGAGATCGCCGGCGACCAGCTCGGCGCCGAGAGCGGCGACCGCGGCGGCCCTGTCGGTAGCGGGGTCACGGACCAGGGCACGCACCGGGACGCCGGCGGCGAGCAGGGCGCGGGCGGTTGCCCCGCCCTGCCGACCGGTGGCGCCGGTGACCAGGACTGGTGCTCGATCTGACATGGACACACTCCTCGACACAGGAAACGGCGGGGGCCGCCGTTTGCGCTTGCTAAGATACGGCGGACCCCGCCGCTTAGCAACGCCGAGGTGAGACATGCGAGCGGACGCCCGCCGGAACTACGAACTACTGCTCGCGGTGGCAGCGGAGGCGGTGGCCGAACACGGGGCCGACGCGTCGCTGGAGCAGATCGCCCGGACCGCCGGGGTGGGCTCCGGCACGGTCCGCCGCCACTTCCCGACCCGGCACGCCCTGCTCGAAGCCGTCTTCCGGGAGCGCATCGACGCCCTCTGCGCCCACGCCGGCGAACTGGCGACCAAGCCGGATCCCCGCGCCGCGCTCGTCGATTTCCTGATCGCGATCACCCGGGCCGCCGCGACGATCCGGGGCCTGGCCGAGGCGCTGAACCGCGGCCGCACCGAAGGCGTCTACTGCGCGTCCGACCAACTGTCCGAGGCGGGTGAGCCACTGGTTCGCCGGGCCGCCGAGGCCGGAGTGCTGGTGTCCGGCGTCACCTTCGCCGACCTGTCGACGCTGGTCACCGGAATCGCCCTGGCGACCGAGAACGACCGCGACCCCGGTGCCACGGCGATCCGCCTGCTCTCGCTGGCCATGACGGGGTTCACGGTGACACCGCAGGAGACCACAGAGCACGGACCACTTGCGGGACCAGGGCCTGACCACGCCTCGGGGTAAGGGCCCGATCGTAAGCCGTAGCTCAGGCGGCAGTTGATCGACGGGATCCGGTGACGATTCGTCAATGCGTCCGCGGGGCAACTCCAGCCGGTGGGGTGGAAAGGCGGCCGACAGCGGGCAGGAACCGGCCGACTCTGGTGGCGTAGGAGCTGTAGGTCGCGCCGTGCGCCTGCAGCAGGTACGGCTCCTCGACCGCACGGACTTGTAGCTGGATCGAGGCCACGAGGACCACGGTGGCGGCCAGCGCGATCGCGTTGGGTGCCACCAGGGTGATGCCGAGGCTGGTGGCGGTCATCGCGGTGAAAATCGGGTTCCGGGCCACGGCGAACACGCCGGTGGTGACCAGGGCGGTGCGCTCACCGGGGTCGACGCCAACGCGCCATGAGGTACCCATGTGCAGTTGCGAGACCAGGGTGGCCAGCACTCCGGCCACGGCGAGGAGCAGCCCCGCCACCCGGATCGCGGGATGGTCGAGCACACCGGCCGGGGGCAGGCCGGCGAGGCCGGCGACCGGTCCGGCCGCGCCGAGCAGCAGCGCGGCGACGAACAGCAGCTTCGCCCACCACCTGACGGTGCCCGCCGGTCCGGCGTCGAGGCGCAGGCCCGTGTCGCCGGTGCGGCGCCACTGCACGACGCTGCGCCACCCGACGGCCAGCGCCAGGCCGAGCAGGTAGATCACCAGGGCGGTCGCGGCCATCAGCGCGGTCCGTCCGTCGTCGTGTCGCAGCAGCCGTCGTTGCAACCGTCGGCGGGCGTGCCGCCGGCCGGGGCGATCAGGGCGGCATTCGGGGCGCAGCAGGTGTCGCCCCGCCACGCCTCTCGGCCTTCCTTGACGGCGACGGCGGCGATGACCAGTGCGGCGACCGGGTCGGCCCAGGACCAGCCGAACAGGCTGTTGACCGCCAGCCCCACCAGGAGCACGGCGGACAGGTAGGTGCAGAGCAGGGTCTGCTTGGAGTCCGCCACCGCCGAGCGGGACCCGAGTTCCCGGCCGGCGCGGCGCTGCGCGTACGACAGTCCCGGCATGATCGCCAGGGACAGGGCGGCCAGTACCAGACCGACGCTGGAGTGTTCCGCCTCGGCGCCGTCGACCAGGGCGCGCACCGACTCGACGGTGACGTAGGCGGCGAGGGCGAAGAACGAGACCGCGATGACGCGTAGCGCCACCTTCTCCCGAGCTTCCGGGTCGCGGCCGGCGAACTGCCACGCCACCGCCGCCGCTGAGGACACCTCGATGATCGAGTCCAGGCCGAAGCCGATCAGCGCGGTCGAGGACGCGATCGTGCCGGCGGTGATCGCCACGATTGCCTCGATGACGTTGTAGGTGATCGTCGCGGCAACCAGCAGCCGCACCCGGCGGGCGAGCACCTGGCGTCGTGCCGGTGACGGCCCGGTCGGTGTCAGGTCGATCAGGGGCAGGTTCATCAGCAGCAGCCCTTCTCGTCGGAGTCCGGGCACGCGACCGGGTCGACCGCCAGCACGAGGCCGAGGAGGTCCCCGAGGGCGTGGGCCAGCCGCGCGTCGGCCAGTCCGTACCGGGTGCGGCGGCCCTCCGGTACGGCGACGACCAGGCCGAAGCGGGCCAGCACCTGCCCGTACGTCAACGTCTCCACGCCGTCCGATAGTACATCCCATGATGTACTAATCGACGCCCCGCCCGTAGCGCAAACGCGAAACCCGCGCCGACAGTAGAGCGCGCACGGTGTCCTCGCCGTCGGATCAGGCACGGAGCGGAGCCCCGGGTGGTGCGAACGCGGCCCGTCCCCGGCCGGCGGTGACCAGCGCCAAGGCGAAGGCGAACGCGGGCAAGCCGGCTCGCCAGATTCGCCCGCTCGCCTGCGCCGGGCAGACTCGGACCGTCACGTGGCGGGGCTGACGGCGCAGTTGCACGTCGGCCCAGGCGACAGCGGCGGCACCCGTTCGGGCGACGCCGCCCCTGCCTGGTTCGACCGGCGGAAGATGGGCGCTCTCACAGCCGTCCGTTGCTCTGCGTAAGACCTCGACCTCGCCTTGACCTTCGAGCCGGGTCGAGGGTCTACCGTTCCGGTGTGAGCACAATGCGGATCTCCCGGCTCGTCGAGCTTTCCGGTGTTCCGGCCACTACCCTGCGGTTCTACGAGACCGTGGGGCTGCTGTCGCCGCAGCGCAGCAATACCGGGTACCGCCTCTACGGTGAGGAGACGGTGCAGCGGTTGGCGTTCATCGGTGCGGCCAAGGGCCTGGGGCTGCCACTGGACGAGATCGCCGAGCTGCTCGGGGTGTGGCAGTCGGGTGCCTGCCGGGAGGTGAAGGCCGACCTGCGGCCCCGGATCGCCGTCCGGCTGGGGGACGCCGAACGACGCACGGCGGAGCTGGCCGCCTTCATCGCCACGTTGCACCGGGCGCTGGAACACCTGGACGCACTGCCGGATCGTGACAGCCGCTGCGATCCGGGCTGCGCCTTCCTTGCTTCCGACCGCATCGTCCCGGCACCACTGGCTGCTCCCGGTCCGGTCGCGGCCGGGGCTGGCGCCGAGCGGTGGCGTGCCGTGCCGGTGGCCTGTTCCCTCACCGGTGAGGACGGCGCTGACCGTACGGAGCAGTGGCACGGCCTGCTGGCCGGGGCCGACCGCGAGACGATCGACGGCGGCGTGCGCCTGGCACTGCCCGCCGAGCGGACCGGAGCTGTCGCCGCGCTGGCTGCCGCCGAGCAGCAGTGCTGCCCGTTCTTCGACTTCCGCCTCCACCTCGACGGTCCGGTGCTGCGGCTGGAGGTCCGGGCCCCGGCCGACGGCGCGGGGTTGCTCGCCGGGCTGTTCGGGCCGGTAGCCGCCTGACCGCCTGACCGGCGCGCCGGTCTGTCACCACCTTCGCAAGGGAGCACCGTTGTCGCATTCGTCTGGCCTGGTCGCATGGATGGAACGCCGCCAGGTCCCGGTCTACGTGGGAGCGCTGGCCGCCGGGGCCCTGGTGGGCTGGGCTGCTCCTGCTGCGGGGCCGGTGCTGGAGCACGCCATCAATCCGGTGCTCGCCGCCCTGCTGTACGTGACGTTCCTCCAGGTGCCCGCCGCCGAGCTGGTCCGCTCGCTGCGCGCAGGCCGTTTCCTGGTCGCGGCACTGGTGGTCAACTTCGTCGTCGTGCCGGTGGTGGTCGCGGCGATGTTCGGCTTCCTCCCGGACGACCGAGCGGTACGGCTGGGCGTGCTGCTCGTACTGCTGGCCCCGTGCGTGGACTATGTCATCGTCTTCAGTGGACTGGCCGGCGGTAGCAGCCAGCGACTCCTCGCCGCGACACCGCTGCTGCTGCTCGCACAGATGGCGCTGCTGCCCGGTCTCCTGTTTCTGTTCCTGGGACCTGATCTGGCCGACGTGGTCGAGGCTGGCCCGTTCGTCGAGGCGTTCGTCGTGCTGATCGTCATTCCGCTGGCCCTGGCCTGGCTCACTCAGGCGTGGGCGGCCCGCCGCCCGGTTGGGCGGAGAACAGCCGACACGGTGGGGACCGCGATGGTGCCGCTGATGGCGGCGACGCTGCTCACCGTGGTGGCGTCCCAGGTTCCCAAGCTGGGCGACGGCCTCGCCGACGTGGTCCGCGTCGTGCCGTTCTACGTCCTCTTCCTGATCGTGATGGCCTTCGCCGGGCTCGGTGTCGCCCGGCTGTTCCGCCTGCGGGTCCCCGAGGGCAGAGCGATCGTGTTCACCGGCGCGACCCGCAACTCCCTGGTCGTCCTGCCCCTGGCCCTCGCGCTACCCGACACCCTGGCCATCGCCGCAGTGGTGATCGTCACCCAGACACTCATCGAGGTCGTCGGCATGGTGATCTACGTCCGAGCGGTACCTCGGCTGCTACCCGCCCGCTGACGACGCCCCACGTCGACTCCACCGCGGGTCCTCGGCCACGACGCCGTAACGACGACGAGCCGCATGACGCGTTGGTGCAGCTCCTCGTTGTCCCTAAATGCCGAGTCGGGACGCGAGTGATCGAGACGCCTCTCCACTCTCCTGCGTCCTGGCGTACCGAAGCCCGAGTTTCGCGTAGATCTTTTGTGGCGGATTTCGGGAGGCCCGGTGCGCGAGGTCTTCCAGGTAGACGCCGGTCATGACGTCTCGCGTCCTGCGCTCTTCGTAGATGAACGGGGCGACGCATTTCCAGACTTTGCGGATGCCAGGTCCGTTGGCTCCGATGATCAGCTCCTCGTCCACGACTCCGTGAGCCACGAGCTTGCCGAGATCATCGTACCGGCCGGCCACGATCCGCACCTTGGCCAGAACGTCGGAAGGCAGTTCGGAATAGGCGACAGGCTGCTCGAAATCCTTGTTCAGGTCATCATAGACATATCGCCGGGCCTCGTAGAACTCCGGCGTACGAAACTGGCTGAAGATCTCTAGGACGACCGGCAGAGAATACCCGGCAGACGCCGTCCTGTTCTGCCGGATGGCGAGAACCCCAGAAACAGCCAGCGACGTGGCCGAGATGGCGATTGCCGCTATGTTGACAACGACTTCCGAGTCCACGCCGTCCACACTACGGGGTCCGGGCAACGTCGCACACCGCGAAGATCGCGGTCGATGGATGCCGACTCCCCGCTTGCCGATCTTCGGGCTGGCCGGCGTCGCCGCTACCGCACCATCAACGGCATGCGCTGAAGGAGCCACGTCGGGTGGGGCCGGCGAGCCGGCCGACCCTTCGGCGCTCCCCCGTGACAAGCTGCGGGACATCCACGCGGTTACGACCGTCCCCGGCCGGCCCGGCACCGGGAGCGTCCACCGTGCCAGACGAACGATCAATACGATGGGAGCACGGTTCATGTCGCATGTACGACGCTTCGACCACGTCGGCATCACGGTCGCAGATCTCGATGCGGTGACCGCCTTCTTCGTGGCGCTCGGCCTGGAGGTCGAGGGCAGGACGTTCGTCGAGGGCGAGTTCCTGGATACGGTCTGCGGCATTCCCGACTCCCGCACCGAGATCGTCATGCTGAAGTCGCCCGGGGATGGCGCCCGCCTGGAGCTCGCGAGATTCGTGCGGCCGGATTCCGTGCCGGGCTCGCCGGCCGCCATGGCGAACGAGCTGGGATTGCGCAACGTGTCCTTCGAGGTCAACGACTTGCAGTCCGCTGTCGACTGGGCAGCTGGCGAGGGCTACGGACTGGTCGGTGGCGTCGGCGAGTACGAGGGTGCCTGGCGGATGGCTTACGTCCGGGGGCCGGAAGGGATCATCGTCTCGCTGGCCGAGCGCATCGGCTGAGCCTCACGAGCAATCCGGTGTTCAGCCCGGAGGTTCCGGTGTCAAAGCCGCATACTCGGTAGTCGCGGTCAGAGCCTCCTCGGAATTCCTTCTCCGAGGAGGCTCTGACCATTGCTGACGGACCGGTTCGGCTATCTCACCGGCGCGGGTCCTCCTGGACCTTCAGCGCGTTGAGGATCGGGCCGCGCTCGCCGATCTCGCTACGGAACTCGATTTTCAGATCGCCACCGGCGTGTTCGACGGTGACGGTGTTGACGTCCGCGGTCAGCGCACCCGCCCTCGCCTGCACGTCGTGGTCGTGGAGCACGGCCTTGCCGTCGACCACGACATCGAAGGTACGCATGCCGGCCTTGACCTTCTCGATCTCCGCGAAGTCGAGGCCGATCCGGTACGTGCCGGCGGGCGCGTCCTTGAACACGTAGGCGAACGTCTTCCCGGTCCGCTGGGCGCGGAACAACGCGTCGTCCTCGGTGCCGGCGATGTCCGCCCTGGTGGCGCGCACGACGCCTCCGACGTACCCCCATGCTCCCGAGCCCAGCGCCTGGTCGGGCGACCAGACGAAGCCGTCGGCACCGACGTGCCCGGACCCGCCCACGTCGACGCCCTTCCAGTAGGCCGAGGTCGCCAGACGGACCGGCGTGTACTGGGCCCCGCCCTTGGCAGCGTTCGACGCCACGAGCACATCACCGACGAGTACGCCGGGTTGGACCCCGGTGTTGTCGACGGTCGCCGTGACCGTGGTGGACTCACCGACCGCGAGCTCGACCGTGCCGGTCGCGGCCTCACCCGCCAGCTTCAGCCACGGAAGGTCGGCAGCCTCGTGTCCGCCGTTGGTGCGGCGTTGCTCGCTGAGTTGGACCTGTAGTGGCGCGGAGCCGGTGTTGGTCACGGTCACGTCGGCGCTCGCCGTCCGGTCGGGGCTGAGGAACCAGTCGAAGGCGGCTCCGGTGATGGTCGCGATGCCCGTGGTGAGCGCGGAGTCGACCACCTCGGCCTGGTCCTTCTTGGCGATGGTGACCGGGCGGCTGGCCGTGACGTAGTTCGGCGCCCAGACCTCCACGGTGTTCTCGCCGACCAACGCCTGCGCCTTCCAGCGGCCTGCGGCGTCGGCCGTGATGACCCGGTCGCCGGCCGGCGACTTCAGCGTGACGATCGCACCCGCGATCGGCTTGCTGTCGTTCGCGTCGGTGACCGTGCCCTCGATCGTGCCCGCCGCCGGGAGGACGTACTCCAGCCCCAGGCCGGCCGTGAGGACGGGCTGGTTGAAGGAGTGCTGGCTCGCGGGGTTGCGCGTGAGGCTCTCCACGCCGACCGTGGCCGACGACCCGCGGGTCACGGGCTTCTCGCCACCGATCCCGTCGCCGTACCCGATCTGGATCCGTCCGTCCGCGACCAGGGTGACCGAGAAGCTCACGCGGGCTGTCTGGTCACTGTAGAAGGTGACGTTGCGCCACTCGACGACCTGCGCCTTCAGCCCGTCCACCTCGGTCGTGCCCAGGTAGATGCCTCCCTCTGCGTCGACGATGAGGTCGTCCCAGAGCGGGCGGATCGCGTCGATCGGACTCCGCGACGGCAGTTCCGTGTTGTTCCCCAGCGTGCTGGCACGGTCGAAGACCAACGAGCCGTTGGTTCCCACGCACACGCCGTCCCAGGACGTGTCGTAGAACGGGAAGCGGAAGCTGGAGTCGAACCACAGCACGCCGCAGAAGTCGTCGCCGACCCACCCGGAGTTCTCGGTGCCCTGGCGGTAGAGCCCGCTGGTCACCTTCGACGAGTACGAGCGACCGGCGGGAGCCACCGGCACCTCGCCCGGATCCGGCGGCTCGGGCACGGGCTCCTGCTCAACCTGGTCTGCGCGCGGGTCGAGCGTCACGCGCAGCGCGGCGATGCTCGGGGCGCGCAGGCCCCTCGAACCCCGCAGCTCCACGGTCAGCGGACCGCCCTCGTGCTTCACGACGGCGGCGCGCCAGTCGGCGGCGTTCGGCCCCCTGGCCGCGACCGCGTCGTACGCGTACTCCGTCAGCGAGCCGTTCACGAGGACGTCGAACACCCGCTTCCCCTTGGCCACCTTCTCGATCTCGGCGAACCCGAGATCGATCATGTAGGTGCCCTTGGGCGCGTCGGGGAACGTGTAGGTCAGGTCCTTGGCCGGCGTGGTGCGCTGCGACTGGAACAGCTTGTCGTCCGTGGTGCCGTCGATTCCGGCCTGCGTGGAGGTGACCTTCGTCTTCCCCTCGTAGCCCCACGCCCCGTCGCCGGAGGCCTGGTCGGCGGACCAGGTGTAGCCGGAGCCGTCGGTGAACGAAGGGCCGCCGGCGTTGACGCCGACCTGGTACTTCGTGGTCGTGAGCGTCACCGGAACGTAGGTCTTGGACTGGCGGCCGGAGTCGGACCGCACCACGATGTTCGCGGCGAGAACGCCCGACTTGGCGTCCTTCGAGGAGACCGAGACCTTGACGGTCGTCGACTCCCCCGGCGCAAGGGTGCCGCCGGTCGAGGAGAGCGACAGCCACGGCAGGTCGGTGAGCAGGTCGTCCTCGACGTCGACGAGCACGACGTCGTCGGCGATCTGGTCCACGGCCCAGAGCGCGCCGGTCACGTCGGTCGCGAGGCCGCCGCCCTGGCGCGACTGCATGCCCGGGAACCACCACGCGTTGACGAGCTGACAGGTGCTGGGGTTGACCTGGATCAGCCGGGTCGGCCCGCTGCTGGCGAGGTCGCTGTACCAGAGAGTGTTCGACGCGGGGTTGTACGCCAGCCCCATCACCTCGGGCTTGGGCGCGGCGCAGTAGGAGAGGAACTCACCCGGGTTCTGCCACGAGGTGCCGGCGACGGTCCCGATGGAGCCGTTCTGGCGGCCGCCCACGTAGAAGACGTCGAGCGTCGGGTTGTAGGCGAGCCCGGTCAGCTGCACCGTGGACCATGTGCCCTTGATGACCCTCGTCGCCTTGCCGGTCTCCCGGTCGAAGCAGTGGATCACCGAGCGCGGGCTGTCCTCGATCTGGCACATGTCGCCGGTCCGGGTGTCGAGCTCCAGGTCGAAGGCGCGGTAGGCGGGGTTCCACGAGGCGTCGAAGACCTTGCCGGTCGGCTTGCCGGTCACCGTGTAGGCGGTGTTGGTCCTGGCGTCGTAGTCGTGGACCCAGACGTCGCCGTCGTATCCGACGCCGGCGGGCTCCTTCTCGTCGAGCTTGCCCGGAATGGCGATCCGGGTGATGACGTCCCCGCCGGAGGTCGTGCCGATCTTGTCGGCGGCTCGCGCCGCAGCGGCATCGACCTTGGTGCTCTTGCCGTCGATAGCTGACGGCTTCATGCCCGTCGACGTCTTGTTCCAGGCGGTGAGGTCGATGGTGCTGTCGGCTCCCGTCCCGGTCCGCTCGGTGGGCCCGGTCGCGTCCAGCTCCGGGTGGCGCCCCGCCTCGCCCAGGTCGTACTGCAGCGGCGCCGAGCCGGTGTTGGTCAGCGTCAACGTGCCGACGCCCTTCTGGTCGGTGCCCAGCACCGCGTCGAGGCCGTCGGCCTTCAGGCCGGCGACACCGGTGGTCAGACGCGCGTCGATCGTGGCCTTCGCGTAGAGCTTGTCGAGGGAGAAGGGGTATGCCGCGCTCGTGTAGTTCGGCGCGTCGACCGTCATCGTGTAGTCGCCGACCGGAAGCTGGCGATGCACGATGCCCGTCCCACCGGTCGTGACGGCCTCGACGAGCCCGTTCCTGTTCGTGAACGAGACCTTGGCCCCGGCCACCGGCAGCCCGTCGTTCTGGTCGACGACGGTCGCGTCGAGGTACCCGAAGTCAGGCAGGTCGTAGGTGACGATCATCCCGTCGCGCAGCACCGGCGCGTGTTCGGAGAACCGGATGCCGTCGACGCCGGCCCAGCCCTGGATGCCGGTGATGGCGCGGGCGCCGGCGGTCACCGGGTCGTCGGTGCCGATGCCGTCGCCGTACCCGAAGATCACGGTGCCGGAGCGGGTGAAGGTGGCCGAGAAGCTGACCGGCTCCGTGTACTCCGACCGGATCGGGTAGGCCCAGACCCGGACGTCGCGGAACTCGACGACGAAGGCGTCCTCGCCGTTGACCTTGGTCGCCGCCGTGTAGACGCCACCACCGTCCGTGGTCTGGACGGGGGTCTGGACGTAGAACGGGAAGGCGCCGGCACCGCCGGTGCCGGGACCGGTGGAGTCGTCCGGGGAGATCACGCCGCGTCGGCTGATACTCAGCGTGTCGTGGCTCCCGTTGTAGAGCGCGACCGGGAACGGCAGCTTCACCGTGGCCCAGACGCCGCTCGGGAACGCCACCGGGTCCGTGCCGCGCAGGTACTCGCCCTCGGAGACGGAGCAGGTGTAGCCGCCCTCGTCGCGGACGAGCGCGACCGGGATCTCGGGCGACTCGTTCTGCGCGCCGACGGTCAGCGGGACGGTGGTGGGCGAGAAGCAGGCGTTCGGCTTGACGTTCAGCGCGTACCCGCCCTCGGGGACGGCGGCGATCCGGAACGCGCCGTTGGCATCCGTGCGTACCGCGGCCAGCGGCGTGTCCTTGACGGAGACGTCGGCGTTCGGGACGGGCTTCTTCTTGTCGTCGACGACCCTGCCGCTGATGTCGTGGCGCGTCGCGGCGGTGAGGGGAACCGTGAGCGAGGTGTTCCGGCCCTGGGTGATCGTGGCGCTCGCGGTCGCGGTCAGGTAGCCGAAGACCCTGGTGCTGATCTGGTAGTCGCCGACCGGGAGGTTCATCGAGAACCGGCCGTCCTTGTCCGTCCCGATCGACCGGCTGAACGGGCCGCTGATCGTCACCTCGGCAGCGGGGACCGGGGCGCCGTTGGCAGTCACGACACCGGTCAGGGTGCCGCCCTGGCGCGGCGCGAGGTCGAGCAGGCGGACGAGGTCGAGCCGACCCTCGCCGAACTTGTTGTTGAAGGCGGCCGTGCCGCCGCACTCGGTGTCGTCGACGTCGACGGCCGACTCGGCGAGCAGGCGGCGGGTCTGCTCGACCTGCCCGACCAGGGTCGGGTCGTAGCTCCACAGCGCCGCCACGGCGCCGGCGACGTGGGGAGCCGCCATCGACGTGCCGGACATCTCGGTGTAGCTGTTGTTCGGGTAGGACGATCGGACGCCCACGCCCGGGGCGGAGATCTCGGGCTTGATCCGGCCGCCCTCACCCTCGCCCTTGCGGGAGAACGACCCGAGCGTGCCGTTCGAGGCGTAGGCGCCGACGGAGTACGCACTCTCGGCGGAGCCGGGCGAGGAGACGGTGTCGCAGGCCGCGTACGGCGTGGTGTTGCCCGCCGACCAGACGCTGAAGATGCCCGCGGCGCTCCAGGCCTCGTCGATGGCCCGGAAGAAGTCGTTGAAGTTGTGCTCCGCGCCCTGTCCCCAGGAGTTGTTGATGACGTGGGGGCGCTTCGAGACGTCCGGGTTGTTCCCGTGGACGTCGGTCGGGGCGAGCAGCCACCAGCCGGACTCGAGCAGCGACTCGGGGCCGTCGTCCGCGCAGCACCCGTCCGTCGCGATCCACCGCGCGTCCGGGGCGACGCCGACGTGGTTGGTGCCGTCGTCGCCGACCATGGTGCCCATGGTGTGCGTGCCGTGCCCGTCGTCGTCGCACGGCACGGCCACGCACGCGCCCCGGGTGGCCATCCAGTTGTAGTCGTGGGCGAACGTGCCGTCGCCCCTGTTGCCGCGGTAGGAGCCGACCAGCGCCGGATGGTCGAACTGGACGCCGGAGTCGATGTTGGACACGGTGATGCCCGCACCCGTGGCGCCCCTGGCCCAGGCCGCCGGAGCGTGAATGGCGTCCAGACCCCACGAGGTGGTGCCCGCCTCGGCGGCGGGGCGGACGGCCTGGTCAGCCGGCTTCTTCTCGTCCACGGGCTCGACCAGCGCGACCTGCGGCGTCGCGTGGATCTCGGCGACCTGCACCACCGAGGCCACGTCGAGGGCGAGGTTCTGGGTACCGCCCTTGACGAGCACGGCGTTGGCGATCGGGTAGGAGGTGTACTTGACGCCTGCTCCGTCGAGTTCGGTGGAGACGGACGCCAGGGAGTCCTTCGCCGCTGCGGTCAGCGCGTCGTAGACGAACTGACCGCGAGCGGTCCAGTCGGCGATCTTCTTGGCCGGCGCGAGGTCGGCCCTGGTGTCGAACGTGATCCAGAAGTCGGAGACCGGCTCCGTACGGAAGCGGTCCTTGAGGTCCGACGCGATCTTGCTGACGGGCTCACCTGGTTCCGGCGCAGCAGCCGACGCCGGAGGTGGCGGGATCATGCTCAGGCCGACCGTCACGGCCAGCGAAGCTAGGAGGGCTTTGAGTCTCATGTGGGAGTCCTCCGCCTACAGGGGTTGGTAGGGGTCGTGGCTCTTGTGGTCGTCGCCGTCGCGGTCGTCGCGGTGGGCACGGGTGTCGCGGGCACTGACGCGCGGCTCGCGCGACAGCTCGGATGGTGGCTGGTGCTCGATGTCGGAGGCGTCACGTGCGACAGGTCGCTCAGGCATGAGCTGTCCCAGGGCCATGGATCATGGAGTCATGTTCGGGGTGGCCGAACGGCCTTCGCTATCCAGCGGATACGTCAATCTTCACGACGGGTCGTCGGGGGAATCCTCTTCTGCGAACACCCCGGCCTCCACGGCCTTGACCGCGAGCACGGTCCGGGAGTTCACCTTCAACTTGCGCATCGCCGCACGCAGCTGTTGATCCACCGTGGCCGGCGACTTGGCCAGAATCCGGCTGATCTCCCGGTTCGTCTTGCCGGCGACGACCAGTCGGACCACGTCGAGCTCACGAGGTGAGAGCCGGTCGCCGTACCCCCGTCGACCGCCGCGCCACAAGCGCGGAACCTCGGCGCCGTGTTCGCGCAGCCGCTGTGCGACCCGGTCCGCGTCGCTGCGGGCTCCGAGCCTGAACAGATGCTCGTACTGTGCGGCCAGCAGCTCCCGGCCCGGTTCGATCCGGCCTTGCGCCACGAGCGCCTCGGCTTGACGCTCGCGGGCGAGCATGGCGTCGTAGGGGCGCGGCAGCGCGCTCCAGGCGCGCGCCGCCCGGTCGTAGGCCGTCGCCGCGCGGGCGTGGTCGCCGGCTGCGGCGGCCAACAGGGCACGGCATACGGTGAGCGCCGCGCGAGGCGCAGGCGCCGTACGGCCACGCAGTCCTCTGGCGAACTGGTCGCCCAGACGTGTCGCGGCCCCGAGGTCGCCCGCGGCGAGGTGCGCCTCGATCCGGGCGGGGACGAGGTCCGTCGCCCAGACCCAGATGCCCTTTCTCCGGACCGTGTCCATCGGCTCGTTCGTGACCTGCAGCGCCCGGCCGCTGTTTCCGTCCGTCAGCCACAGTCTGGCCAGCGCAGCGGCGGCCTCCATCGTGTCGTCGGCTGCGCCGAGACGGGCAGACTCCTCGAGGACCAGCCGGAACTGCTCCTCCGCGGCACGCCGCCGTCCGGCCGCGGCTGCCAGCCGCGCCGCGAGCCGAATGCTGCCGAGGTAGAGCGCCGGCCGGTCCCGGTCGACATCGGCGAGCGCCGCGCTTCGCTCCGCGAGACCCTCCCACCGGCCGGTGAGCCACGCCAGGTTGGCCTGTTCGAGTCGGACGTTGTACTGCAACCGGTACGCCTGCTCGGCCTCGGCAAGGCGCATGGCCACGACGAGATGTTCCTCCGCCTCGGCGTACCGGCCCCAGATCAGTGCGCCGGTCCCGACATTCGCGTGGATGCGGGCCACGTCGAGACGCTCCGCCGAGGTCACACCGTCGACGGGCAGGTCGGCGACGACGTCCCAGGCCTCCTCGTCGCCGAGCATGAGCAACGCGGCGGCACGGTTGCCGGCCAGGTTCAGCCGCTCCGCGGGAGAATCGAACTCGGCGGTGAGCTCAGCGGCGCGATCCAGCCAACGCCGGTGGGTCGACGCCGGCCACGGTCCCGCATAGGCCCAGCCGAGATAGGTCATCGCCCGGGCCGCCTCGACCGGGTCATGGTCGAGGTTCGCCACCGCCTGCTCGAGCTCGCTGAGTGCGGCCTGCGCCTCTCCCCCGGTGATCAGGAGTCGACCCAGGGGGTTGCGGATCTCGGCCTGCTGGCGTGCGGAGAGACCGGGGGTCTCCAGCACCGAGCGCATGGTGCGGATCACGCGGTGGTAGACCTCGTCGACCGGTTCACGACGGCCCAGTGCGGCCACTCCGGCGATGCGCGCGACTCGTGCCCGATCCGACGGCGGCAGCTCGGACCACGACAACAGATCGGTCAGCAGGACGACCGCCTTGGTGTGGTCACCCGAAGCGATGGCCAGCTCGGCGCCCTGCTCGGCGTACCGCGCCCAGGACTCCGTCTCGCCCGCCTCACGGAAGTGGCGGGCAAGGCGGGCCACCGGCGGCGGCTGGACGTCCTCCAACGCCCGGCCGGCCCGCAGGTGGAAGTGTCGGCGATCGGTCAACGGGATCGCCTCGTAGACAGCCGTGGCGGCCAGCACGTGCCGGAACCGCCACTGGCCGTGGTCGTCTCCGTCCAGAACGCCGGCATCGGCCGCCTCCGCGACAGCGCCTCGACACGCCTCTGGTGACAGACCGGCACTCACCGCGATCGTGGCCACCGACGACCGCTCACCCAGCGTCGCCGCGGCTCGCAACACCTGCTGCGCCGTCGGCGACAGACGGCCCACCCGCTCCCGGGTGGAGTCGCGCACCGTCGGCGGCACCTGTAGCTCGCTCAGCTTCAGCCGGACCCACTGCCCGTCGCGGAAGACGAGGTCGGCACGGTCGCACATGAGGCGAACCGACTCCTCCAGCGCCAGCGGCACGCCACCGGTCCGCTCGTGCATGAACGTCGTGAACTCCTGCGATATCGGGTTGCCGTCCAGCATCGAGGAGACCAGCGCTGCCGTGTCGTCGGGTCCCAACGGCGCCAGGGCGATCCTCAGCTGGGTCACGCCAGCAGGCAGCCGGGACGTCAGCCGCAGCAACAGCGATCCGGCGTCCACCTCCTCCGGCCGGTAGGAGACCACGAGGCTCGGCCCGTGCGACTGCTGTCGGGAGGTGACGAACAGCAGGAACTCCAGGGTCACCTCGTCGGCCCAGTGAGCGTCCTCGAGCACGAGAACGTCGACACACAGCGCCCGGATCAGCTCGTCCAGGGCGCGGAACAGGCGATGCCGTGCCGCCTTCGCATCGTCCAAGGGCTCCAACGCGGGCGGCAGGTCCGCGGACCATTCCGGGAACAGCGGCCGTAACGCACCCGCGAGATCGGTGAGCCGCAATCGCGACGCCGGCCGGTCGATCCCACGGAACGCGTCGACGATCGGCCCCAACGTCAGCGACTCCCGAAGCGGTGGGCACACGGAGACCAGGGCACTGCGCTGGTGCGGCGCGGCCAACCACTCCCGCAGCAGTCGGCTCTTCCCGATCCCCGCCTCGCCCTCCACCAGCACGATCGCCGGTGGCCGGGCCAGGGCGCCCCGGAGCGCCCCCAGCTCCCGATCGCGACCCACGAAACCCGGCGTGGAAACCGTCGGTGAGGTCCCGTCGTCCTCGGGCGAGGGGTCGAGCATGCGTGATGATCTCGCTTTTCGCTGCTCGGGCGCAAGTACCTGCGACCGTTGCCCGGCCAGGCTTCGGTCGATGCGCCCGGGTGTTCGCTCTCCTCTCGGCTGCCCACGCGGCTCGTGTGGCTCTCACCTGGTCTACACAGCCCGGGCGTCGCCCCACTACGAGCCGCGACCGCATGGGCCACCTGGGGAAGAACGGTCAGGGGACCATCTCGGTATGCAGATGCCGGCGCACGGGTCGGGACAGCCGGCGCAGGCGGGTCGGCGACAGCAGCCGGAGCGAGCCGACGGCAGACTGGGCCGATGGACGACGAGTCGTGGACGCGGGACGGGATTCGGGTACACGGTGGTGGGCCGGCCATCGGCGACGGGGCCGGGCAGCCGGTCCTTCTGCTGCTGCACGGGCTGGCCGCCAACGGCGCGGTGTGGGACGGGTGGCGTCCGGTGCTCCGGCGGCACTGGCCGGGCCGGTGGCTCGCGCCCGACCTGCCCGGTCACGGCGGCTCGGACCCCCTGGACGACTACAGGTTCCACACGCTGGCCAGCGCGGTCGCCCGCATCCTCGACCCGGGACAGCGGCTGGTCGTCCTCGGCCACTCCCTGGGCGGCGTACTCGGGTTGACCCTGGCCGGTGACAGGTTCGCCCTGCCGATCGAGGCCGTCGTCGGCCTCGGCGTCAAGGTCGCGTGGAGCGAGGAGGAACTGACCCGGTTCGCGGCACTGGCCCAGCGTCCGGTCGCCTGGTTCGACTCCCGGGGCGAAGCCGCCGCCCGCTACCTGCGGATCTCGGGCCTGGACGGGCTGCTCGACCCGGACTCCCCCACCGTCGACGCCGGCCTCCGTTCCGACGACGGCCGATGGCGGCTGGCGCTGGATCCCTCGGCGTTCGCCGTGGGCGCGCCGGACATGGTGGAGCTGCTGGCCGGGTCGCGGGCCGAGGTGACGCTGGCCCGGGGAGAACGCGACCAGATGGTCAGCCGCGAGCAGTTGACCCGGCTGGTCCCGGCACCGGTCACCCTGCCCGGGCTCGGCCACAACGCCCACGTCGAGGACCCGGCCGCCGTGTTCGAGCTGCTCCGCCCGTGTCTGGACGCGGAACGGCTACCAGATGCACGACCACTGCGGACCGGTGGAGCGACCCCGTCGGACTGATCCTGGCCTTCGGGGCCGGCAACCCTGACCGCGCGCACCTGCTCGTGCTCGACGTTCCGGCGGACGTGCGTGCCATCGACCCGGTCGGCGTCGATCGGGTCTGGGCGGCACTCACCCGGTGCCGGCCAGGAGACGACACCTCTGTTTGCGACCTTCTTCGCGGCTGCCACCGTTCCATCTCCGCGCTATGGGCAGGGATGGGCGTGGAGTGGTCAGCGCAGCCCGATCCGGGCGATCGGCTCGACGAGCTCGCGCTCCTCGTAGGCGAGGTGGGAGAGCAGCGTGTCGCTGAGCAGGTCGACGGCGGCGCGTAGCTCGGCCATGCCGTCCGGGGTGGCGACGAAGGCGACGAGCGCGCGGTCGACACCTTCGAGGACGTCGTGGATGGCGTGGTGCTCCTGCTCAAGTCGGTCGATCACCGGGGCCAGCCGAGGGTCGGCGCGCCGTAGGTGCGGAAACAGCGAGCGGTCCTCGAGGGTGTGGTGGGTGGTGACGATCCGGCAGTAGGCCTCGCAGTAGGTGCCCAGGGTCCACTTGTTCTGCCGCATGGTCATGGTGTTGATGTGCGAGCGGGCCGTGCCGACGTCCATCGCTCCGGCCGCGACCTGGTCGATGAGGTCGTGGATCTGGGCCAGCTCGGCGCGCAGCCCGTCGTGCACGTCGATCAGGTGCTGCCCGCTGGCCTCCTCGTGGGGAGTGTAGGTGCGCTGTGGGTCGGGCGCGGGCCCGACGGGGCGGGTCGACTCGTCCCACACCTGCCGGCTGGTGCGGCGGGTGCCGTCGTCGGGGGTGGGGACGACGGCGAAGGACGCGCGGGCCACGGCCGGCTGCGGCGCCGGCGGCTCTGTGGTCGTTCCCCGCACCGGAGCCACGGCAACCCTCGATGCCGGTGCCGGGGTGGCGGACCGTTCGGCGGCCACCAGCTCGCGGACGGCCGGGGCTACCTCGCCGGCGAAGCGGCGCAGGTCGTCGGGGTCGTCGCTGCCCAGGATGAAGGTGCCGATTCCGTCGCTCAGAGCAAGGTCGGCGAGCTCTTCGGCCCACTGCTCGGCTGGCCCGTGCAGCGGTCCACGGCCGACGGTGGTGAACCGGCCGTTGACGTTGAGCAGTCGGCGGATCTCCGCCGGCGACCGCCCGGCCTCCTGCGCCGCTTCGTCGATGAGCGCATTGCCGGCGGCCAGATCGCCGGGCTTCAGGTAGCTCAGCGACGGTAGCCAGCCGTCCGCCCGGCGCCCGGTGAGCGCGAGCATGCGCGGCTTGTAGGCGCCCAGCCAGATGCCGACGTCGTGGGCCGGCGCCGGGCCGCGCTTGGCACCGACCACCCGGTGGAACTCGCCGTCGATGCGGACGCCGCCGCGCGCCTCGGCGTCCCAGATCTGTCGGATGACGTCGATGGCCTCCTCCAGCGCCCGTACTCCCTGCCCGCCGGTGAGCCGCCGCCCGCCCATCGCCTCGATGGCGTCCCAGAACGCTCCGGCACCCAAACCGAGCTCCACTCGGCCACCGCTGAGCAGGTCCAGGCTGGCGACGCTACGGGCCAGCACCGCTGGCGGGCGCAGCGGCAGGTTGGTGACGTTGGCCGACAGGTGCACCGTGCTGGTGCGCGCCGCGACGAAACTCAGCAACGTCCAGGTGTCGAGGAAGCCCGGCTGGTACGGGTGATCCTGGAACGTCACCAGGTCCAGCCCCACCTGCTCGGACAGCACGGCCAGGCCTACCGTGCGCGCCGGGTCGGAGTTGGTCGGCGTAACGAACGACCCGAACCGCAGTGGGTGGCCGTACGCGCTCGTTGCCTGCTGCCCGCCGGTCCTGATCATGCTCATCCGTGTCTCCTCCTCCGGGCCTTCATCCACGCCAAGTACCGCCGGGCAGATGTTATTCCCCCGAGAAGGTTTGTATCACAGAACATCTGCGATCCGACGGTATGATGCAGGCATGACGAAGCGGCAGCGCGACTCCACGCACCTGGACAGCGACCTGGGCTGGATGCTCGGCGTCCTCTTCCGCGCCTACGTCAAGGCCTCCGAGCGCGCCCTCCACGACCTGCCCGGCGGCGCACGCGGCTACCAGGTACTCACTGCCGCGGTTGGCGACCCACCCCGCAACCAGGGCGCGATCGCCGAGGACATCGGTGTCGACCGCACTGTTCTCACCTACCTGATCGATGACCTGGAACGCCTCGACTTGGTTGTCCGCCACCCGGACCCGGCCGATCGTCGCAGCCGGCTCGTCATCGCCACCGATGCCGGCCGGGTGGCCTGGCAGCAACGCCGGGAAGCGCTCACCCGTGTCGAGGCGCACATCCTCAGCCCGCTCCCGTCCGCAGACGTCCCCGCGTTCCGGGCGATGCTGCAGCAGCTCGCCTGTAACGCGCAGACCCTCGATCCCCTCGAGGACTTGTGCGAGGTGGCGCTGCAGGTGCAGCCGACCGATGAGTGACCGGCCGATATCCGACCCTGTCCGATGATGATCGGCGGCGACGGTGGCACCGTCTCGTTGTTTCATGAGACGGCGTTCGCGCCGGCCTGCCGACGATGCATGGCGGTGGTCGACCGCCAGTTCCCGAAGCTGCTGTCGTTGCCCGCTTCGCACACGTGGCTCGGCTGGCAGCTGACAAGGTCCTCGAAAGCGCCCGCCAGGAGTAGCTGATGATCACGGATGAGACCCTCGCCCGCATCAATCAAGGGGTGCAGTTGCACCATCATCAAGGCCAGCCTGAGGCCGCTCGCGACCTGTTTGCGCAGATCTGGGATGAGATCGGCGGTGAGCGCGGCGATCCGTTGCACGTTTGCGTTCTGGCGCACTCGATGGCCGACGTGCAGGACGACGTGCACCAGGAGTTGCTCTGGGACGAGCGGGCGCTGGCAGCGGCCAGCTTGCTCACCGATGACCGGGTTGCGCAGGCTGGGGTGCCGATGTCGGTGGCTGCTCTGTATCCGTCGTTGCATCTCAACCTGGGTGAGTGTTACCGGAAGCTCGGTGATCTCGACCGTGCACGCGAGTGCCTCCAGCGTGCGCAGGCGGGGATCGACGCGCTTGGCGATGACGAGTACGCGCAGCTGATCAAGGGCGGCCTGGATCGGTTGGCGCAGGAGCTGACCGTCAGGTAGGCGTACGCCGCCGAAGAGAACCTCTGGTAGCCGGCGGCCTCGCCGGGCGGCATGACCATCCGCCCGACCGGCGGACCACCCTCCGACGACCGACCGGAGCCACATGCCGTTGCCAGTGCGCGTGAGCGACGAGCAGGACTCGATCCTGCGTACGCTGCCGCAGTGCAGATCGACCTGGTTGCCCTGATCGTCGACGAGTACGACCCTGCGATCAGGTTCTTCACCGACGTACTCGGCTTCGACCTCGTCGAGGACTCCCCGTCGCTGACCGATGACGGGCGACCCAAGCGGTGGGTCGTCGTCCGACCGCCGGGTGCTCAGACCGGGATCCTCCTCGCCCGCGCGGACGGAGAGCACCAGCGCGCCGCTGTCGGTCACCAGGCGGCCGGCCGGGTCGGGTTCTTCCTCCGCGTCGACGACTTCGACGCCACCTACCGGCGCATGACGCAGGCCGGTGTCACCTTCGTCCGGGAACCGCGGACCGAACCCTATGGTCGGGTCGCGGTCTTCCTCGACATCGCCGGCAACCGGTGGGACCTCCTCGGCGCCACCTGACGTCGCCGCACCTGACAGCCGGAGCGTCGGACCCACCGTCGGCTTCGCCACGAACCTGCGTAGGGACGGCGGTGGCCGGTGGTGGCACCCTCGACGGGTGTCACCACCGGCCGTCTCCGGCGGTCGGGGCAACCGGTCAGCCGGCGTTCACCGCCGCGCTCACCGAGGCGTTGTACAGGCTGTCGCCCTGGTAGCGGGCGGTCACCGGCTGGCCGAGGTCGCCGCTGACCGTGCCCTTGAACTGGGCGACCCCGTCGCGGACCGGTGCGGAGCCGAGGTACTTGTCGCCGGTGTAGAAGTCGACCTTGCCGGTTGCGGCGCGGTCGCTGGTGGTCACCGGGTCCACCTCGGCGGTCGCGGTGACGCGGGTACGGTGCGAGTTGCCGGCCGAGGTCGTGTCGACCTCCAGGCTGGTGGTGGTGGTACGGAACGCCACGGTGCGGAGGTAGTCGTTGAGCATCTGCCGCCAGATGTCCCAGACGTGCACACCGTCGACGTTGTGCTCGGTGACGTCGATGCCGGCGGCCCGCCAGTTCTCGGTCCGGGCGAGCGAGTTCGGGGCGATGTTGGCCAGCCAGTCCTGGAGTCCGGTGCCGACGTGGATGCCACCGGTCACGGCCTTCATCCGGTCAATCTGCTCCTGCGTCGGCGTCACCGAGCCGCCGGCCGCGCCCCAGGCGGCGTGGTAACCGACCAGGTCGGTGTTGTCGTAGAGCAGTGTGATGGCGCGGGCGCCGCCTGCGGACAGCCCACCGAAGGCGCGGTCGGTGGCGCGGGTGGAGACGTGGTAGTTCTGCTCGACGAAGGGGATGACGTTGTCCCGCAGTTCGTCGACGTAGCCCTGGTTGCCGTTCGGCAGGCCGTTGAAGTCGGTGGAGACGATGACCATCGGCTGTGCCGCGCGGTCCCGGACGGCGTTCTCCAGGATCTGGTGGGCCACGCCCTCCACGGTCCAGTCGGTGGCGTTTCCACCTCCGCCGTGGCTGAGGTACAGGGTCGGGTACGGGGTGGAGCGGTTCGGGTCGTAACCGTGTGGCAGGTAGACGACGATGTCGTGCTTGCCCACCGGGCTGGTGGACAGCGGGGAGTCGTACCACCGCTGCTCCAGCTTGCCCGCCCGGTTGGCGGCGACCGGCGCCTGGTAGTCGTTGTCGTAGGTGGGGAAACGCCTGCTGTTCGGGACGTAGACGCGACTGAGCCGCGCGCCGGTGGCCTCGGCGTGGGGCAGCACCTCCAGGGGGTTGGCCGGGTCGGGGTGCAGGGTGCAGCCGCTGGCGGTGGGGCTGGTGCAGTCGTGCGTGAACGCGTACCGGAAGGTGCCGGAGGGCAGCGGCGTGGTGAACGTCCACACGCCGTCCGTTCCCTTCTCCATCGGCAGTGCGCGCCACGGGTCGGCCAGGATGTCGTCCGGCTGCCACTGACCGCCGGGTCGGGCGTCGCCGCAACCCTGGCAGGTGACGCTCTCCGCCTTCGAGAACCACCACTCGCCGTAGATCTGGACCGACTCGACGCCGGCGGGTGCCTGGTACCTGAAGGTGACCGAATTGCCGGTCGGCGCCTGGTTGGTGTGGACGACCTTCGGTCCGAGATCCGGGGCCGGTGCCGCGGTCGCGGCGGGGGCGGTGACGGCACCGGCGGTGACCGCCAGTCCGGCGGCGAGCGACACGGTCAGTCCCTGGCGGAGCCGGCGTGTCGGCGTTGTTCGCGGGGGTGTAGGGGGCATGTGCTTTCCCTTCATCGGCTGGTCGACGAAGCGTTCGGAGGACACCGCTCCGGTGACCGGCGGTGGACGTGGCGAGGTGACGGTTCGCCCCCGGCCGTGAGTGGACCGGTCCACATCGTCCGTGTGGGGGTGGGCTGGCCGTTGCCGTCGGACTCGTCACGGTGCGCGGCCGTGTCGGGTCGTCGTGCGTCGTCCACCTGGTGGTTGACGTGATCGTCACACAAAGGTGATATCTTTGTAAATAGAAATGGTCACACCTTTGAGGGAGGTCGGAGCCGGTCGCCGACCGGGGCGCGGCGGGTGCCCGCTAACCTCTCAACAGGACGAAGTGATCGGGGATCCCTTGATGGCCGAGGCGAGTCGCGACGCGGCGCGGGCCGCGGCGCCCGTGCTGCACGACGCTGTACTCGACGCCCTCGGGCTGGAAATCACCGGCGGGCAGCACGCCCCCGGTACCGCACTCACCCTGGAGCAGCTGCAACAGCGCTTCGGCGTCTCGCGCACCGTGATGCGGGAGGCGATGCGCATCCTCGAATCGCTCAACCTCGTCGCCTCCCGCCGCCGCGTCGGCCTGGTGGTCCAGCCGATGCACCGCTGGCGGGTGCTCGACCCACGGGTCATCCGCTGGCGTCTCGACGGCCCCGGCCGCGCCGACCAGCTACGCACCCTCACCGACCTGCGGGTGGCCGTCGAGCCACTCGCCACCGCGGGCGCCGCCCGGTACGCCACCGCCGACGAGCGCGAGCGGCTGCGTACGCTGGCCACGCGGATGCGACACCTCGGCGAGGCGGGCGAACTCGATGCGTTCCTGGCTGCCGATGTCGAGTTCCACTCGCTGCTACTGCAGGCGTGCCTCAACGAGATGTTCACCGCGCTGACCGGCGTGATCGCCGAGGTGCTCGCCGGACGGACCGAGCACGGCCTGATGCCGAAATGTCCCCGGCCGGTGGCGCTCGACCTGCACGACCAGGTCGCGAACTGCGTGGCGGCCGGCGACGCCCGGGGCGCCGAGACCGCCATGCGTGAACTGGTCGAAGAGGTACGCGACGCGATCAGCACCACGCCGCCGCTGTAGCGGGCGACGCCGATCCCGGACAACGTCAGCAGGGCTACCCCGGCAGCGACCCCACTTGCCGCCGCCGCCCTGGTAGAACCGCCAGATGGATGAACTGGCTGACCCGCTGGCCGGGCTCGACGAGGTCCCGTGGGAGTCGCTGCACCACGCGTACGGGCCGGCAACCGACGTACCAGACCAGTTGCGGGCGTTGCGTTCGACGCAGGTGCCGGTTCGGCACCGTGCGTTGTCCGAGCTGTTCGGCAACGTCTACCACCAGGGCACGCGATGGGGCGCGAGCTGTCACGTGGTGCCGTTCCTGGTGGCGCTCGCCGACAATCCGGACACCCCCGGACCGGGCAGCGGTGGCCGGTCTGCTCCGTGCGGTGGCGCTCGGCGACCGACGCGACGACCAGCTGCCGTTCGACCCGCGGCGGGCCTTCGCCGCCGCCGAGGGGATCACCGACGAACAGGTGGCACTGGTGCAGCGGCACCTGGAGGCCGAGGACCTGTTCGAGCACGAGGAGGCGGCGGAGCTCGCCGACAACGTGGCGGTCCGCTGGGAGGCCGACGCGTTCCACGCCGGAGCCCGACACACCGACCGGTACGTCCGCTGGCTCGCCGAACCGGATCCACAGCTGTCCGGGTACTCCGCCGAACTACTCGCCTGGTTCGCACCCGACGACGCCACGCTGGCCGGGCTCATCGCGGTCCCGAGCGACGAGGCCCACACCGCGACCCGGGCCAGCGCCAACCTGACCCTCGGCCACCGTCCGGTCGACTCGGAGCGGACCGACGCCCGCCTTCACGGGCTACTGACCGCCAGCACCACGCTCGTCCGGGTCACGGCGGCGGTGGCGTTGGCTTACCGGCTCGGCGACCAGCTACCCGACTTGGCCCTTGACGTCCTCGCCGACGCCCGAAGTTCGGACTTCGACGCCGACGTGCCCGGCTGGGACCGCTCGATGCGCGGATTCGTGGCGCTCGCGTTGCACCGGCTCGGACTCGGCTGACTACGACGGACCTGGCCAGGCGACCATCGCATGACGAACGGTTCGCGCTCTGGTGTCGTTGTCGCCCGACCAGGAATCTTGACCTGCCATGCTGCCGCACGGTGGGAAGCCACTCCCCCACCGCGCCGCCCGGGACGGGTCAGCTTCCGCCACAGGTGGCCTACGCGGGCTGCCGGTCGGCCGGGACGCCCAGGCGCAGCAGCGGCAGGCAGGAGAGGAGCATGCCGACCGCACCCACCCACAGGGCCGCCCGGGCACCGGCGGCGGCCCCCAGCACGGTGCCCAGCAGCGCGCCCAGCGGCATCGCCCCGCCGAGCAGGAACCGCATGGTGGCGTTCATCCGGCCGAGCAGTTCGGGCGGGCACAGTTGCTGGCGCAGACTGACCTGGGCCACGTTGGAGGCCGTCGCACCCGCCCACAGCAGCAGGTAGCCGCCAGCCGCCAGCCAGATCCGGCCAACGCTGTCGATCAGGGGTGTGAGCAGCGCGAACGGCGCGGTGACAAGGAGACAGAGCCAGGCCGAGCGATACTGCCCGAGCCACTGGGCCAGTCGCCAGGCCACCACCGCGCCGAGGATCCCGCCGGTGCCGCCCGCGCTGAAGTACACGCTGGCCGTCGCCGGGGACGCGCCCAGCTCGCTGACCAGGCGTACCGGCACCATTGTGTGCAACACCAGGGCGAACATGTTGTACGCGCCGCCGGCCAGCGCCAGCACGCGCAGCACCGGATGGCGCAGCACGTAGGCCACGCCGTCCCGGATCTGCCCGGCGAGCCGGGACCGGCCGGTGGTGGCGGGCCGCACGTCGGCCGCACGGATCCGGGCCAGGTACGCGGCGGACCCGGCGAACCCCGTCGCGATCAGCAGGACGGCGGGTCCGGCGCCGGCCAGCTCGACGGCCAGCCCGGCCAGCGCGGGACCCGCGACCTGCGCCACCGCGAGGGTGGTGCTCAGGCGGGCGTTGCCCTCGACCAGTTCCTCGGGCCGCACCAGCCGCGGGAGGTAGCTCTGGTGCGCGACGTCGAAGAACACCGTGAGCACCCCGACGCCGAGGACGACGACGTACAACTGGCCGAGCGCCACGCCGCCCGACGCGGCCGGCACGGCCAGCGAGGCGATGAGCGCGGCCCGCCCCAGGTCGGTGCCGATGAGCAGCCGCCGCTGCCGCACCCGGTCGACGACCGCGCCGGCGGGCAGACCGACGACCAGGAACGCGACCGTGCCCAGCGTGCCGACCAGACCCACCTGCCACGCGGAGGCGTGCATCGGGCCGGCCGCCACCAACGGCAGCGCCACCAGGGCCATCCGGGCCCCGAACTGGCTCGCGACCGCCCCGAGCCACAGGGACCGGAAGTCGTGCTGCCGGAGCAGCCCGGAGCGGCGGTACGCCATGTCAGGTCGGCGCGGCCGTGGTCGGGACGTCGGCCGCCCGCAGCCAGGTCGCGCGCAGCAGCTCGGCGGCCCGGTCCGCCTCGATGTCGGGCCGCTCCGCGAGCAGTTCGAAGAACCGGACCAGAGCGGCACCCACCGGCTCGGCGGCCGGCAGCACCTCGGGGTCGTGGTGGACGGTCAGCTCGGGCTGCTCAGCCGACCACGTGACCGCCAGATGCACCGCGTTGTGGGCGGGGAACCCGCGCCGGCCGGCGGGCGGGCGAACGGCGCCGCGCAGCACCCGGCCCACCGGGCCGATCGTGGCGGAGCCGAGCGTGAAGGTGCGCTCCGCCGCCACCACGTTGAGCACGAGGCGACGCCGTTTGCGCAGGGCCTCGACCCCACCGAAGTCGGTCAGCCACTGGCCGAGCAGGGGCGGCGCGGCGGCGTTGGCGGCGGCGAGGCCGCGGACCCAGCCGGCGAGCGAGGGGAACGGGATGTCGTCCGGCGGCACGCTCACGACCGCCTCGTGCAGCGCGCCGGGGACCTCGAGGCTCTCCCGCGTCCACCGGCCGCCCCGCGCGTACAGCACCGGGACGTCCGCCTCGGTCCAGAGCCTGAGCAGGAACGACAGGGCTGCCAGGAGCAGGCCGGAACCGGTCGCACCGGTGAGCTCCCGGCCACGCCGGATGGCCCCCGCGGTGTCGCCACCCAGCCGCAGCGGCCAGGCGGCGGTCGCGGTGGTGTCCCGCCACGGTTTCCAGCGCCCACCGGGGAAGGCGACGGCGGGGACCTCCCGGCTCATCGCCTCCGCCCAGAACTCCCGGGAGGCGGACCGCCGCGAGTCCGCAGCGACCTCGGCCACGTGCGCGAAGAACGAGGGCACCGGCGGCGGCCTGCGCTCGGGATGCTCGTACGCCGCAGCCGCGTGGCGCACGAACCGGGTGTGCGTCGCGTGATCGGCGAAGCCGTGGTCCACCACGAGAGCGAGCGCGTGCTCGTCCGGCGCCAGCCGCACCAGGCAGGCACCGGCCAGCGGGTCGTGGCGCAGGTCGATCGGCGCGTACACCGCGACGCCGAGCGCCGCCCCGGCCGCCTCCAGCCGCCGGTCCGCCGGCATGTGGGCACAGTCCACCGTGGTCACCGGAAACGGCTGCTCGGCCCCGCACACCAGCTCGGGGCCCGGGGCGAACCGGGCTCGCCACACGTCGTTGCCGGCGGCGACGGCCCGCATGGCGGCGGCCAGGCGGGGCACGTCCACCTCGCCGCGGACGTGCCACAGCGTCCAGGCCCGGGGCATCGGGTTGTGCCGGGGCAGGCCGGCCTCGTCGGTGTCGCTCAGCAGCAGCAGTTCACGCTGCGCTCCGTAGGGCGGCACCCCCACCCGGCTCACCCCTCGAAGGCGGGCAGCCGTGACCACGCCGACTGGCTCGCGGCCCAGGCTGCCAGCACTCCCCGGTCATCGGGCAGCTGGCCGCGCAGGTGCAGGTCGCGCAGCCGGCGCAGCGGCGTCACGCCGGTCGGCCAGTGCGCGAGCGACCGGCGGTAGCACTCGACGGCCAGGTCGGCCCGGCCCAGCTGCTCATGCACCTGGCCGGCGTTGAACCAGGAGATGCGGCCGTACGGGAACTGCAGGTGCGCGGCCCGCAGGTACGCGTCGAGCGCGCCGCTGACGTCGCCGGCCTGGTATCGCAGCTCCCCCGCGGTAAGCCAGGTCTTCGGGTCGATCGGGTCGATCCGCTCCGCCAACTCGTCCACCAGGGCCAGCGCGGTGTCGCGTTCGCCGAGGTACGTGTAGGTGCGGACGGCGGTCTCCACGGCCGGGAAGTAGTTGTCCGCGGCGATGACCCGGGTGTGCTCGTCGTGCCCGGTCAGCTCCCGGGCGATGCCGAGCCACCGGTCCATGTCGGCGCGCAGCAGGTCGCGGTCGCCGGTGAGGAACGGCAGGAACCCCATGGCCCGGAACCATCTGCTGGTCATGATCGCGGCGTCGAACTCCGACACCTCGGCCAGTGCGGTGTACCGGGCCAGGTCCTCCTCGCCGAGCTTGCGCCAGCGGGCAATGGTTTCGGGCTCCCGGCGCCGGGCCGCGTTGACCGTGGCGTTGATGGTGGTAACCACCCTCGTACGGGCGTACCGGACGTCGTCGCCGAGCTGGTCGTACAGCGTGCGGAAGTGCGGCTCCAGCTCGGCCGCGTGCCCCGTGGTGAGCATCTGCTCGGCGAAGATCCAACTGGCCAGCGCGTACGCGCCCACGGGGTCGCGCACCGGCACGTCCGGCCCGGGAAGGATCTGCTGCGCCTCGGCGTGGAAACCCACGGCGGACAGCAGCCGGCCCAGCAGCGCCCGGTCCAGCAGCGGCAGGTCCGACGCGTTGGCCAGCCGGTCCCGCACCTCGGGCGGGCAGCCGTCGGGCGCCGCCAGCCAGGTCCGGTAGTCGGCCGAGGCGCCACCGGAGGCGTACCCGTACACCGCAGCTGTCGCCTGCATCTCGTCGCGGAACATGGCGGCCGTCGCCCGCTGCGGGTGGATCTCCCGGAACCACGGCTCGCGACGCTCCAGCACGGCGGCGTACGACATCAACGGCGTGTGTATCGCGACCGGCGGAGAGTCGACCGGGTCGAGGATCTCGCTCGGGCTCAGGTCGAGGAACGGCCGGTAGCGTTCGAGCGGAAGCGGACGCGCCCCGGCCGCCGACTCTCGCACCGCGACCGCCCAACGCACCGCGTCGGCGCAGACCGTGCCACCCAACGCCGGACGCCGCGCCACGAGCACCTCCAACCGGTCCCGCTCCTCGCGGCGATCCGAGGCGAGCAGGTCGGCCAGCGCCCCCACCAGCTCGCCGGTGTCGGCTGTCGCCGCCGGCCCGCCGGTGTTGTCGGCTGTCGCGGCCGTTCCGCCGGTGCCGGCTGTCTCCGCAGGCCCGGCGCCCTCGACGGCCGCAGTGGGGGTCGCCAGGTCGAGCAGTCCGGCCACCGCTGCGGTCCGCTCCGCCAGCCCGGTCCGAGCGGCCACCCGGTAGTGGGTGCGGGCCGCCTCCTGGTCGCCCGCCGCCCGGGCCGCGTCCGCCGCGAGGAGCCAGGTCGCCGCGCCGGTCGGATCGAGGGCGAGGGCGACGCCGGCGAACTCGCGCGCCGGCCCGGTGCCGGTCGCGCCGGTCCCGCTCAGGGCGGCGCGGGCGGCGGCCCGCAGCAGCGCCAGCGCGGCGTCGCGCGCGAGGAAGTCGTCCCGGTCCGTCCCCAGATCGCGGACGACGGCGCGGACCGTGTCGGCCTCGGGCCCCGGCTCGCCCGGGCAGCGCAGCCGCACGGCGAGGATCCGGGCCTGGGCGACCATGCCGAGCCGGTCGCCGGCCAGGCCGGCGGCCAGGGACTCCGCCGCAGCGAGGGCCTCTCCGGCCGGCTGCCCGCTCGTCGCGGCATGCCCGGCCCGGGCCAGTGCGGTGGCGAGGCGGACCGGCAGGCCCGCCGCCTCGGGCGGCACCGGGGGAAGTGGTTGCCGGCCGTCCTCGGCGAGCAGGAGGTCCCGCCAGGCGCGCACCGGGGACGGTGCGTCCGCACCGAGGCGCCACAGCAGTTTCGCGGCGTCTTGCCGGCGTCCCAGCGCGCGCATCAGTCGGGCTGCCCACAGGAGGCCGGCGTGCTCCTCGGTCTCGAGCCGCTCACGCACCTCGGGTGGCGCGACGAGTGGGTCCTCGGCGTCGAGCAGGCCGGAGCGGTGCATCGCGCGGCGCAGGCCGGCGGGCGGCGCATGTGCGGGCAACCAGCCGCACGGGTCTGGCTGGCCGGCACAGAACAGTGCCGTTTCGGCGACCAGGGCCGGCGGGACCGAGGGGTCGGCGGTCAGGTCGATGAGCGGGCGTAGCGGCAACGCCGCCGGATCCTCCCAGGTGGTGTCGGCCATCCCTTTCCTCCCGCCCGGTCGGTTGGTTCGGTGCCGAGGGGCGGACACGCGGCGACGGGACAGCCCGCGTCCGCCCGGTTGGTGACCGGCGGGTCAGTTGATGACGGCGTTGATCAGACCCACGGCGGTTCCTTCGAGGTCCTCGTAGCGCTCCATAATCGACACCTCCTCCCGCTCGGGCGAGGAAGACGGGCGATGACGGCCCCTGATCCCGCCATTTTCACCCAGCCAACAACCATCGTCAATCCATTGAGGACACTCAACGGCGACCCCGGGACGCGGTGCGCGCCCCGGGGCATCCGGCCCTAATGCCGGACAACCGAGGGGCCGATGATCCGCGCGACCAACTCCGGCACCCACTCGACGTACTCGACCTCTGCCCCACCAGCATGCCGGGCGTACAGGTAGCGGCCGGTCGGGCTCGTCGCCTCCGGCGTGGTGATCTCGCCGCCCACAGCGGAGAGCCCGGCGACGACGGCGTCCAGATCATCCACGATCACGGTCGCGGAGGCGTGCCCGTAACGGGCCCGTTCCTCCGGTGGGCCAGCGATCACCAGAAAGTCGCCGATCGCGGCCAACTCGATCGCGTCGAATGCGAACCGCAGATCCGGCTCCGCGCCGACCAGGGTCCGCAGCGACGGCAGCGAGACGTCGAGGTCATCCACCCAGAGCCGGGCGTACGTCTTCAGGACGGCCATATCCACTCCTGTACGTTGAGATTGCCGACCAGACCGTACGGCGATTGCTACTGATGGGGTAAGTACGCACTTTTTGGTAAGTGGCGATGCGAAGGAGGGACGGCGAATGGACGAGCCGTTCCCCGGCACGCCGACGGCAGCACAGATGGCGCAGGTGCACCAGGTGGCTCGCGAGGTGTTCGACGTGGTCGGCACCAAGTGGGCGGTGCCGGTCATCGAAGCCATCGGCACCGACACACGCCGCTTCGGCGAACTGCACCGGCAGGTCGCCGGCATCAGCCACCGACTGCTCACCGCGACCCTGCGGCAGCTGGAGCGACACGGAGTAGTCGATCGAACCCTTCATCCCACCGTGCCACCACGCACCGAATACCGGCTCACACCTGCCGGCCGGGAGCTGCACGTCACGATCAATGGCTTCTGCCGGTGGAGCCGCCGGCACCTGGACGAGATCCTGGCCTCACGACGCCGCTTCGAGCAGGATTGACATCCTCCCCGCCTTAAAGGGCGGGGATTCCCTTGGTCGCCCTTGGGTTTTCCTGCTTCGCAGACGACCGCCCCGTCCGAGAGGACTCTCGTTGAGGTCTTACACCGCCTCCACAGGCAATCACGGAGAGCCCCTCCGCGAGAATGTTGCGGGCCGCGTTGACATCCCGGTCATGGGTCTGCCCGCATCGGCAGGTCCACGACCGGACGTTCAGCGGCATCCGCTCCGCGAGCCCACCGCACGCCGAGCACAGCTTGGACGACGGAAACCAGCGGTCCACCACCACGAGGTCGCGGCCATACCAGTCCGCCTTGTATTCGAGCAGGGTGCGGAACTGCCACCAGGCCGCGTCGCTGACGGCGCGGGCCAGGCTGTGGTTCTTGACCATGTTGCGCACGGTCAGGTCCTCGATCACGATCGTTTGGTTCTCACGAACGAGTCGAGTAGTCAGCTTGTGCAGGTGATCCCTGCGCCGGTCGGTAATCCGGGCGTACACGCGGGCGACCGTGCGTCGGGCCTTGGCCCGGTTCGCCGACCCCTTCCCCTTCTTCGCCAAGGCGCGCTGAGCGCGAGCCAACCGCGCCCGGTCTCGGCGCTCGTGCTTCGGGTTTACGATCTTCTCTCCGGTGGAGAGGGTCAGCAGGCTGTCGATCCCCGCGTCAACGCCGACCATGCCCGAGGCTGGAGCCTGCTCGATCACGTCGTCGCAGAGCAGGGACACAAACCAGCGTCCGGCCGGGTCCTGCGACACGGTGACCGTGGACGGCGACGCGCCCTCGGGAAGCGGCCGCGACCACACGATGTCCAGCGGCTCGGTCATCTTCGCCAGGGTGAGCCGGCCATCTCGCCAGCGGAACGCGCTGGTGGTGTATTCCGCCGAGCGGCGCGACTTCTTCTTGCTCTTGAAGCTGGGGTATCGGGCGCGTTTGGCGAAGAAGTTGGTGAACGCGACCTGCAGATGCCGCAGCGCCTGCTGCAACGGCACCGACGACACCTCATTGAGGAATGCCAGTTCGTCGGTCTTCTTCCAGGTGGTCAGCAGCGCCGAGGTGGTGTGGTAGTTGATTCGCTCCTGGCGCAGCGTCCACGCTTCGGTGCGGGCGGCCAACGCGAGGTTGTAGACCTTTCGGACGCACCCGAACGTGCGGGCAAGCTCGGCGGCCTGCGCATCGGTCGGGTAGAAGCGGTACTTGAATGCCCGCTTCACGGCCCTGGACATGCCTCACAAACTAGCACAATAATTAATGAGACTTCCGGTTGGGGTGGGCTGGACGCCTATCCGCCTTGACGGCGAATTGGCTATTCCTGCCCTGCTCCGCAGGGGTCCCGTTTCCTCCCCCGCGTGAAGGCGAGGGTATCCACGAAAGAAGAACCGATGACTCCCAGGTCTCGCACCGGTAGGTGACAGGACCGCGACCACTCCCCCACGGCCTCACCGATCTTCCGCGGGTGGCGCATGCGGACACTGCCACCTGACGCGCTGTCTCCGGCCCGCGCGGTCAGTCGTCGATCGCCTGGTAGACGGCGGTCCAGAGGTCGCGCCACATGGGCAGTGTCTGGTCGCCCGCGTGGGCCCGCTGCATGAGGAAGATCGCCGTCAGGTCCTCGGCGGGATCGTTGTACCAGGCCGTGCCGTAGTAACCGGGCCATCCGTAGCTGCCGACCGACGGGCCGAGGTGCGTACGGCGGGTGCGGACCGACATCCCGAAACCCCAGCCCATGGTGTCGAAGTACCCGGGCCAGAACCCGGAGACCGCCTTCTGCGCCGGAGTCAGATGGTCGCTGGTCATCAGCGTCACCGACGGCCGCGAGAGCACCCGCTCGCCGAGGTGGGCACCACCGGCGAGCAGCGCCGAGGCGAAGGCGAGGTAGTCGTCGGCGGTGGAGACGAGCCCGCCGCCACCTGACTCGAACACCGGCGGCCGACTCCACCGCCCGTCGGGGGCGTCCTCGACGACCGGCTCACCGGTGGCGGCGTTGTCGCGCTCGTACGCCGTCGCCAACCGGCCGAGACTCTCGCCGCCCACGCTGAACGCGGTGTCGGTCATGCCGAGCGGCCCACAGATCCGCCCGCGCAGGGCGTCCCCGAAGGACATGCCGGTGGCCCGGGCGATGAGCACACCGGTCACGTTGGCGGCGGTGTCGTACATCCAGCGCTCTCCGGGCTGGTGGACGAGCGGCAGCGCGCCGAGCTGGCGGATCCACCCGTCCGGTGACGACCGGACGAGCCCGTCCAACGCGTCGGCGATCGGGACCGTTCCGGGCTCGGCAGGGACCATGCCGGTGCCGAGGGTGGAGGTCAGCAGATCCCGCAGCGTGATCGGGCGTTCCGCCGCGACGGTGTCCTCCAGCGGCCCGTCCGGGTCGGCGAGCACGGTCATGTCCGCCAGCTCCGGAAGGAGGTCGTCGACCGGGTCGTCGAGACGGAGGGTGCAGTCCTCGACGAGTGTCATCGCACACGCGGCGACGATGGTTTTCGTCATCGAGCCCAGGCGGCAGATCGTGTCGCCCGCCATCGGCGTCCGCGCCCCCGGGCCCTCGAAGGCGAGATTGCCCGTTGCCTCGACATGCACCTCGCCCCTGCGGGCGAGGACGGCCACCACGCCCGGGACGAAGCCGGAGTCGACGTGACGGTGGAGCAGCTGCCGCACCTGAGTCAGCCTCTTCGACGAGAAGCCACCAGCAGTCACCTGTCTCCTCCTCATTCCGTCCGTTGGAAGCTACCCGGTGCGCGACGACCGCACGCACCGCGAGAACGTCAGGAAGAGGCCCCGTCCGATGTGGGGAAGACCGCCCCGTCCGCCGTGGGACGCGGCGCTGGTTGCAGCTTCGTACCCAGCGCGAGGCACACCGCGTGGGCGGCCGCGACCGTGACGTCTCCGTCAGCGGTGTCCACCGGAAAATCCACGATCTTCGTCACGGTGACCTGAGACCACCGGGTCTTCCCACGCGCGTGAGCGCATACCGCACACCCTCGACCGCTTCCGCCACCAACCGATCGTTGACTGGCCGTTCGATCACCGCTCGCGGTCCGTAGACATCCCGCAACCAGGTGAAGGCATCCGGTGCGACACTCACCTCGTCACGGTCGGCCGGCTCAATCGCGACAGCCACATCCGCCGCATGTTCCATCCGACCGACCATCTGCCGAAGGCGGAACTCTCCCTGCACGGGCAGAGGGTACCGGTGCCCGTTTGTTCGCCCGAGGGATTACCCGCCCGCCTGACGCGCCGTCGTTCACCCCAGTAGCCACCCCTACCAGGGTCACTCCTACACCAGTTCGGTCTCCCAATCTTCGAATGGCGGATCGACGACGTAGTCAGGGTCACAGTACCGACGCACGTACTGGGCTGCCCGGTACATGGCATCTCCAGTGTTCGTCACGGTGCCATTGTCGGTTCCGCCTGAAAACTGACCACGTGGTTCCGGCTGAATCGGGACCACCTCCTGAAGCATCGGGAGGTGCTGAGCGTGGAGGACTGGGCGGAGATCCGGCGGCTGCGGCGGTCGGAGGGTATG